>JAZSLC010000210.1:0-56481 GCA_045535175.1 Faecousia sp. | reverse complement strand
GAAGGTAATATCGAATGCCCGGGCAAAGCCGTCACCGAAGTAGTGGGAAGTACCAGCCTGCAGAGCCTTCCGGTCGTGCATCATGCACTCGATGGTGTAGGTGGCTTCGGCGCCGTTGAACTTTTCCTTATCGGTCTTCTGACCCCGGGTAACGGGCATAGCCAGCACATTCTCACAGAAGTCCGCATAGACATTGAGCATAGTCTCAGTAAAGGCTCTGGCTTCCTCTGCGGTGGCATGGATGGTGTGACCCTCCTGCCACAGGAACTCTCTGTGACGCAGGAAGGGACGGCTGGTCTTCTCCCAGCGCAGCACACTGCACCACTGGTTATACTTCATGGGCAGATCCCGGTGGGACTGCAGCACATTTGCAAAATGCTCACAGAACAGGGTTTCGGAAGTGGGACGGATGGCGTAGCGCTCCTCCAGCTTCTCGCCGCCGCCCACGGTGACCCATGCACACTCGGGAGCAAAACCTTCCACGTGATCCTTTTCCTTCTGCAGCAGGCTTTCGGGAATCAGCAGGGGCATATAGACGTTCTCAACGCCCTGCTTCTTGAATTCCGCATCCATGATCCGCTGAATGTTTTCCCAGATTGCATAGCCGTAGGGACGGTAAATAAACACACCCTTGATGGAAGAGTAGTCAATCAGCTGTGCCTTCTTGCACACATCGGTAAACCACTGACCGAAATCCACTTCCATATCGGTGATCTGTTCTACTTTTTTCTTTTCCTTTGCCATTTCAAATTCCTCCCACATTTTGGGTTAATTCTCATTACAATCTATTCTATCACATCTGTCAAGTATTTGCATAGGATGATACACAGTTTTTCCTGATGGAGGTGCTCACATGATTTGCGTGACGGTACCCCTGGATCCTGCGGTGGTTCTGTTTTACACCCGGGTGGCCTGCCTCACCGGAAAGAGCCTGGAAGAGGTTTTGCAGGATGCCCTGTTCAGGCTGGCCGGCGAATTGAGCCTGGAAGCGCTGGATCATCCCTGACTGACATTTCTTTCTGTTTTTCCGGAAAAGCCGTTGTAATTTGATGGTATCTTTGCTATAATGCAAGATGGAAGTTTATGAAAAGAGGTAATTCCATGAAATCCATTCGTGAAATTTATAAAATCGGCAAGGGCCCCTCTTCTTCCCACACCATGGGACCGGAACGGGCGGCAAAGCTGTTTCGCAGCGAACACCCCGAAGCCGATGCCTTTCAGGTAATTCTCTTTGGTTCCCTCAGCAAGACCGGCGTTGGCCACGGCACCGACCGGGTGATCCGGGAAGTTCTCTCTCCCCTGCCCACCAAAATCGTTTTTTCCAAGGAAGTTCTGGAAAACTCCCACCCCAACACCATGGACCTGTACGCCATGAAGGACGGGGCGCAGATCGGCTATATGCGGGTGGAGTCCATCGGCGGCGGTGACATCCGTGTTCCCGGCCAGAGCCACCGGGATACGCCCGATGTTTATCCCGAAAACTCCTTTGCGGAAATCGCCGATTTCTGCAAATGGCGTTACATCGACAAGCTCAGTGACTATGTGGAGCTGAACGAAGGCGAAGACATCTGGGAATTCCTCCATGAAGTGTGGGGTGTGATGAAACAGGCCATTGCCGACGGCCTTAACACCTCCGGCGTTTTGCCCGGCGGTCTGAATGTGCAGCGCAAGGCCAAGTTCCTCATCGAGCAGGTTCCCCAGGAAGACATTCCCGCCCTGAAGGAATTCCAGTACATCGCTGCCTATGCCTACGCCGTGGCGGAGCAGAATGCAGGCAACGGCACCATCGTTACCGCACCCACCTGCGGCGCCTGCGGTGTTCTTCCTGCGGTTTTGAAGTATGCCCAGGACACCAAGGGCTACACCGACGATCAAATCGTCCGGGCCCTGGGTACTGCCGGTATCATTGGCAGCCTGACCAAGCGCAACGCCTCCATCTCCGGTGCAGAATGCGGCTGTCAGGCCGAAATCGGCACCGCCTGCTCCATGGCCGCCGCGGCCCTGGCTGAGCTTTACAATCAAAACCTGGACCAGGTGGAATATGCCGCAGAAGTGGCAATGGAGCACCATCTGGGCCTGACCTGCGACCCCATCTGCGGTCTGGTGCAGATTCCCTGTATTGAGCGAAATGCGGTCGCTGCCTGCAGAGCCATGAACGCCTGTAACCTCAGCTATTTCCTCACCGGCTCCCGGAACATCAGCTATGACATGGTCTGCCGGGCCATGCACGAAACCGGCATCAACCTGAACCACCGTTTCCGCGAAACCAGCGAAGGCGGCCTGGCCCGCATTTACGCCAGAAGAAGCAACCGAAAGGAAGAAGAATAAGACTATGAAATTAGGTATCGTAGGACTTCCCAACGTAGGCAAGTCCACTCTGTTTAACGCCATCACCTGCGCCGGTGTGCCGGCCGACAACTACGCCTTCTGCACCATCGACCCCAACGTGGGCGTGGTCAGCGTCCCTGACGAGCGGCTGGATTGGCTGACCCAGCTCCACAAGCCAAAGAAGACCACTCCCGCTGTGGTGGAATTTGTGGACATCGCCGGTCTTGTGAAGGGTGCCTCCAGAGGCGAAGGTCTGGGCAACAAGTTCCTCAGCAACATCCGTACCACCGACGCCATCGTACACGTGGTCCGCTGCTTTGAGGACTCCAACGTGACCCACGTGGAAGGTACTACCGATCCCCTTCGGGACATAGAAATCATCAATCTGGAACTGGTGATGGCCGACATTGAAATGGTGGAACGCCGCATTGACAAGTGCCAGAAGGCCGCCAAGGGCGGCGACAAGCGGTTCCTGCGGGAAGCAGAGCTGTTCACCGAACTGCTGAAGCACCTGAACGAGGGCAAGCTGGCCCGGACCTTTACTGACGATCCCGAGGATCTGGCCCTAATTTCCACCTCTGATCTGCTGACTCTGAAGAAGACCATCTATGTGGCCAATCTGGCAGAAGCCGAGATCAACGAGCCGGCGCAGAATCCTCACTTCTGCGCCGTTCGGGATCTGGCCGCCCAGGAAGGCAGCCAGGTGATCCCTATCTGCGCCAAGCTGGAAGCGGACATTGCCGAGCTGGACGATCCCGACGAAAAAGCCATGTTCATGGAAGAGCTTGGCGTCAACGAAAGCGGTCTGGACAAGCTCATCAAGAGTTCTTATGCTCTGCTGGGCCTGATCTCCTTCCTGACCGCCGGCAGCGACGAATGCCGTGCCTGGACCATCAAGCGGGGCACCAAGGCACCTCAGGCCGCCGGTAAGATTCACACCGACTTCGAGCGGGGCTTCATCCGTGCCGAGGTCATCGCCTTTGAGGACATGAAGGCCAGCGGCACCATGGCCGCTGCCAAGGCCAAGGGCCTGGTCCGCAGCGAAGGCAAGGAATATGTAATGAAAGACGGCGACATCGTCAACTTCCTGTTTAACGTATAATCATTTCCGGGTCAGCAGATGCTGACCCGGTTTTTTATTGACATTTCATGGAATATGTGTTATTGTATTATCACACTAATACAAGGAGGTGTCACATGACCTGGACCTTCTCCAGCGACCGCCCCGTCTACGTGCAGATTATGGACCACATCCGTGGAGCCGTTCTCAGAGGGCTTTATGCCCCCGGCTCCAAGATCCCCTCCGTCCGTGATCTGGCCACCGAAGCAAAAGTGAATCCCAACACCATGCAGCACGCCCTTTCTGAACTGGAAAGAGAAGGCTTGCTCACTTCCCACGGCACAATGGGCCGTTTCATCACCGAAGACCCTCTGATTCTACAGGAAATCCGGAACAAGTGCATCCGGGATCTGGCGGAAGAAAGCGCCGCCCGATTTGCCCTTTTCGGCATCTCCCCTTCAGAGGTATCCGCCATCCTGGCTGAACTATAATTAAGAAAGGACTGCGTTACATTGGATCATCCGGTTATCAAAGCAACAAACCTTACCAAGGTTTACGGTGCCCTGACCGCCCTGAACGATCTGACCCTGGAACTTCCCGCCGGGCGGATCATCGGGCTTTTGGGCCCCAACGGCAGCGGCAAGACCACCCTCATCAAGCTGATTGCCGGCTTGCTCACCCCCACCAGAGGCTCCCTGGAGGTCTGCGGCTGCGCTGTCGGCCCCCAAAGCAAAGCCCTGGTATCTTATCTCCCCGACCGAGTCTATTTCAATAAGAATCAGAAAATCGATCAGCTGCTGGACCTTTTCTGCGACTTTTATTCTGATTTTGACCGGGAGCGTGCATATGCTATGCTGCAATCCCTGAACATCCCTCTGAATGCCAAATTCCGCACCCTGTCCAAAGGCGGCCAGGAAAAGGTTCAGTTGGCACTGGTGATGTCCCGCCGGGCAAAGCTTTACCTGCTGGACGAGCCCATTGCCGGCGTTGACCCTGCCACCCGGGACTACATTCTGGGAACCGTTGTAAGCAACTACGACCCCGAGGCAACGGTGATCATTTCCACCCACCTGATTGCCGATGTGGAACCCATTCTGGATGACTACCTGTTTATCCAAAACGGTCGGATTCTTCAAATGGGATCCGTGGAAGCCATGCGGGCGGAAACCGGAAAATCTCTTGATCTTCATTTCAGGGAGGTGTTCAGATGTTTGCCAAATTACTGAAACATTATCTGAAAGAGCAGCGCGGCTTGATGCTGATGCTGTCCGGTGCAGCCCTGGCCATCGGTCTTTTGGGCGGTGCCTTGTCACACTACCTCATTTCTGCCATTCAAAACGGTGGACTCGCAGAACATAACGCCACACTGGAAGGGACGCTCATGCTTATTCTGATGGGTATGTACTTTGCCCTCTATGCGTATATGATCGGCGTTTTCATCTATCAGCTTTACTGTTTCTACCGCCGTCATTTTACCGACGAAGGGTACCTGACCTTTACACTGCCGGTGACGACCCATCAGCTGCTTCTGTCTTCCATTTGCAACGTTGCCATCTGGCTTACGGTTTCCGGCTTGGTTATGATGCTGTCCTGGTCCATGATTTACCTCCCTCTCATCAAATTGAGCGATCCATCTGTGGATATTCAGACCTTGTTCTCCATGATGAATTCCCAGGGGCTCCGGGAAGTAATGAACGAGATGGGTTTTAACGGATTCCTGGTGGCTTTGCTGATCATCAGTGCCCTTCTTTCCGGCCTGATTCTGCCCCTTGCAAGCATCACCATTGGCAGCCTTGTGGCAAAGAAACACAAGCTCCTGGCCAGCTTCGGTATTTACTACGGAATCAACTTCGGCATCAGCACACTCCAGGGAATCCTGAGTGTGGTCAGCATTGTGGGGGATGTGATCCGCGACGATGTCCCCTCTTTCGGTTCCATGTTTCTTTCCATGTCTGTTGTCTTTCTGATCATCGCCGCAGGCGGTTACTTCCTGATGCATCACCTGATGAAAAAGAAGCTGAATCTTCAGTAATTCCTCATATGCAAAGGCCGGTTCCTTTCGGGACCGGCTTTTGTGCATCAATGGAAAGAAATGAACAAATTGTGAAAATTACCCTTTACTTTCCTTTTTCAAATTGATACAATGTAAGAAACAATCCCCAGGGCTTGTTAACGTATCATTTAGGAGGAATCATTTATGGATCGTGCTTCTTTGAAAGCAATGGCGAAATCCCAAATCAAGGGCAGTGTTGGTAAGCTTCTGATTATTGCCCTGCTGTTTGTCCTGATCTCTTTGGCAGTAAGTGTCATCCCCTTTGTGGGTTATGTCGCACCCTTTGTATTCTCTGCAGGCTTCAGCCTGTCCATGACCCTCATTTTCCTGGGCCTGACCAAGGGCAACCCCGTTGCCATTGGCGATATGTTCAAGGGCTTCAGTGATCTGTGGTCTGCCATTAAGCTCTATTTCCTGATGGGCCTGAAAATCGCCCTGTGGAGCATGGTGTTCATGATCCCCGGTATTGTCAAGACCTATGCTTACGCCATGGCCCCCTACATTCTGGCTGAGAATCCCGGCATGGGCGCCCGCGAAGCCATCAACCGCTCCAAGAAAATGATGGAAGGCCACAAGATGGAGCTGTTCGTGCTGCAGCTTTCCTTCATTGGCTGGATGATCCTCTCCACCTTCACCTTCGGCCTGCTGATGATTTGGCTGATCCCCTATATGGCAGCCGCCAACGCCAACTTCTACAACGCCATTAAGGGCTCCGGCAGCAGCGGTTCCACCGTAGAAGCAGCCGGCTACAGCGATGCCGACTTCAGCTTCGGTTCCGACGGCCCCGGCTTTGACTTCGACAACACCGACTTCGGTGCAGGCACCTCCGCCCCCGCTGCCGGTCCTGCCGCAGGTTCTCAGGGCGCTCCCGCCCAGGGTTCCGGTTCTGAAGAATCCGGTTCTTCCGGCTTCAGCGCCGACGATATGGCCGCCATTGACAGCCTCACCGGCAAGTTCTGATAATCATACATAGCATTGACGCCCACCGGAAACCGGTGGGCGTTTCCGTTATGCAATCACTGCCGCCCGAAGGCGGCAGTATGCTTATTTACCAACTGAGCACACCGGCAGTGGCAATCTGACGCCACCGGTTCAGCCGGTCTGTGTGGGCATTGTGCTTGAAGGGCAGATCCGGCTGCTCCAGTTCCTCAAGCCAATCCACTTCCCCATTGATGTACTGGGTCAAACGAACGGCAGCGGTCCGCAGCCGTTCCTTGATGCCGCCCATCCGCAGATCCTGTACTTCAAAGCCAAAGGGCTTGTTGTAGGTGTGCCACTGGGTGCGGAAGGTATCCTGGAACCGCTCCAACCGCTCCAGAACCAGAGGGATCCGATTCTGAACGATTTCAGCCAGGGCTTCCCGATCCCCTGCCCGGTAGGCTTCCTTGATCCGCACAGAAAGATCGGTTTTCACTTCCAGAAGCTCTGCAAATCGAAGCTGATTTTCAAACAGGATGCTGTAGCGGTTTGCAGGCACGGCTTGCAGGATCTTCGCGTCCTGACAGTATTTTGCGGTCAGGTCCGTTTCCTTCAGATCCGCATCCATCATTCCCAGCATCACATCATTCAGCAGTGCCATTTTCTCATAGCAAGGAGGACCGCTGCGTTCCGGGTCGATCACCCGGGGCAGCGACACCTGATCGATCTTCAAAAGATCCTCATAGGAAATCCCGAAGCAATCCAGGGACCGGTCATTCAGAGTCTGTTCGTCCGCATCCCCATAACAAAGCTCTGCGTACTGCAGAAGACTGGGCAGCACCATAAAGGGGCAGCATTCGCCGCCGTCATCTCCCCAAGCCGTGGCAATCACATTTTGAACGCCGTACTGCTTGGCATAGCCCAGCTGAGTGGGTGTCACAATGTTGGAGAAATAATTCTTTGGCGCAGGGCCGTTCCAGCACCAGCTTCCGCCCGCAAACCACAGTTCCCGGTTCATGCGGCTATGCTGCTGAAACATATGCTCCAGTTCGCCGGTCTTTGCTGGCGGCGTGTAATAGTTCCAGTAGCACAGGGCCACTTCCTCGGGAATCTGATCCAGAACTTCCTGGGAAAGCTCCCCTTCGCTGACGTTATACTTCCCGTCAAACTGCATCCGGAAGAACATATCGCTCCACATCACCGGCTGGAAGTCATACTTTTTGCAAAGCCCGATTACCTTATTAAGATGGCGGATCATAATATCCGGCTTGGGGCTGTAGCCAAAGTGATCCAGATACTTGCCACGGCCCAGCAGGTGAGCTTCGTCCATACCGATGTTGATGGTTCGGGAAGAGAAGCAATCCCGGCAGGTTTTCAGCATATCCTCGATGAGCCCATAGGTTTCATCGCTTTCTGCCAGAAGGATATCCCCCACATCCTGAATATGGGAATATGCACTCCAGTTGAAAATGGCATTCAGGTGGGCCAGAGTCTGAATGCAGGGAATCAGCTCAATTCCAATTTCTTCGCCGTAGGCATTCAGGTCCTTCAGTTCCTGGACAGAATAGCGGCCACGCATATGACCGAAATAGGGATGGCCGGGAATCTCATAAGTATCCTCTGTATAAAGCATCAGGGAAGTAAAGCCCATCATGGCCAGTTCCACCATCAGCCGTTTTACCTGTTCAGGCTTCACCACCGCATTTCGGCTGCAATCCACCATGAGGGTCAGGGTTTCAAACTTGGCCTGCTGAGAAACAGCTGTCCCCTCATTCCAAAATCGCTTTGCCATGGAAAGTCCCCGCAAGGCTTCTGCTTTGCGGCTGTATCCAATGGTAACCCCCTGGGCATCTTTACGAAGGGACAGGCATTCGGCTTTTTGGAAACGTACGCTAAAATCCTCGGAGTCACCCAGCAGCGCGCAGGCCGCCTGGACGCCCACTTCCAGTTCTTTGGGTAAATCTATAAATCTCATATTAAGTCCTTTCCTCTTTCAAGTCGCAGTATTCCCCAGAGGCTTCCAAGACACATGGCAAAAGCTCCCGGAGCAACCTTCTGTTTCATGTATTCCACAGCCCAATACTGCTACTTCAAATTGCAGCCAGTTTACGCACCAAGCTCAGGGTCACCGAGGCGCAGCGCTGGGCCGCAATGGCCTCGAAGGTGGGATAGTCCATTTCGGCGGAATCATCCGCCTTGTCGGAAATGGCTCTTACCACCACGAAAGGTACACCGTTTCTCCAGGCAGTGTGGGCAATGGCAGCACCTTCCATTTCGGTGCAGAGGGCACCGGTGTCGGCAATGATTCGGGATTTCAGATCCTTTTGGCTCACAAACTGGTCGCCGCTGGCGATGCGGCCCATCTGGGTATGGCCGGGATTAACATCTTCAGAAGCCTCAAAGGCCAGGCCCATCAGCAGTTCATCCGCCGGGAAAGCGCGGACCGCCATACCGGGCACCTGACCCACTGGGTAATTGCTGTTCAGTACATGACAATCAAAGTCGTGGTACATGGCATCCCGGCTGATCACCAGATCACCGATATCCAGCTGGGCACACAGAGAGCCGGCAATGCCGGTATTGACCAGGTGGGTCACCCCAAACAGGTCACACAGAATCTGGGTGCACATGGCAGCATTCACCTTGCCCACGCCGCACTGAACCACCACCGCAGGGATTCCTTCCAGAATGCCTTCATAAAACTCCATACCGGTGCGGTTTGTGACGGTCAGGTCCGTCATTTTTTCCTTCAGAGCGGCAATTTCCACCGCCATAGCGCCAATAATACCGATTTTCACAGGGGTTCCTCCTTATTCCGGATAGACCAGCCGGTCCGGTGTGATGTGTTGCAGCAGTTCATGGTAACGGCCGGCCCAATAGTTGGCCATACCCAGGTTCATGTCCAGATAGTTTCCGCAATCTTTTGCGCTGGCCCCGGGCACTTCTCCCCGGAAATCCCGGATAAACAGGAAGCACTCTCTCATCAATTCCAAAATGTCCCGGGATTCCAGGTCCCCAACCATCAGCAGGTAAAAACCGGTGCGGCAGCCCATGGGACCAAAATAGAGCACCCGCTCCTTCCACTGCGGATCGTTTCTCAGGAAGGTGGCCGCCAGATGCTCAATGGTGTGCATCTCGGCGGTATTCATCACGGGCTCTTCGTTGGGACTTGTAAAGCGCAGGTCAAAGGTGGTGACAGTCTCTCCACCCACCCGGTCCTTCCGGGATACATACAGCCCCGGCTGCAGTTTGATATGATCAATGGTAAAACTAGTGATTTTTTCCATATTCGTTCCTCCTGTGTTTTTTACCATTATACTCCACCCATTTTCCGAAAGCAAGAATATTGTCCACAGATCTTTTTAAGATATGATTATTAACTTGCAATTTTCGTGGGATTATGGCATAATAAACTTGTTAAATTATATACGAAAGCAGGATGCTTATGGAAAACTTCAATATCAATCCGGAGCGCACGCCCAATCCCCGCCGCAGAAAGCGCAGCCCCAGGCGTGTATTTATGGAATCCTATCTTCCGGTGATCATTTTTGTACTGATCGCAGCCCTGATTGTGGTTTTCATCGTCACCGCTTCCAACAACAAAAAGCGGAAGGAAGAAGAAGCCCTTAAGGCAAGTCTGGCTGCCAGGGAGTCTTCCATTGCCCAAATGGAGGCTTTCCGGAAGGAAGCTGCGGAGCTTTATGTTCAGGCCAAGTATCTGTATGATACCTATCAGTTCCTGGATGCCATCAATCTGCTGGATACCTTCAGCGGGGATATCTATGACTTCAACGATCTTCTGGCCCTGCGTGACAGCTGTACCGATGCCATGGAGAATACCGTAGAATACACCCCGGACCAGGTGCTGAACCTCTCCTTCCAGCTGCTGATCGAAGACCCGGTACGGGCCTTCAAGGATCCCGATTATGCCGGTGGCTACAAGAAGAACTTCATCACCACCGCAGAGTTCCGCAACATTCTGGAGGATCTTCACGCCAACGGCTACGTGCTGGTGGATCTGGACGATCTGTTCCAGATTACCAACGACGGCAACGGCAACACCGCCTTCACTCCCAAGACCCTTTCCCTGCCCCAGGGCCGCAAACCCATCATGCTGACGGAAACCCAGGTCAACTACTACACCTACATGATCGACCCGGACAAAGATGGCGTGCCCGACAGCAAGGGTGCCGGCTTCGCCAGCAAGCTGATCCTGGACGAAAAGGGCGAGTTTACCTGCGAGATGGTGGATGCCACCGGCGAAACCATCACCGGCAGCTTTGACCTGGTGCCCATCCTGGAAGAGTTTATTAAGGAGCACCCCGACTTCTCCTACAATGGTGCCCGTGCCATCCTGGCCGTTACCGGCTATGACGGCGTCTTCGGCTACCGCCGCAACAAGCTGGAAGAGGCTCTGCCGATTCTGGACGCTCTGAAGGAACGGGGCTACGAAATTGCCTTCTACAGCTATGCCAACACCGACTACGAAGCCAGCACCGTGGCGCAGATCGCCAAGGATGTGGAAAGCTGGAAGAAGAACATCGAAGCCGTCATCGGCGAAACCCCCATTCTGGTCTTTGCCCGGAATACCGATATTGCCGGAAAGGGCGAATACACCGGCGAGAAATTCGCCAAGCTCCAGGAAATGGGCTTCCGCTACTATCTGGGCTACCTGCCCGACGGCAATCCCTGGTGCCTGACCGAACCCAACTATATTCGCCAGGGCCGCCTGGTGGTCAGTGCCATTAATATCCAGACCCATCCCGAATGGTACACCGGCCTCTTTGATCCGGCAACCGTTCTGGAAGCCAGCAGATAAGCTCAAAAAAGTGCGCCACCCGGCGCACTTTTTTATCCTAAATAGATTTACAGGAGGAACTATGGAACTGAAACCCGGAATTTACCGCCATTTCAAGGGAAATCTCTATGAATTGATCGGCATTGCCAAACACTCGGAAACACTGGAGCCCATGGTCGTTTACCGGGCTCTTTACGGTGAGCAGGGTTTGTGGGTTCGCCCCGCATCCATGTGGCTGGAACAGGTGGATCGGGAAGATTATCACGGCCCCCGGTTTATTTTTTTGAAAAAAAGTTAATTTTTCCCCGTTTTGTCATACGCTGTTCACACTTTTGGTTTTATATAAAGCTATCAAACTTGCCAGGGGGAAATATATGCTTCGCTTAAGCAATATCGTTAAAGAATACCGTTCCGGTCCTCATACCGTAGAGGCATTGAAAGGCATCAGCATTGCCTTTCGGCCTTCGGAATTTGTGGCCATTCTGGGTCCTTCGGGATGCGGCAAAACCACGCTGCTGAACATCATCGGCGGTTTGGATCGTTACACCAAAGGAGATTTGATCATTCGCGGCCGGTCCACCGGCAGCTACAGAAGCAGGGATTGGGATACCTACCGCAATCACTCCGTGGGCTTTGTATTTCAAAGCTACAACCTGATCCCTCATCAGAGTGTTTTGGCCAACGTGGAACTGGCCCTGACCCTCTCGGGTGTCAGACGCTCTGAGCGCCGCAGACGGGCCAAAGAAGCATTGGAAAAGGTCGGCCTTGGGGATCAGCTTCACAAGAAACCCAATCAGCTCTCCGGCGGTCAGATGCAGCGCGTGGCCATTGCACGGGCGCTGGTGAATGACCCTGAAATTCTGCTTGCCGATGAACCCACCGGCGCATTGGACTCCGACACATCCGTGCAGGTAATGGAAATCCTGAAAGAGGTCGCCAAGGACCGGCTTGTGATCATGGTCACCCATAACCCGGAGCTGGCGGAGCAATACGCCACCCGCACGGTACGGCTTCTGGACGGACGGCTGCTTTCCGATACCAATCCCTATGACGGCTCCCAGCCAGTGGCCGCGGAATCCTCCACCCGCAAGGGCAAGCGCGCTTCCATGTCCGTCCTCACCGCATTCATGCTGTCCCTCAGCAACCTGATGACCAAAAAGGGCCGTACTCTGATGACAGCCTTCGCCGGCTCCATCGGCATTGTGGGTATTGCCCTGATTCTCAGTATTTCCACCGGCGTTAATCTCTATATCACCGAAGTGGAACGGGACACTTTATCCAACTACCCCCTGACACTCCAGCAAAACACCATGGATATGTCCGGCATGATGAGCACCATGGAGTCCCAAGTCACCCAGCCGGAATACAGCGAAGACACCATCTATTCTGCCAACATCATGTCCGGCATGATGGAAATGATGTTTGCCAGCGCCACTACCAATAACCTGACAGACTTCAAGGCATTTATCGAAAGCGGTGAAAGCGGCCTGGAGGAACTCACTACCGAAATCCGGTACAGCTATTCCACCCCTCTGAACGTATACCTGGGCGATACCTCGAACGGTGTCTGGCGGGTCAACCCCAGCAGTGTGATGGAAGAGATGGGAATGCGGGGCAACTCCATGATGAGTCAGAACATTTTCACCCGGCTCACCGGAAATGACGAACTTCTGAAGGATCAGTATCAGGTTTTGGAAGGTAGGCTTCCGGAAAAATGGAATGAATTGATCCTCATTGTGGACGAACAGAACCGCATCAGCGACTACAGTCTCTATGCCCTGGGCATTCTGGATGTAGAAGAACTGCGTCAGGCTATGCAGCAAAAGGCAAACGGCGAAGATATTCGGCTGAACAGCGAGGTCCACACCTTCTCTTTCAGCGATTTTCTGGGAATGACCTTTAAGCTGATTCCCGAAAGCGACTATTACCAGGAAACCGACGGTGTCTGGCAGAACCGGGAAGATGATGAACTCTTTATGCTGGATACCCTCTCCCAGGCAGAAACCCTTACCATCGTGGGTGTGGTCAAACCTGATCCCGATGCGGTTTCCGGTTCCTCCATCGGCATGATTGGCTACCGCGGGGAACTGATGGAACACCTGATCGACGCAGTCAGCAGTTCTGCCGCGGTACAGACCCAGGAAGAAACCCCCGATTTGGATATCCTCTCCGGTCTTCCCTTCCCGGATCCGGATGCTGAGCCTGTTGTTTATACCATGGCCGAAATCACAGCCATGATGCCCACACTTCCCCAGGATCAACAGGCCCAACTAACTGCAGCCATCGGTCAGATGCAGGCAGCCGGCATGAGCGAAACTCAGATCTGCACTACCATATCCGCCTCCCTGGTACCCGGCACTTCCTCTTCCACCTATGAGGACAACATGAGCCGGTTTGGTGTATGCGACCCGGCTTCCCCTACCCAAATCAACCTTTACCCTGTGGACTTCGAATCCAAAGATGCCATTGTGCGTATCATCGCGGAGTATAACGAAGGCAAAGACGAAGAATCCCAGATCATCTACACCGACCTGGTGGGGCTGATGATGGATTCCGTCACCACCATCATCAACGCCATCAGCTATATTCTGATTGCATTTGTAGGCATCTCCCTGGTGGTTTCCTCCATTATGATCGGCATCATCACCAACATTTCTGTGCTGGAACGCACCAAGGAAATCGGCATTCTCCGGGCTGTGGGCGCTTCCAAGAAGGACATCAGCCGAGTGTTCAATGCAGAAACCATGATCGTAGGTCTCTGTGCCGGTCTGGTGGGCATCGGACTGACGGAGCTTCTGATTATACCGGTGAACATACTCATCGAACTGATTGCAGAGATTTCCGCCAAGGCTTATCTGCCGCCTGCGGCTGCGCTGATCCTCATTGGTATTTCCATTGTACTGACCGCCATCGCCGGTCTGATCCCCGCCCGCAACGCAGCCAACAAAGACCCCGTGGTCGCCCTCAGAACAGAATAAATAATTGCGCAGCACCCCCGGTCACACGACCGGGGGGTGCGCTTCTATTTTGCATATATTACCAGTGTTCCATCCAGTTCACAGGATTTCCGGTATCCTTTCCCTTCAAGCAGCTTGACAAGGCGATCATATCCACCGTACTTTTGATAGGAATCCGACTCACCCACGCTAAGCACCACGTAGTCCGTGCTTAACAGATGCTCCCTGGAGGAATACCGCACATCATACAAAACCTCACGGTCCGACAAATGGGTTGTGTAAAAAGTAGTGGCCGTCACAGGTGTATCCTCCGGTATTTGGTCCAGCACATCCCGTATCTCATTGTAATAGTCAGCGTTCTGCCAATAGTACCGAGGATAGAAAACCGCAGTTGGCAGAATCCAGGTACAAAAGCATACGATTCCCGTCAGTACCATTGCCATAGTTGCCAATTCTCTGACTCTCCACCGTGGGTTCATATCAGCCAGGTTCAATGCCGTCAGATAGATCAGACAGGCCGTTGAACCAAACCCATACTGAAAGAAAACATGATGCTGATAGGTATAATCCGACATCAGATTCACAAGCAAATATGGGATCAGGAGAATGTATCTATGGAATTTTCGAGTCACCAAGGGAAGACCCAGCAGAGGAAGCATTGTCTGAAGAATATACAGCCATTTCTCCCGATCCACGCACTCATACACAACCTTCACAGGTGATAAAAACGTACTGGCTACCACAGACGCCAGCGACCCCATGGCGCCTACCGAAAAATTGTCATATCGCCAGGACATCACACCGTCCCCTTGCTCCGAAAGGTACCCGGTGACCACCAGGAACCACCCTGCTGCCCCTGCGAAAATAGCCATTCCCAGCAATAAATCTTTCCATCTGCGCTCCGGCAATGCCGATACTGCAAACCACAGCCCCACCACCGCCACATATACCGCCGCATCCTCTTTGACAGCCAGAGTCAGAACGGAAAACACAGCCGTAAGCAGCCCGTTACGCTTCTCCAGGGCGTAAAACAGCCACAGAAGCAGGGGCGTTAAAAAGCAGTTTTCGTGTATATCATAACCGGTTCCTCCACTATACGCCGGATACAGCAGAAGAATCGCGCACAGCCCCACCCGGAGCCATGACGAAAGCCCCCGGTTTTTCCCGATATACCAAAGGGGTATGACAGCGGAGCTGAGAACAGCCGCCTGAAGCACCTGCAGCATCCACGGCTTTGGAACCAGGCAGTAAAACGGCAGCATCAGATAATACACCGGCGACACATGAACAGCAAAATGCGACAGCAGCCCATCCCGCTCCACCGTGGTATTGGGTAGTCCGGTAGTGCGCATATGATGAAACATTTGAGAGAATATTCCCATATCAAAGGTGGGTGACGAAAATGTCATTACCCTGCAAACGGTCCATCCACTGACAATTAAAAAGAAAACTGCCGCCAGAGAAGCCAACACCCATACCGCTGCAGGATGATTTTGGGGGAATTGCTTCCTCCGGCCTCCCTCTTTCTGCCAGCCAAACAGACCATATATAATCAGAACCCAAAGAATGAGTCCACATCCAACCAGCAAAGCCCAGGAAAAATTATATATCAATCCCTCCGCCGACAGAATTACAAACAACATTGCCGGAGCCCAACGTTCCGCCTTTTCCGGCAACTTCAGCAGAAACAAGAGCGCAAAAACCGCCGCTACGGCCAGAAAAAAGATCAGATACCGGGCCGAGTCAGCTGTCAGCCCGTTTTCAAAGGAGCGGCTTTCTTTCGGAAGCAGCAGGCGAAATGCGCTCGCCCCTGCCAACCATGCAATTAATACTCTTCTGATCACTGTGGGAATCCGATTATCCGTAACATTCGTCATAACAAAAACCTCCTGTATCCTCTTACAGAATACAGGAGGTTTCTTTCAAACCAGGCAATGTATTTCTTACATTTCTCTTTCAGTTTTTCGGCAATTCCACAATGGCACTAAATTGATCCCCATCGATCACAACCCGAAAATGTCCACCCACAGAGGCGGTATAGGTCTGGGCAATGGCCAAACCGATTCCGCTTCCGGATGTACTGCGGGCTTTGTCGCCCCTTGCAAAGCGCTGCAAAATCTCTTCCTCGCCGAAATCCATCTCATAGGAAGCAATATTGGTAACACGGACCGTAATCAAATCCTCTTCTTTCACTTCCAGATGAATCCTGGTTCCTGGCAGGGCATACTTAATGGCATTTCCAAAAAGGTTGGCAAAGACCTGATGCATCCGGGCCCCGTCCGTTACCACAGGAATATGCTCCGCACAGTAGTGCCGGCGTATTTGCAGGGAAGCCGATGTGAGCCGGTCATCAAAAAGACCAATTGTTTGCTCCAGCAAACGAATCAGGTCAATTTTATCACGTTTTGCTTCCAACACCCCGCTGGAAACCTTGGTCAGTTCGAAAAGGCTTTCCACCAGGTCCCGCATATATCCTGCCTTTCGGTTCAGAAGCATCAGTTGCTCCCTTCCGGTATCGGACAGCACTTCCCCTTCCAGAAGCTCTGCGTAGCCCAAAATGGAGGTCAGGGGCGTGCGCAAATCGTGAGAAACATTGGCGATCAAATCCACCTTGAACCGTTCTCCGGTAACCGCTTTCCGAACGGCCTCTTCCATACGTTCCCCCATCGCCGCAAGCCGGGCCTGTTCCTGACCGAAGACACCCTCGTCAACGGTGATTGGAACCCCCTCATAGAATCTCTGAATCCGGTCGCTGAGCCCATCCACGGCCTTTCCGAATCGCATAAGGGAAATCCAGGCAAGAAGGCACATCAGCGCAGGGCCGGAACTCCATGCGACTATCCACCACCAGCTCCGAAAATGATTTCTTTGTGCGATTACATATGTCACACCGCAAAGGCTTAAAACAACTGCCAGAAGGCAGCAAAGCAAATAATACCGTTTCTTTCCGTTACGGCTGAAGTAAGTACCCATTCGTTGCGCAACGCACCAATCTGCTTTACAGCCGCATCGGATCCAGGAAATCAATTCCCGTAGGCAAAATAGCCCCAAAGACATCATGGCCCATGCCATAACCACGTTTTGAGGATCATTTACAGCAAGTACTCCCATTCCCCCATAGAGTATGGATATCACCGCTGTCAGGTCCACTTCCGGCCCCAAAACAGGCTGCACCTGTACATTCAGCAGAAACAGCGCCCCCAGAACGATTCCAAAGAATAAGGACCCTGCCTGTAAGTAAGGCCGAAGGCTTCGCTCAGATTGTTTCCTCTGGGAACCATTGCCCGCTTCGGTATTCCCTTTGTATGTAATTTGGGTGGGATCGGTGGATTGGGTGGATGATTCCGGATCCAACGTGGGCGTGGTAACTTTCAGGGTCGTCTCGTGTGGGATTGTGGTGGCAAAAGCAAAATCCTCATTCCACTGCCATGAAAACACAGTACACCCCAGCGCCAGCAGTAGTCCGCTCAGCAGACACAGGACTGTCAAAAGCAATTTACGGTGCTTCAAAAACATAGCCAATCCCCCAAATCACTTTCAGATACTCCGGTTTTTTCGGATTCAGTTCGATCTTCTCCCGAATCCGGCTGATATGGACCATCACCGTATTCTCCACGGAAAACGCATCACTCTGCCAAACCCGCTCGTAAATCTCCTCAGCAGAGAAAACCCGTCCGGGGCTCGCCATCATCAGACAGAGAATCTTATACTCGGTCGGTGTCAGATGTACCGTTTCTCCCCGAACCGTCAGCAACTTTCTGGATTTGTCCAACAGAATCTGCCCCACCAGAAGCTGATCCGGGGAACCCGTTTCCCGGATGGAACCAAGGTCTGCATAGCGGCGCAGCAGCGCCTTTACCCGGGCCAAAAGCTCCTGCCGATAAAAGGGTTTTACCAGATAATCGTCCGCACCGGACTCCAGACCCAGAACCCGGTCCGAACCCTCTGCCTTGGCAGAAAGCATCAGTATGGGCACATTGCTCTCCTGCCGGATGCGAACCGTGGCCAGAATGCCGTTGCAACAGGGCATCATCACATCCATAATAATCAAATGGGGATGCGCACTTCTGGCAATGCTGCAGGCATCCTCACCGTTCTGTGCGGTCAACACCCGATAACCGGCTTCTTCCAAATTGGTTTTCAAGATGTGCAGAATAGAGCAATCATCGTCCACTGCCAGAATCAAGAATTGGCCGTTCATCACCGCAGCACCTCCTTACTGTTTTGAATGATATCCTTCAGGCATCCGGTGTGAGCCGGATGCCTGATTCTATTAAGTTCCGTTTCCTCTGAGTTCGATGATCTGGTCCCGGAGAACGGCGGCGTATTCGTATTCCATCATGCGGGCCGCTTCTTTCATCATCTTTTCCAGACGGGCAATTTCCTTTTCCCGCTCCGCCTTGGTCATCTTGATGCCGCTTCTGCCCTTCCGCTCGGCAGTAGGAGAGGAAATCTCAATCAGGTCACGAACGGACTTGATAATGGTCTTGGGCACAATGCCGTGCTCACGGTTGTAAGCATCCTGAATCTCACGGCGCCGGGCTGTTTCGTCCATGGCAGAGGCCATGGAATCGGTGATCCGGTCTGCGTACATAATCACCTTGCCCTCTGCGTTCCGGGCGGCACGGCCTATGGTCTGAATCAGGCTGGTTTCACTGCGCAGGAAGCCTTCCTTATCCGCATCCAAAATGGCCACCAGGCTGACTTCCGGCAAGTCCAGGCCTTCCCGAAGAAGATTGATACCAACCAGTACATCAAATCGGGCCATCCGAAGATCTCGGATGATCTCCATGCGTTCCATGGAGCCGATATCAGAGTGCATATATCGGACTTTGATGCCTGCCTTCTGCAGATAAACCGTCAGATCCTCGGCCATCTTCTTGGTAAGGGTGGTCACCAGAACCCGCTCATTTTTAACGGTGCGGCCGTTGATTTCCCCGATGAGGTCGTCAATCTGTCCTTCAATGGGCCGGACTTCCACAATGGGATCCAGAAGGCCCGTGGGGCGAATCACCTGTTCCACAATTTGGCCGGACCGTTCCCGCTCATACTCTGCCGGCGTAGCGGAAACGTAAACAATCTGATTCAGCTTGGAGTCGAATTCCTGGAAATTCAGGGGCCGGTTATCATAGGCCGAAGGCAGCCGGAAACCGTAATTCACCAGGGCATCCTTTCGGCTGCGGTCGCCGGCAAACATGGCTCTGCACTGGGGCAGGGTCACATGGCTTTCGTCCACGATCAGCAGGAAGTCATCCGGGAAATAGTCCAGCAGTGTGGTGGGCGGTGTGCCTGGGGCACGGCCCTGAATGACCCGGGAATAGTTTTCGATGCCGTTGCAGAAGCCGATTTCCGACAGCATTTCCAGATCATAAGCCGTTCTCTGTTCAATGCGCTGGGCCTCAATGAGCTTGTTTTGTTCATGGAAGAAACGAACCTGCTGGTCGCATTCCACACGAATGTCCCGCATGGCCCGCTCCAGTTTCTCCCGGGAGGCCACATAGTGGCTGGCCGGGTAAATGGCCACATGGTCGATATACCGCTCCACCATGCCGGAAACGGCGTTGATTTCGCTGATTCGATCCACTTCATCCCCAAAAAACTCCACACGGATGGCCCGGCCCGTCCAATAGGCAGGGTACACTTCCAGGGTGTCACCACGAACCCGAAACTTATTTCTGGAAAAGTCCAGATCGTTACGCTCATAGCGAATCTCGGCCAGCTTTCGCAGGATTTCATCCATGGGCCTCTCCTGGCCCACACGAAGGGAAATGACCATGCTCTTATAGTCAATGGGGTCACCCAGACCGTAAAGGCAGCTGACGGAGCTGACCACAATCACATCCCGGCGCTCAAAGAGGGCCGAGGTGGCGCTGTGGCGAAGACGGTCAATTTCTTCGTTGATGGATGCATCCTTCTCAATATAGGTATCCGTATGGGCGATATAGGCTTCCGGCTGGTAGTAATCGTAGTAGGAGATGAAATATTCCACCGCATTATTAGGGAAGAACTCCCGGAATTCCGCACAAAGCTGTGCTGCCAGAGTCTTGTTGTGTGCCAGAACCAGGGTGGGACGGTTGATTTTTTCAATCACCGAGGCCATGGTGAAGGTTTTACCGGAGCCGGTTACGCCTAAAAGGGTCTGCTCCCGCAGGCCATTCTCCAGGCCGAATACCAGGTTTTTAATTGCTTCCGGCTGGTCACCGGTGGGTTGGAACGGTGCCGCAAGCTGAAAACGGTCCATACTTATCCCTCCTTGCGCTATTTTGATTCATTATACCATAGATCATTCCAAAGGAAAAGAGGAATCAACGGTTTTACTTCAAAAAGCGCGCTGCAGACGCAGCGCGCTTTGATTATTCAGTAACCGCTCCCTGAAGGGTTTCTTTATTGATCTCTCTTCGCACATGGAAGAAGTAAAGCCCCTGGCACAGGGAACTCAGAACCCAGGAGATGGGATAACACAGGTACAGGAACCCCACCGTCCGGTTCAGAGGAAATGCAAAAGCCACCCACAGAACTCTCGGCACACAAACGCCCAAAACATTGATCAAAGTGGGAACAGTGGAACGTCGCATTCCCCGCAGGGCGCCCATGAAATTCTCGGAGAGGCAGTAAACCAGGTATCCCCAGCTGACGATCATCAGCTTCGAAAAGCCGGATTTCATCACCGCCTCGCTGCTGGTAAAGAGGCCCATCAGCACATTGGGGAAAAGCGTACCTACCAGTGCCAGCAGCGCAATGATTCCAACGGAAACCGTAATACTGACCACCAGCATCCGGTCGATGCGCTTATAGTTCCGGGCGCCGAAGCACTGACCACTGAAGCTGACATTGGCGCTGTAACAGGAAGCAATCACCTGGTAAATGAGAGCCGTAACGCTGTCAGCAGCCACATTACCGGCCACCACCAGATCACCCAGGCTGTTGACCGAGGATTGGATGATCACGTTGGAAAGACTGAACACCATGCCGTTAAATCCGCAGGGCAAACCTACCTTCACAATGGTAATCAGTTCCCGTTTATGGATCTTCAGTTCCCGGACATTCAGGTCATACCCTCCGTCGGGCTTGAAGAGTATCCACAGCACCACAGCAGCCGCAACCATCTGAGAAACAACGGTAGCCCAGGCAACACCGTCCACATCCATACCGCAGACGATGACAAACACCAGATTGAGTCCCACATTTACAAGACCCGACAGGGCCAAGATGATCATAGGACGCTTGGTATCGCCATAAGCACGAAGAATACCGGCGCCATAGTTATATAGAAGGGAGAACGGCACACCCACAAAGTAGATCCGCATATAGACGGTGGCCAGATCAATAACCTCGGGAGGAGAACTCATCAGCTGCAGGAACGGCCGGGTAACACTCATACCCAGAACCGCAACAATAACGCCGGTAACAGCCGCCAACAAGATGGCAGTATGCATGGCACGGCGCAGGTCCCGCATATTCCGGGCGCCCCGCATATTGGCACAGACCACATTGGCGCCAATGGCAAGGCCGGTAAACAGACATATCAGCAGATTGATAGCAGAGCCGGTGGAACCAACTGCCGCCAGGGCATGATCACCCGCATACTGACCAACCACCGCTTTGTCAGCCGCGTTATAAAGGTTTTGCAGCAGATTGCTGGCAAGAATCGGCAACACAAAAGACAGATACTTTCCCCAAACCGACCCGGTGGTCAGATCCAGCGTATTCGATTTCCGGTTTTTCATAATGCTCCTCTCCCGAAAAAGGTGCTTTGCACCATAGACCAAAGGCTGCTTACCGTTTCACATATTATAGCCAAGAAATTCAAAAAGGCAAGTAATTTTGCACCCTTTGGTGGTTTTCACCAATCTTTTTGTAACCTTGTACAAAAACGCGTCTCCTGCTCCGACAAAAAGCACAGCACCCGGAGGTTCGGGTGCTGTAATCGGTTTATTTTCCGGAAAGACGGCTCTCTCCGGTAGCGTAATCGATAATGACGCCGGGCTGTACATTGTAGCAAAACACATGGAAACAGATGCCTTCGCCGTTGTCTTCCACGGATTTGGCCTCCATCCGGACGCCTCTGGCCACCAGATCGTCCCCTTCAAAAATGGGTGTCACACGGTATATCACATGATAGCCCGTTTCTTTTACGAAGTCGGCAATCATGTTCTCAAAAGGCAGCATACCTTCTACATTCATATACCGCGTTCCGGTAATCAGGTTCAGCTTATTGGCATTTTCTCCTGTAAGCTGGAAGCCCAGCAAATGGCACCGGTTATACAGGGCATTCCCATCCACGAAATCATAGTATGCCTGAACCCAGCCCGTGGGCTTTACACTGCTGATGCTACCCCGTTCCTCGGTGGGCATAATGTCCCGGCCAACGCAGGCCATGGTCACGCCACAGCGCTCCAGCGCATCCAGGGGCGCATAATACTCGTAGGACTTGGTAACAAGATCCCCATCGGTAAACAGCGGCTCGCCGTCATTGAGGACCACAAAGGGCTCCCCAAAGAAATCGGGAATCAGTTCCGGCTGGGTTGTAGGCTGGATTACCGGGGCTGTTGTTGGGTCCTGATAATGCTCAGGGGTCACTCCCGCGAAGAGAAGCTCCCCAATGATCGTCAACACCACAAAAAACAGAACCAGCGCAGGGTCTATCTTCCTTCGGCGCTTACGGGGCTTATAGGGATCCTTTTCTGTCATAGTTCATAGACCTCCTCGGTAATCAAATCGTGGGATGTGCCGGGGAACTCCTGGGTATCCACCAAACGCCATCTTCCAATAAACGCATCCATCGGAAACTTCCGATCGGAAGGATAGTGGCGGTTCCAGCGGTACACAATAACCCCTTCAATCCGATCCAGACAGGGCAGTATATCCACGTTCTCCACGAAACAGTACTCCCCCGCCCCTGCTTTTTCCAGGAACTGTTCATCCACCCGGAAAGTGCCTTCGGTAAACTGTCCGGCGGAGTAGCGGTTCATCCAAAGAACCGATCCGGCCGTTCGTGCCAAAAGCTTTTGACGAAGTGCGCTGTCCTGGCTTTGCCGGCGCTTCAAAAAGAGCATTCCTGAGCGGTCATCGAGACAAACAATGATTTTCATAGAGGTCATCCTTCCTGATGGATATCACCCCGGAAGGCGTCTGCCTTCCGGGGTGGCTAATTGGATCAAAGGTTTTTGAAGATAAAGGTCAAAATGCGCTTTTCTTCGGATTGGATGTAACTGTAGGTGGTGTCAATGTGGCCCTCCAGCTTGAGATTTGCAAAGCGGATGGCTTCGCGAATCTTCCCTTCGTCCACCAGCAGCTTCTTGGCCTGCTGCCACAGCCGATCGCTGGCAAACTTCAGGGATGCATCCATCTTCCCGGCCTTCAGGGCATCCAGCACAATGTTGCGGATCCGGTCAAAGTCCAGGGTTTCCAGGAACAGACCGTTGCGGTGATGGTAATTGCACTTGGTTGCGGTACACAGAGGCAGCTGAAGCCGTTCGGGAATCTCATGATCCTCCAGGCGCAGCACTTCTTCCGTAGTGATGCAGAAGCAGTCGTAGCTGATCCGGTCGGAGGACTTTTCCTTCACCGTGTTAGAGTGATCACCCCAGGTGGTATCCAGATGGTAGTAGTCCCCTTCCAGCTTCAGCAGGTTCCATGCGTGCTTCTCATTGGACACATAGCTGCATTCGATGCCCAGAAGATTCAGCAGGTACTGGGTTGCCTTGGCATAGCCGGCACAGACTGCCTTCCGGTTCACAAACACGCCGTAAATGGTGCGGATGTCATCGGGGCTGTCCACGGTAACGGGGATCTGATTCTGCCGGTCCACCGCGATGGTATCGTAGTCCACCAGGTGGATGATGTTTTCATAGACCCGCAGCACCACATCGTAATCGCTCATGCCTTCGGTCACAGACCTCAGGAAGGGCTTCACGGCCTCATCGATCTTCCGCTGACGTTCCTGGGCCTCTTCCTGAGTCATGGCGTAGCGGATCTCCATTCTGCTGAGAATCAGCGTCTCGGGATCAAAGTAGTAGGTGGTGCCGTTTTGATACCAGAAAAGCTCCGGATGGTCCCGGGTCACGTGTTCCACAATGGCCATTGCCTCGTCCTTGCTCAGCTGCACAGGAAACTCCGTCAGCTCCGCAGCAAAACTGCGGAAGGCATCTACCACCAGATCGTAAACCTTCTTATGGCTTTCATTCAGCAGTTCATAAGCAAACTGCCGCACCTGACCGGGTGTCCGCTGGCTCACTGCAGCCGCCTTGGGCACATGAGTGGGCTTCGGGGCAGGCTTCCGGGGATCTTCTTCGTCCGGAGGGGTCACATCCGTTTCAGGAGGAACAATGGTGATATTGCCGCAGAAGTCCAAAGGCAGCGGCATATCGGGCCGCTCAAAGGGTGTGGGTTTGGTAATGACCGTGCCGGTGGAGAAGGGATAGGCTGCCCGGTAACGGAGGAAGCCCCTTCCGTACTCATCGTCCCGGAAACAGGTAATCAACTCTTCACGCTTTGCGGTAGCAGGTTCATTGATCAGGTAGGCATACTGAATCTCCACCCACTTGGCCATACCCTCATAGATTTCCAGCCGCATCCGTCTGCCGTAAGTCTTGCGGATGTGTCGGTCATTCCAGTTCAGGTACTGCCAGATATGGGTCAGTTCATGGGCCATGGTCAGAATAGAAGCCATCCGGGGCGAGCCGTTCTCCACCAGCAGGGTATAGCCGCTGCGGTCCTTGATGGCAACACCCAGCACCCGGGCATCAGACTTGGGCGTAGGTACAAAGGCCTCACCCAGGCGCTTGTGGAGGGTCTTGGAATTGACCATTTCCACCTTGACGCCTGCATCAATGTGGATGCCAAAGAAGGCTTCCAGATTTCTGCGCACGTCTTCAAAGATCTTGCGGAATTCTTCACCGGTCTTGATGGCGGTCTTGCTGCAGGCCATACAGCGATCTCTGCCGTCGGCAAGGGTTTCATACTCCACACCGAAGATCTCGTTACCGCAGAAGTCGCAGTAGCGGGCGTTGCGCTTATTGGGCTTGAAGGTAGCTGCCACCTGAGCGGCCACATCTTTGCCGGCACGGGCCTGACGCAGAGGATTGTTCAGGAAGCCCATGGCAATCAGGTACACGCCGGTCCCCCGCAGATCCATATAGGGCAAATCGTTGTTACCACCGAAGAGGGTGTAATAGCGGTCATGGTAGGCAGTACGGTCGCCGGTAAAGTCCACATCGCCGGACTGATCATCGGGGCCGGGAGCATTGGACTGATCAGCCGGATCCTCCTCGCTGCCATCCCCGTCGCCGTCTTCTTCCACAATTCCGGCAGGGGGTACAAAACCGTTGCCGCCGTTATTGCCGTCGTTGTTGCCGTCGCCGTTATAGCCGTCGTTGTTGCCGTCGCCGTTATTGCCGTCGTTGTTGCCGTCGCCGTTTTCTTCGCCGCCGGGATTCACGGGACCGTTATCTTCGTCAACGGGAACACCGTCACCGTCTCCGTCGGTTTCGCCGGGCTCTTCTTCCTGACGGGGTTTGCGCCGAATCCGATCCAGAATACCGCGGACCCAACCGCCCTTGGCAGGATCGGTTTTACCGCCGTCAATGGGTGTATCGGAGCCCTTCTCCCCATCCACAGGAGTGCCGGTTTCTTTGGGATCTTCCTCACGGGGCCCCTGGTCGTCGCCGTTCTTTCCGGTGATGCGGTTAATGATCCCCTTGATCTTAGCACCCAGGCCGCCAAAGAATCCGCCGGCTCCGGACTTCTTATCCCCTTCACCGCCGAAGATCACACCGGAAACGGGATCCTCAGGAGGCACCAGGCTCTCTTCCAGCATACCCATGTGCCAGTCGATATAGTCCTGGACAATACCGAAAATACGGCTCAGATTCCGCTCAACGGCCACTGTCAGGCCCAGATCCAGCTGGCTGTCCTCGATGATGTAAATGCAGTTCTTCCGAAGCTCCGCGCCTTCTGCACGGATCCCGTAGGTCAGTGGACGAATGGGGGCATCCTCAGGCAGGAAGGAATCGTCCGTCACCGCACTGATGAATGGCTGATTCTCTGCAAACAAGGTCCGGAACACCTCATTGAACAAAACGGTAATGGTGTAGCGGATCTCGTCTGTCAGCTTGCCGCCCATGTCGGGAAGTTCGATGCAGAGGATTTCCTTATTCCGGTAATTACGGACAGGAATACTGCTGTGATCCCCCTCAAAGAGGATTTTCTTTGCTCCGGCGAAATCACCGTAGCGTTCCATGCGGTAGTAACCGGGGGTATAGATGGCGAGATCCGCAAACTCCCGGATCACCTTCATGCCGTTCACATCCCGAACCGACCCCACCTTGCTGCCGGGAACGGTGCCGCAGATCACATAGTTGCGAATCTGTCGATAGGCAGGTCTGCCAGTGATGTGGTCCGCCGCACGACGCACCAGCACCTGTCCGTCGGCGGTCAGGTACTGCATTTCGTAGTACTTTCCGTTCAGGGTAAAGAACTGACCGGGCAGGTACTTCTGATAAATGTGGCCGCCCAGCTCCGCACCCAGATAATAGCGCTGACCCTTCTCGTCTTCGCTTACATAGCCGGCGGATTTCAGCTCCGTCACACAGGCGCTGTGGAAAACAGGATCCACGATAGAATAGGTGGGCTCCACAATGTTGAGCTTTTCGGTATAGGTTCTGCCCACCCGGATAATATCCATCTCAAAGGCAGAGGAACCGATCTGCAGCTTTCTGAAGGAAACTTCCTCCAGAGCAGCTTCGTAATCCTCAGGCAGCTGGGAGATTTCCTGGGCAGAGGCATAGCACTTATACAGTTCCAGCCAAATCTGACGATGAATATCAAAGGTTTCCATACCCAGCAGAGACAGCTCCTTACGCAGCCGGCTCTCGGGCACCGGGTAAATGCTCATCATCAGAATCAGCCGCAGAATGGTGTTGCGGTTGCTGCGGGTATAGTCAGCAGCAATGTAGGGAATGGCCTTGGGGTCTGCCTCAAAGATGGAGGCGTTGGACGCCATGTATTCCCGAAGCATATAATCGGAGGAAATTACATTGATGAAGCCCTGCTCCGTTGAACGGGTGGAGAAATCCCGAAGGATCTCGAACATATTGAAGGATTCATCCTCCACCGTAATATAGGCGTTTTTGCTGATGCCGCAGCTCCAGGTATTGGGCGAGGTGATGAAGTGTTCATCAATGGCCCGCTGGCTGGAAGGCAGGCCGGCATATTTGGTCAGTTCATAGTAATACTGGTTGTCAATCCAGCGGATGTCCGTCACGGGGAAAGCATCGCCGCCAAACCATTTGGTCTGGGACACCTGGTTCTTTAGGGCCGCGAAACTCAGTTCCGTACCCATGCCCAGGTATCTGGAAATGTTGGGCAGCAGCCGGTGATGGATATAATCCCCATCAGTGCCCCAAAGCATATAAGAAGAAGTGCCCGAATGCTTTTTGGTGGGAGAAACCTCCGTCAAATTGGTCATCAGGGCATGGCTCATGGCGTCCACCAGGCCGTCACAGTTTTTGTCGCAGAGGCAGAAGGTGATCTGCTTGCCCTCTCCCTGATTGCACTTCTTCACCAGCAGGTTCAGTCCAATCTGGGCCGTGGAAACCAGGCGGGAAGGCTCCAAAACCACCACAAATCCAACTTTTTCAAGAAAATCGCTGTTGGCTTCATGGAGTTCGATGTTCAGCACATCGCTGCGGGTGATGATGCCGATATCAGGGTCCACGGAATCGGCGGAAAGCACCTCTGTCTTCCACAGGTCCGGCAGGTTGGTGACCGCATTGATTCCATCGGACAGCCACTGCTTCACATCCTCTTCCATGCCATGCCGCCCCAGAACCACCAGCACTTTCTGGTGGGCCAGCAGGGCCCGGTTCATGGGATAGAAGGCATAGGGAATCAGATCAGTGTAGAATGGGTTATTAAAGAGGATGCTCTTACCCTGCAGCAGGTCCAGGCTGGAGCCCAGATAATTGTGGTCCAGGCTCTTGCCGCCTTCATAAAGTCTTCTGTAATAATAGGCGCAGGTGACCACCTTCTGGTCCTCGCTGTTTTCCATTTCCCGCAACAGTTCATCAGTGGTTACGCCATAGGAAAGGGCGCTGTTGAAGCCGGTATTCTCAGCTAGCAGCTTGTCTCCAAAGACCGTCCGCAGGAATCTGCGCAGCAGGGAGTAGTTGACCACCTTGTAGGCGTTTTCGTCCTCACCCAGAATGTCCATGGCGTACTCTCTGCGGGTGGCACCATCCAGGTAGAAATAGAGTTCGCCCAGAATGATCAGACCGAAAACCGGGTAGAAAACAGACTTCAGCAGACCGTCTTCAAAATAGGTTTTGGTCCAGATCATCAAAAATACAGAAATCACCAGACCCGTATAGTAGAACAGCTTCGTCAGGCCCCGGACCTGCACATAATTTTCCTTCAGGCACCAGGTCCCCCGCTCGCTGAAGAACTCGTAAAACAGGCCGCTGACACGCAGGTGCAAGCCGCCGCTTGTTTTAACGAACTTGCGCATAAATGGCATGGCAATCCGCTTCAGCAGCAGATAACCGATCATCAGCACCGTGTTGGAAATGTAGAAAATCCAGAAATTCAGGTTCAGGTTGTCCAGAACCTGTTTGACCACGCCTGCCACATCCTGAATCGCAGGAACCGCATCCTGAGGCATCCAGGAAAGGCTGGCCAGGGACCGGATCCAATTGGGAATGTTCTTAATGGTCTCCAGCAGCCAGTTGTTAAACCGATCCAGGGTCAGCATCACGGCGATGCTGTATACCACAGCCAGCACCGGCATCAACACCTGTTTACTGCGCTCGGTCTTATCCAGATTCACATTCCGGGCACGGATGCACAGAAGCACAAAGGGAAGAACCGCGATCAGCATTTTGCCGATCTCTTTCAATGTATCAATCATACAGCTCCTCCCTTTCCAGTGTGATGGCCTGCACATAATTCACAGGCACGGTAACCTCATTTCCTGCCTGCAGGAAATGAATGGTCCGCTGATCATTCCCCCGGGGCAGCTCGTAGGTATAGTCCTCCATCCGGGAGAAGTCATAATGATAGGGCTCGGCAGTGCGGGCCGTGCCGGCCTGCCGGTCCAAATGCTTGGCAAAGAGCCGGTACACTTCCTCAATCTGTGCCCGGATATCCTGTTCGTGCTTGCGCAGAGCCTTCAGCTTTTCAGGCACCTCGTCCTCACTGTACTGCAGCACCGAGAACTCCCGTCGCACATTACAGGCATGGGACAAGTACTTGGAAAAAACCTGCAGGCCACCGCGAATCTCTTCGCAAAGGTTCTGCATCAGCCTGTTGAAGGCCTTGAACAGGCGCTTCAGACGGTGCCGCTTCCAAATCAGGAACACCAGGCCCACAACCATCATCAGGAGAATGGAAACCACCGTCACAGTAATGCCAAAGGAAACCGCATTGAAATCATTGAGTTTCCCGAAGATCATGGGGAGGAACCCAATAAAATATGCCAATGCAGCCACCAGGGCCACAGAAATGGCTTTGCCGCGGCTCATTCTCTGGCCCATTTCCCGGCGGAGGTTTTCGTCCGCCTGGCTCATGCGGCTCAAGTAGGATTCTGTTTCAAACAGCCGGGTGGTGGCTGTTTCCACCATGCGCTTTTCTTCGTCCAGCAGATGGTATTCCACATCTTCCCGCTGGTAATCATTCATCTGAAGGGCCCGCTCATCCTGAAGGACGCTCTGGAGCCGGAAGGGGCCGTTCACTGCATTCTTCACAGCCCGTCTAGGCTCCCGCAGGAACCGCAGGAACTTGCGGCTGATTTCGTGATACTGGCCGTCCCAGTTCTCCGATTCATCCTCAGGGCAGTCCGAGGCCAGGCCGATTTTATCGTGAACCGCCAGCAGTTCCTTTTCCGGGAAGTCTGCACGGATCTGCACAGGCACGTGGACATCCGATTCCATCAGTTCCCGGATATCCGTATCGGTAACCGGGTCCTTGCAGCGGGTGAAATCCTTCTTGATCTGTCTGGTTAAGCTGGTGAGGGTCACCGTCAGCTTATCGAGATAGCCGTTAAAGACACGGCTGATCTGCTCGGAATCGATATTGGCATCCACACGGTACACCCGGTAAGGCCGCATCACTTCCAGCGGAATCTCATTGGTGGCAAGCACCATCAAAAGGGTCAGGAAATTGAACCAATGGTTGTCATTTCTGGCACCCTTCAGATACTGCACATCAAACAGCATATACCGCAGCCGGTCGGGATAGAGGTTATCCTCATAAAACCGGGAGTAGTCGAACTCGGTCCTGCGCACCTGATCAGCAGCGCCTTCGGCAGGGAATGCAGAAAGGATCCGTTCCCCCAGGGCAATCACCTGCTTGGGAGGATTGAACAGTTCCCCATCCACAGAGAAATTGCGCAGCATCAATTCATGGCGGTAAAGCCGCAGCCGGTCATGCTCCACTTCCAGGGGAAGCTTTCCGCACTCCTCCACCGCCTCAAAGTAACCCTCTTCGCTCACATCCGGCAGATTCTGCAGGTAGGCAACCTGAGGGGCTTTTCGGATGGATGCGCCGCACAGCCATACGGACAGCCGCATCAGCGGATTCTCCAAAGCCAGTTCATAGCGCTGCTGCTTCATCCGGCGGTAGGCAAGGATTTCCTCCGGCGTTTCAAAGGCACAATCGGGCTTGGTGCTTTCCACAAAATTGAAAGGATTGTTCCGGGAAACTCCCGTGTATCCCAATACAGACAGATCGGCAACGATCAATGCCCGCCACTGCTTTTTATGGGCAGTGAGCCCATAGAGTTCGGGAACCGCTTCCTGAAGGGTGGTTCCCTTGGGATCCCAGCGGCAGAAAGCATAACCGGACTTTTCCAGAAAGGGTTTCAGATATATGGCATATTTGGTTTTACAATCGTCCACCAGCGCTCTGTTGCAAATAACAACTGTAAACATATCATTTCACCTTTTGGGGGCAGACCGCGTAATGCGGTCTGCCAGTTTGTCCTTTAGTCCAGGGGAGCAAGCTCCGGCATGGTAATATCCAGATCGAAAAGCTTGTCCTCGATCTTGCGACGGATGATCATCATCACATCATTGTTGCGCATGGCAATGCCCATGCCCAGAAGATCGGTATTCTGACGGTAATTGTAGTTGAGCAGGTTGTACTGCTCAGCCAGCAGCATACCCAGCAGAGGATTGGTTTCGGTGTCTTCGGTGAACATGGCCACTTCGGTCTGGATCACTTCGATGACCGCATCCACCATCACTTCGATTTCGGCTGCATCTCTCTGACGGGGAGGCAGGGAGTTGAAGTACAGCAGCACCAGTTCAAAGAGGGATGCCTTACCGGGGGTACCGGATTCCTCTTCACCGATGATGGCGGCTCTGGTAAAGCCGTTCACATGGCTCTTAAAGATGGTTCTCTCATAAGTTGCACTGCGCTTTTCGTCGGCATCTCTGCTCTGGGCAATGGTCTTGTGGATGGAAGTGACGGCAGCCCGGTCGAAGTACAGGGCATCCAGCACTTCATAGAGCTTGTCGCACTTGGTCTTGTTGGAGACGATCAGGGACTTGAAGCCGTTGCGGCCGTCCCGATAGCGATAAAGGAACCGCTTGGGATCGTGTCTGGAAGGCGCATAGCGGGCAATGACGCCATACAGGAAGCCATAGACAAAGGCCTTCTGAATGTGCTTCATCAGCTGGTCCTGATACTCCAGATCCAGCTCGGGCATTACGGAAATGGAGTTCCAGCGGGTATCCACGTGGGGGGTAATGATGGAATTCATCCGGCTGTCGGGGCCGATTTCTTCCATGTAGGTCTGGTAACGCAGGAAGCTTTCACCGGCACCACACTGGACGTCTGCATTGATCAGGTCCACTCTGGGTTCGGTGCTGGCAGCATCGATCCGGGGTGCGCAGAACTGGAAGATCTGGGTGGGCATCACCACATAAATGCTGCGGAAGAACCGGGCCTCATAGCGGGAAACGGACTCGGAAGCATTCTTATCGTCAAAGTATTCGCCAACGCGGATACCGCCGCCGTCCTTACAATAGACACTGTAAGCCACTGCGTTGACATCGCGGCTCTCCTCGAAGCTCTTCTTGCAAATGCCGGGGGTAGCCAGGTTGCGGCCGATATTCAGGATCTTGTTGATGTACATCCGCAGTGCGTCTGCATCCCGCATCTGCTTGCTGATCTTCAGCTTTTCTTCCTCGGTGGCACCGCGCTTGGCCAGGTCGCCACGGATCCGGAACTGGAGCTTGATGGCGTGGAGAATATCCACATCCAGTTCTTCGCCCCGCTGCTTCTCCACCAGCTCCCGGAAGTATCCGATCATAACCTCTTCAAAGACGTCATGGGCCTGCTCCTCGGAGAATTCGTCGTAGCGGTTGTGTTCCTCGATCTCGCTGTTCTCACGGACCATGTCAAAGATCCGGATAAACATATCCAGGTCAGCTGCACCGGCACCGCCCATGGGTCTGTTCTGTTCTGCCAGCATATCCAGATAGCCGGGATCGCTGAACAGGTTCAGCAGGCAGTCGCCCTTGCGGAAGCGCAGCTCTTCCCGGATGGCATCCTTGCGCTTGATGATGCTGACGCTCTTGTCCCGGAAGGTGTTGTAGAACTTCTCGTAGGCAGCGATCAGGGCATTCACATAATGCTCAGCGGCATCACAGATGGCCCGCTTGGCCATCTTCTGATAGCCATCCACCACGATTTCATAGAAGGAATCCAGCAGCTGGTTACAGATATTGCTCTTGTCGCCGTTCAGGGCAGTGAGAGGACCTTCCAGTGCATCAATGCCCTGGCACATAGCCTGCAGGGTCTCCTGAGGTTGACCGTCCACCAGGTCATACATCTTCTTCTTGGTTTCGCTGGAAATGATCTCATGGATGGACTTTTCGAACTCTTCGGAGTTGACGCTGATGGTCTCACGGACTTCCTGGATAGCCTGCTGCAGCTTGTACAGCAGATACCGTACGGCGTTGGGATGGATGGCGCTGCCGTTGTTGGACAGGTAGCGCTGGATCATGTAATCCTTCAGGCCGCCATGGGCAACGGATGCCCGGCTCTCGAAGATACCACGGACAAACTGCTTGGCCTTGCTGCGGACCATGCCGTAATCGCAGGTGCCGCGCAGCTTCTGGATGGCGTCAAAACGGTATGCGAAGGCACCCCGCTCTGCGGCGCGGGTGGAGGCAGTGGAAATATCCTCATCGGAAATATCCAGCATGGGGCGGATCTTTTCATCCAGCATACCGGTGACGATGGCCTGAATGTAGGCCCCCACCACTTCTTCCATATCGTCGGCCAAATTATCTTTCTCGGCACCGCTGACCACTTCGGCCACCTTGGTCTTCAGATACTTGTCAAAGAGCATATCGGAGAAGTTGTCACCCTTGCCGCCCAGAGATTCTTCAATGGTCTGGGTGTACACCAGGCTTCTGGTGGGTTCTTCGTCCGCTGCGGCACCGGGGGTGCTTTCCCACTCCTTGAACTTACGCTCAAAGGCCACGTCATACTTAAGCCAGGTGCGCTCAATCATCCGCTCTCTGGTCTGCTCGTCCATGGATTCATCCAGCTTGCCAAAGAGCAGCTGCTGGGCCCAATCCAGAGCGATGAAGTCGCAGATTTTACCGTAGGGATAACGAATGGTAGCGGCACCGGCACCACCGAAGCGGCAGCGGCCCAGCTTCTTGGGATCGCTGAATTCTTTAATAACGTTGTCTTCCTTACTGGAAGCGCTGAACCGCATGGGACCGATGTTCTGCTCGTAAATACTCTGGGCCGCGTACTCCCGGTACTGGGCCAGGCCACGCATGGATTTCTGGATGCCGTCGGTACGGTCCAGCAGGAAGCAGAAGTCGAAGGGCAGGTAGTCCAGCTTCTCATAGCCGCCATCGCTGGTGGGGATGGTGATGTGCAGGTCCTTATACCGGGCCAGACGGGGCTCGGACTTGAAGAAACCGCTGCCCTTCATCATAAAGGCGTTGATTTCCTTAATGGTTGCATAGCCGTTGCGGCGCAGGCTGTCCCGCTCGGTGTCGTTGTCCACCACGGTATCCAGAACACCGGGCAGCAGCAGGAAGCCGCGGATGATGCAGGCGGATTCGGGGTACTTCTTCTTAATGTAGTGACGGATCAGCATACCCACTTCCATGGCAATACCGGAACCGGTACCACCGGCGGCGGTGGATGCGATGACCACCTTCAGGGCCTGGCACTTGCTGGCGCCGTTTTTCAGGAACAGATCGTCAATGGCGTTGTAGAGCAGACGGATCTTGCCGTAACGGATGGTGGCATTCAGGGCCAGACGGGAGATGGCACGAACCTGACCGGCACCTTCGGAAACGGTCTTGTCATCGAGAATGTTGTTGACGGGGAACCAGTGGGCTGCCGCCTCACCGTCAGAATCCAGATAGTCCCGGACACTGCGGGGAGAAGAGGTCTGAATGGCAATGACCTTATTGCCGCGTTCCACCTGCTCCAGGTCGTTTACGTCGGTGTCCATGGTCACAAAGCGGACTGCTTCGGTATTGTCACCGGCAGCCAGTTCGGCAACCCGCTTGATGATCTTGGAGCCAATACCGCCCACACCCACAAACAGTGTTGCGGCCACTTCATTGGGTTTCAGAGTTTCTTTCATAGCAATCATATTCCCTTCTATGTTACTTACGGTTGATCAGGATTTCTCCCACGTAGCTGAATTTCTTGTTACTGCTGTCCACCACGGTCCACTGGATCTTCATGCCGTCATAGACGCTGAATTCCAGAGAGCCGGTATCCACTTCGTTGCCGTTGGAGCCCACAATGACACCGCGCTTGTTTTTTGTATAGGTCTTACCGCCGATGGTAAGGGAAATTACCCGGGAAGTAAGGTCAATACCGGTCACCTTAAAGGTGGCTGTGGGCCGTTTTCTCTTATGGTAACCCGTTTCGGGGGTAAGCTTTTTTGCGGTAACCCGGTCTTTCACCAAAACAGTACTGCCCTTTTTCATCAGGCGAATGGTGGTCTTGCCGATTTTCTTTCCCTTGCTGTCAGCCGTTTCCAGCTGGACCCGTTTGGGCAGTTTCTTGATCAGGCCGATCAGAATGTACAGGAGAATCAGTCCGGCAATAATCGCAAGGATCAGCAAAATGATCCAGAACATCAGCACAGAGGGCTCAATCTCAGTAATATTGATTCCCTGCTTCTGAGAGAAGGGGATCTCCCGGCCGAATTCATCAATGAACGAGCCGTTCAGAGTCAGGGTAAACCGACCGGTCTGACCATCCACATAATTGCCGCCCTGGTCCCGGGACACATAAATGAGGCAGGCGGACTCTCCATTCAGCCACTGAACCTGCAGGGGCATTTCCGGATCCGAAGAAATTGCAGCCGTCAGGCGCTGCATCTGCTCGTCCGTAAGCGGGGCACCGTTGAGGGTGAAGTCAGCCCGCATGGGCTTCCATTCCTCATGGGTACGTTTAACGAACCAGGTTTGCTCTGCGGTCAGTTTTGCTTCGAAAACATCGATCTGAGGCAGCACCACCCGCAGTTTCATGGTACTTGCTTCACCGCCGGAGGAGATGGTGTAATCTCCCAGGAAGGTGCCGGAATAGCGGAAGGAAATCTCCGTTTCCGGCTCCAGGGTAATGGTTTCACCGTTTTCCACGGATTTCGTTTCGTCACCCGTACCGCTTTTGATAACCACTTCGCAGCCAAAGTCCTTCACATCCAGCAAGGGATGGTCGGTCACAATCTCACCCGTCACCCGGTCAATCAGTCCGTAGCGAACCATGTAATCGCCGGAAACGATCTCGCCGGTGGACATATCCACAACGCTGCCGTCCGCATTCAGAAACTGGGTACTCAGGTCAACATCGGGCTCGTAGAAAATCTGAATATTGTCGGCATCAGAATAAGACAGGGTATATGTACCTGCGGTACAGCTCGCAAAGGACACCACCTGGCCTGCCAGGGTATCATCCACAGGTGCATTCTGATAATAGGAGTCACCGGCAGCCAAAGTGCTGTAAGTGCGCCGGCCGGAGTCCATCAGCTTGCGGATCTCCCTGCCGTTGGCATCCTTCAGAGAATCGATTCTTGCATTGGCGCCCTGGACAAACACAATCAGCTTTCCCATAGAAAGATCCAGCTTCAGCTGATTGCCGCTGAGATAAGACTTGGGCAGTTCGGAGCGCTGGAAAATCCGGTTGCAGATTTTCACCAGTTCCTGCTGCAGGCTGGTTTCGGTGGCCTGGGCAGAATACAAACCCCGGGCCGGATTCTCATTGATTCTCGCAGCACTGCCGAAGCCAAGATACTGGATTTTGACCTGGCCGCCGGCCATTCTCTCCAGTTCGCCCTGTTCATCAACATCATAGTTGTTGAAGGTGTTTCGGGAACGCTCGTCCTGGTTGAAGCCGCCATCTGTCAGCACGATCAGCCAGCGCTCCTTACCGGAAACGGTTTGCAGATAATTAAAGGCCTCCTTTACGGGAGCAAAGGGAGTTTCACCCGCGTCCACCGTAAAGAGGTTATGGATCTTGTCAATGTCATCCTTATTGGTGATCTGCACAGGCTTGTAGCTTCCGGAACCGTACTTGGTGCCGTCAGTCAGCACCTCCCACATGGGGAATACCACCAGCCGGTCGCCGTTGTCATAGTCCAGCATGGAGGCAAAGATCTCCATGGCAAACTTGGCCCGACACCAGGCGGCAGAATTGTACATAGAACCGGAATTATCGAAGACCACCGCAATCTCGTAGGACTTATCCTCTTTGGTGATGGCTCCCTTTTCATCGGCCAGTGCAATGCTGCTCAGACCGGTCAGAAGCGCCAGAAGTACCGCCAGCGCCACCGTGCATCTCAGGATTCTTCCAAACCCTCTCATACGCACACTCCCTTTCTTTACTTGCCGCCCGCAGACGGTCTTTGGATGAAGGCGTGGAACTCATCGGTGTAGATTTCCATCACATTCAATAGTTTATTGGTTTCTTCGTTCTTGGTAAACAGCAGTACCAGCGACAAAAACGTTCCCCAGGTCATGTCCCGCTTTTTGTTCTCGATGGACAGAACCGTACTTCTGCTGACCCCAATGATCCCCGCCAGTTCTTCCTGGGTCAGATCCAGCTGGGCCCGCAAAGCCGGCAGGTTTTCCGTCATGTTGCTGATCAACTTTTCTCTGTCGATGCTATTTTTTTCCATAACGCATCCTTTCTCCCGTAAACGTGTTGTACAGGAATCCCGCCAAAAAAGCGCAAACTCCCCCTACCATACATTCATAACACAAATAATACCGCAACTACTGTTCTTTGTCAACACAAAATGTGTCACAGTTCAACATTTTGCTTTTTCAGTAGACACAAAATCCCCTCCGCCATAGGGCAGAGGGGATCATCAACTACATTTCCGGGACCGTATAAAGGCCCGATTGGCGCATGGACACAAAGTCCCCGTCAGAAACAACCACATGGTCCACCAGGCAAACACCCACCATACTCAGTGTCTGCCCAATCTTCCGGGTTGTCAGAATATCCTCCCCGGAGGGCATGGCCAGACCGCCGGGATGGTTGTGGGCCACCACCACGGAGCAGGCCCCGTAGGCCAGTGCCGTTTCCGCAATCTTCCGCATGGAAACATTGGCACTGTTGACGGTTCCCTCCCCGATTTTAATCAGGCCCAACACGCCGCATTTGGCGTCTAGGCACAGCAGGTATACCACCTCATTGGACTGCCCCAGGAAGTAATTTGCCAGGTACCTGCCGCATTCGTTCATGTCATGGATCACTTTGGGCATTTCAGTGCGTTTTATGTAGTAATACTGGGTGAATTCCTGAAGCACTTTCAGGAAGGTGGCCACATTTTCACCCACGCCGGGAACCTTTTGCAGTTCCTTGGGATGGGCCTCAATGACCGCTTTCAGAGAACCGAACCGGTCCATCAGTGCCCGGGCAACGGGCTTCGTATCCTTGCGGGCAATCGCATAAAACAGCACCAGTTCCAGAACGTGAACTTCTTCAAAATGGGCCAGGCCCTCATTGCGGAACCGGTCTTTGAGCCGGTTTCGATGCCCTTCGGCAGTGTGCATATCCTTCACCTCATGAATTCTGTATTTTCATCTTGATATTTGGAAGATTCTTCGATAAAATAGGGACAATCAACGAAACATCCCCGCCATACTTTTTGGCAGCCCGGGAATCCTAGTATTAAGGAGGAGAGAAATGGAACAAAGAACCGATATTGCCCATTTCCTGGAGATGGTCCATGTCCCGGCTTTTTCTGTAAAGGGGGGCCTCATTGACGAGTGCAACCAGGATGCCCAGCAGCGGATGATCCCCACAGGCGTTCCCGTGGCCGGTCTGATTACCATCGGCGCAGAAGATTATGAAACCATGGCCGGCGGCTGCCTGTATCTGACCCTGGAGTGCGGCGGCATTACCTACGGCGCTTCCGTCAGCAAGCTGTCTGGCTGCGACGTATTCCTGCTGGAATCCCACGAAGAGAATCCCGACCTGGCAGTGCTGGACCTGGCCTCCCGGGAGCTGCGGCTGCCTGTTGGCGAGCTGCTGATCCAGCTTACCAAGCTGATGCCGGAGCTGTCGGGCAGCAATCCAGCCCTGGCCGGAGCCATCAACCACAGCGTTTATAAAATGATGCGCATTCTGGGAAATATGAGCAACGCCCACCGCTACGAAACCGCGTCCATCCATGCCATGACCGAGCAGCAGATCGGCCCCATGCTGGAAACGGCAGTGATCCGGGAAGCGGCTTTACTTTTAAGCCGGCAGGGCATCACATTGGAATACACCGATCACACCGCAGGTCTTTCCGCATTAGTGGACGAAGAAAAGCTGACTCAGGCCCTATTCTCCCTCATTGGCAACGCCGCTTCCTATACCACAAGGGGTGGCTGGATACGGGTGAACCTGAGAAGTACCGACCGGCGGATCCTTCTGAGTGTCACAGACAACGGCACCGGCATTCCCGATGACGTCTTCCCCACCCTGTTCAACCGCTATCAGCGGCCCAACCAGCCGGAAGACAGCCGATACGGCATCGGTTTAGGACTTCCCATCGTACGGCAGGTGGCCTTCATCCACGGCGGCACCGCCCTAGCTGAGCGTCCCGCCGAAGGCGGTACCCGCATCAGCCTGAGTTTCCCCATCCGGCACAACCCGAATCCGGAATTCCGGACTCCGGAAGTGTCTTACGGAAAAGATCCCAAAGCAAACGCCCTCATCAGCCTGGCCCACATTCTCCCGGACGAGGTCTACAACCCCAAAAAAGAAAGTTAACTCCTGCGGCCGCACCCCGGTGCGGCCGCCTTATTATACTTACAGACAGCGCTTCAGATACTGGCCGGTGTAGCTTTCTTCCACCGCGGCCACTTCTTCCGGCGTACCGGAGGCCACCACATATCCGCCCCCGTCGCCCCCTTCAGGGCCCAGGTCGATGATGTGGTCGGCGGTTTTGATTACATCCAGATTATGCTCGATCACCAGCACCGTGTTTCCCGCATCCACCAGCTGCTGCAGCACTTCGATCAGCTTGTGGACATCGGCTGCGTGGAGGCCGGTAGTGGGTTCGTCCAGCACATAAATAGTCCGGCCTGTGGAAACCCGGGTCAGCTCCGTGGCCAGCTTCCCGCGCTGGGCTTCGCCGCCGGAAAGGGTGGTGCTGGACTGACCCAGCTTCACATAGCCCAGGCCCACCTCCACCATGGTCTGGATCTTGCGGTGAATCTTGGGAAGGTGCTGGAAAAACTCCAGTGCCTCCTCTGCGGTCATGTCCAGAATCTGGGCAATATTCTTGCCCTTATACTGGACTTCCAGAGTTTCCCGGTTGTAGCGCTGGCCCCGGCACACTTCACAGGGCACATATACATCCGCCAGGAAGTGCATTTCGATCTTCACAAGGCCGTCACCGCTGCAGGCTTCACAGCGGCCGCCCTTTGCATTAAAGGAGAACCGGCCGGGACCGTAACCCCGGATTTTGGCATCATTGGTAGACGCAAACAGATCACGGATGTCCCCGAAAACGCCGGTATAAGTGGCCGGGTTGGATCTGGGGGTGCGACCGATGGGACTTTGGTCAATGTCGATGACCTTATCCAGATGCTCCATGCCCTCCACGCACCGGCAGGCACCGGGCCGCACCCGGGCATGGTTCAGCTTTCCCAGAAGAGTCTTGTTCAGAACCTTTTTCACCAGGCTGGACTTACCGGAACCGGACACGCCGGTGACACAGGTCAGGGTGCCCAGAGGGATGGTTACGTCAATGTTTTTCAGATTGTTTTCCGTGGCACCGCAAATCCGGAGGAGTTTGCCGTTTCCGGCTCTGCGCCGGGAAGGAACGGGGATCTTCTTCACGCCGGAAAGATACTGACCCGTCACCGATTCAGGGCAAGCCAGAATGTCTTCCAGCGTGCCTGCCGCAACAATCTCACCGCCGCGGCTGCCGGCACCGGGACCCACGTCCACAATAAAGTCTGCGGCGCGCATGGTATCCTCGTCATGCTCCACCACGATCAGGGTATTGCCCAGGTCCCGCAGGTGCCTGAGGGTGCCCAGAAGCTTGTCATTGTCCCGCTGGTGCAGGCCGATAGACGGCTCGTCCAGAATATACAGCACCCCCATCAGGGAAGAGCCAATCTGAGTTGCCAGGCGGATCCGCTGGCTTTCACCGCCGGAAAGGGTTCCAGCCGCCCGGGAAAGGGTCAGATACTGCAGACCCACATCCGACAAAAAGCGCAGCCGGGATTTGATCTCCCGCACAATCTGCTCTGCCACCAGGGCCATATTGCCCTCCAGCTTCATATCTTCCATAAACTGCAGCTCGTCCCGGATACTCATGGCGCAGAACTCCATGATCCCCTTGCCGCCCACGGTCACGGCCCGGGCGATCTCCGACAGGCGGTCTCCGTGGCACAGGGGACAGGGAGCTGTGGCCATGCACTCTTCCAGCTCTTTCCGGGCCGCTTCCGATTGGGTTTCCCGGAATCTGCGGCTGATATTGGGCAAAATCCCCTCAAAAGGCTGCTCCAGGACACCCATACCGTTGCCCCGGTTGTAGGTCATCCGCAGTTTCTCCCCCTTGGTGCCGTAAAGAATCACCTGCATCACTTCCGGAGACAAGGTTTTCACCGGTGCATTCAGGGAAAAGCGGTATTTCTGGGCCATGGCCTCAAAGTACATCCTGAAAATGGAGTCGGTTCTGGCACTGCTCCAGCCCGGTGCCTGAATGGCACCGTCCAGAATGGACTTTTCCTTGTCCGGAATCACCAGATCCCCATCTGCTTCCAGCCGGAAGCCCAGGCCGGAACACTCCGGGCAGGCGCCTGCCGGATTGTTGAAGGAGAACATTCTGGGCTCCAGCTCAGAAAGGCTGATGCCGCAGTCCTCGCAGGCATAATTCTGGGAGAAGCTCAGTTCCTCCTTGGTATCATGGAGCTGCACAGTCACCAGACCGCCGGATTGGGCGCAGGCCGTTTCGATGGAGTCGGTCAGTCTGCGACGCATACCTTCCTTCAGAACCATACGGTCCACCACCAACTCGATGGTATGCTTTTTATTCTTTTCGCAGGAAATCTGCTCGTTCAGGTCATAGAGGATCCCATCCACCCGGACACGGGTGAAGCCGCCCTTCCGGGCATCCTCAAAGATCTTCTGATGTTCGCCCTTCTTGCCCCGGATCACGGGAGAAAGGATCAGAAACCGGGTGCCCTCCCCAAGAGCTTCCACCCGATCCACAATCTGGTCGATGGTCTGCCGGGCGATTTCCTTGCCGCACCTGGGACAGTGAGGAATGCCCACCCGGGCCCACAGCAAACGCAGGTAGTCATAGATCTCCGTCACCGTGCCCACCGTGGAACGGGGGTTCCGGGAGGTGGTCTTCTGGTCAATAGAAATGGCGGGAGAAAGCCCGTCAATAGAGTCCACATCGGGCTTATCCATCTGGCCCAAAAACTGCCGGGCATAGGAGCTGAGACTCTCCACATACCGCCGCTGGCCTTCGGCGTAAATGGTATCAAAGGCCAGGCTGGATTTACCGGAACCGGATAGCCCCGTAAACACCACCAGCTTATCTCTGGGGATCACCAAATCCACATTTTTCAGGTTGTTCTCTCTTGCGCCCTGAATACGAATGGTATCGTTCATAAACGTGACCTCACGAAAAAATTGATTCTAAGTATTATACCACATTTTTCCCCAATCCACAAGGGCAAATTCAAACATAATTTCGCAACTTCACAGGCTCCCTGGCAGGGTCAACACAAAGGCAGAATACGAAAGAGTTGGGACAGGGTTCCCGTCCCAACCTCCCTGGAGGCGAAACGCCTCCCCTGCGGTATATAGAAAGAGGAGCCGTCTCATTCATTTTGAGACAGCTCCCTGCATTCAATCATTGTTTTACCAGTTCGCCCACGCCGCTGATGATGTGTTTGGGTCGGTAGGGGAACCGGTCGATGTTCTCCATTTTCGTCACACCGGACAGTACCAGCACCGTATCCACATTGGACTCGATGCCCGCAATGATGTCCGTATCCATCCGGTCGCCGATAAAGGCAATCTCGTTGGAGTGAAGGCCCAGCTTCTGAAGCCCATGGCGCAGCATCAAAGGGTTGGGCTTGCCCACGAAATAGGCCTTCTTGCCGGTGGCGATCTCAATGGGGGCAATCAGGCTGCCGGTAGCCGGCATCACGCCCCGCTCGGTGGGGCCGGTAATGTCGGGGTTGGTGCCGATGAGCTTGGCGCCCTTGTTCACCAGTTCAATGGCCTTCTCGATCTTTTCAAAGAAGTAGGCCCGGGTCTCCCCTACCACCACATAGTCCGGGTTCACGTCGTTCATAAAAATACCCACATCATAGAGGGCCTTGGTCAGGGCCGCTTCACCGATCACATAGGCGGTGCAGCCGGGTTTCTGGCTATGAAGGAACGCTGCGGTTGCCATGGCACTGGTGTAGAAATGCTCTACGCCCACATCCAGGCCCATTCTCCCCAGCTTCATGCTCAGCTCCTGGGGGGTCTTTTCGGGGCTGTTGGTCAGGAACACAAACTTCTTGTCATTGTCAATGAGCCAGTTGATGAATTCTGCTACACCATCGAGAATCTTGTTGCCGTGATAGATAACACCGTCCATATCGCAGATAAAGCCGGCTTTCTTTTTAATTTCTTCCATGGTTTGTTCCTCCCTTTCTCTGATATTATTATTTTATCCCCCCGGAAGCAAAATGTCAACAATCTCCTGCCATCTGTCGATATGCCCTATTCCGCCAAAAAAACTGGCATTTTTTAGGTGGATTTTATTTTGGATTACGGTTGCTTTTTACCCCCGGTTGGTGCTATAATAACCATACAATTGCCTTGGTATGACCTGTAGGCACAATTATAGAAATTAGAGCGAGGTATTTTCTGATGATTGCGTACGGAGAGAACATCAAAATCTTCACCGGTAACTCCAACCCCGAATTTGCCAAAAATGTGTGCAAGTGTCTGGGCCTGCCTCTGGGTAAGAGCACTGTCCGGACCTTTGCCGATGGCGAAGCTTCCGTTTCCCTGGAGGAAACCGTCCGTGGAGCGGACGTATTCCTGATTCAGTCCACCTGCAAGCCTGTCAACGATCATCTCATGGAGCTGCTGGTTATGATCGACGCATGCCGTCGCGCCAGCGCCGGCCGTATCAACGCCGTGATCCCCTACTTTGGCTACGCCCGTCAGGACCGCAAGGCCAAGAGCCGCGATCCCATCTCCGCCAAGCTGGTTGCCAATATGCTCACCGCAGCCGGTGCAGACCGGGTGGTAACCATGGACCTGCACGCCAACCAGATTCAGGGCTTCTTTGATATCCCTGTGGACCATCTGCTGGGCAACCCCACTTTCGTTCAGTACTACCTCGATAAGTTCCCTGAAGACAAATACAACCACAATGACTTCGTGGTTGTCTCCCCCGACGTGGGCTCCGTGGCCCGGGCCCGGGCCTTTGCCGCAAAGGTTCACATGGGTCTGGCCATCGTGGACAAGCGCCGCCAGAAGGCCAACGAATGCGAAGTGATGAATGTCATCGGCGACGTGCGGGGCAAGACCTGCATCCTGTACGACGACATGGTGGACACCGCCGGCTCCCTGTGCAACGCTGCCAAGGCTCTGGTGGAAGTAGGCGGTGCCAAGGCCGTTTACGCCTGTGCTACCCACGGTGTTCTGTCCGGCCCCGCTTTCGAGCGGATCCAGAACAGCGTGATCCAGGAGATGGTCTTCCATAACACCATTCCCCTGCCCGATCCCTGCCCCTGCGACAAGATCAAGATGCTGGACGTTTCTCCCATCTTTGCCCGCTGCATCGAGCACATCCACGACGGCACTTCCATCGCCGATCTGTTCTGAGCTGTGTTCGGAAAAGCAAGCGAATCCTGGCTCATTGTGGGTCTGGGCAATCCCGGCAAGGATTACGAACGGACCCGTCACAATGCCGGTTTCCGGGCGGTGGATCTTCTGGCTGACAAGCTTGGCTGCAAGATCGACAAGGGCAAGTTTCAGGGTCTTTACGGCCAGACCGTATACGGCGGCAGGAAGCTGTATCTTCTGAAGCCCATGACCTATATGAATCTTTCCGGACGCAGTGTGCTGCAGCTGAGTGCCTACTTCGATATTCCGCCCCAGCGTATCATTGTGATGTTTGATGACATTTCTTTGGAGCCCGGTAGGCTGCGGGTTCGCCCGGACGGTTCTGCCGGCGGTCACAACGGCATCAAATCCATCATTGCCGAGGTTGGCAGCCAGGCCTTTCCCCGAGTGAAGATCGGGGTGGGCGCCAAGCCCCATCCGGAGCAGGATCTGGCCGATTGGGTCCTCTCCTCTTTCTCTGCACAGGAGGAAAAGGCACTGACCGGCGCGCTGGAACGGGCTGCCGATGCGGCGCTTAGCATCATCGACCACGGTGTGCCGGAAACCGCCAACCGTTTTAACGGAAGCAAGTAAAATATTGTCTGATTACCACGGAAAGGGGAGGGTTTTCTCCCCTTTCCGCGTTGTCACGTGGAGGAAAACCATGGAAATACTGCTAAGTGCCCTGAAAACCATCCCGGAATATAAGCTATTGACGGCCGCCGTTTCCGGAAACGAAAGCGCCGCCGTCACCGGCATCGGTCAGATCAACCGCAGCCATCTGATGGCCGCACTGCGCCATGACACCCGCCGTCCCATGGTGATTCTTTGCCAGGACGAAATGGCCGGCAAGCGGATCCAGGAAGAGCTGAAGGCCTTTCTGGGAGAGCAGGCAGCCATGCTGCCCGGCAGAGAGCTGACCCTCTATGATACCGCAGTGGTTTCCAGAGGCTGGGAGCAAAAGCGGCTTCGGCAGCTCTATGACCTGGCTACCGGCGCCACCACCCTCCAGATTCTCCCCTGGAACGCCATGAGCCAGCGGACCATCCCCCCTGCGGTGCTGAAAAAGGCCGCCTTCCGGCTGAAAACCGGCGAGGAATATACCATCGAAACCCTGACGGAAAAGCTCTGCGCATCCGGCTACAGCCGGTGCAGCATGGTGGAAGGGCCCGGTCAGTACGCCATCCGGGGCGGCATTCTGGATGTATACTCCCCTGCCGCCGATTTTCCGGTCCGGGCCGAGTTCTTTGGAGACGAGCTGGACACCATGGGCTATTTCGATCCCGATACCCAGCGGCGCACCGAGAATATTGAGGAACTGGTGATCCTTCCCGTGGGCGAGACCCAACCCATGCTCCACCCGGGCGGCATCGGCGGCCTCTGCGCCGATCTGAAAAGCATCATTGCCCGGCAAAGGCGCCGGAAAAACATCAACGAACAGTTGATCGCCACTTTGGAGCGGGATCTGGAAAAATACGAAAACAGCCTGACAAACCCGGCTTCTGACCGGTATATGGCCCTGATTTATCCGGAATTTTCCACCGCCATGGACTATATCCCCCGGGATGCCCTGGTGCTTGTTTGCGATCAGAGCGGCCTGAAACGGACCGCCCGCACCCGTACCGAGGACATGGGAATGCAGCTGGACAACCTGCTTCAGGGAGGCCTGGTGGTGGGGGAACTGTGTGACTATGTGTGTCAGTGGGAGGACTTTACCGGGACGCTCCGCAGCCGCTGCGTGGTTTACCTGGACTCCTTCGGCGGTTCTTCTTTCCCCGAAGAGAACCCACCCAAGCATCTGCTGCCCATGACCGCCAAGCAGCTTCCCGGCTACGGCGGCAACCTGGACACCGCCGTAAACGACCTTTCCCACTATCAAAAACAGGAGTTCGGCACCCTGGTGCTCTGCGGTACCCGCAGACGGGCGGAACTGCTGCAGGAAGCCCTACGGGCCAAGAACCTTTCGGCCTTCCTGTGCATCCCCATGACCGCCCTGCCCAAACCCGGGCAGATTCTGCTGACGGAAGGAACCCTTCCCTGCGGCATGGAGTATCCCCTTTCCAAGCTGGCCATTTTGACGGAAGGCCAGCTGATCTCCCACAGGGAGCCCAAGCGGAGACCTAAGAAAACCGCCACCAACCGGCAGAAGCTGAACTCCTTTACGGACCTTTCCCCCGGTGACCTGGTGGTTCACGAAAACCACGGCATCGGCCGTTTCGTGGCCATGGAGCAGATCCGGGTGGACGGCGTTGTGAAGGACTATGTCAAAATCGCCTACCAGGGCTCCGATGTGCTGTTTGTGCCCGCCACCCAGCTGGACATGGTCAGCAAATACATCGGAAACGGCGGCGAGGATTCGGTGGTCAAGCTCAGCAAAATGGGCAGCGACACCTGGCAGAAAACCAAAGCCAAAGCCCGGAAAGCCGCCCGGGATATGGCCGCCGAACTCATCAAGCTCTATGCCGCCCGGCGCAGGCAGGAGGGTTTTGCCTTTGCAGCCGACTCCCCCTGGCAACAGGAATTTGAAGACAACTTCCCCTACCCGGAAACGGACGATCAGCTTCGCTGCATCTCCGAGATCAAGCGGGATATGGAAGCCCCCATCCCCATGGACCGGCTCCTGTGCGGTGATGTGGGTTTCGGAAAAACGGAAGTTGCCCTCCGGGCCGTGATGAAGGCTATCATGGACGGCAAACAGGTGGCCATTCTGGTACCCACCACGGTACTGGCCCAGCAGCATTATCAAACCGCCGTGGCCCGGTTCCGGGGATTCCCCGTCAACATCGATGTGCTCAGCCGGTTCCGCACCGCCGCTGCCCAGAAACGGACCCTGGAAAAGCTCCGGGCAGGCGCCGTGGACCTGATCATCGGCACCCACAAGCTGCTGCAGAAAACCGTACAGTTCAAGGACCTGGGCCTTCTGATCGTGGATGAGGAGCAGCGCTTCGGCGTCAGCCACAAGGAGCGACTGAAGGAAATCGCCAAGGGTGTGGATGTGCTGACCCTGTCGGCCACCCCCATTCCCCGAACCCTGAACATGGCTCTTTCCGGCATCCGGGATATGTCCACCATTGAGGAGCCTCCCGCAGACCGCTACCCGGTGCAGACCTTTGTAATGGAGCACAACAACGCCATTGTGGATGATGCCATCCGTCGCGAAGTCGAGCGGGGCGGCCAGGTTTACTATTTGCACAACCGGGTGGAGAGCATCGACCGGTGCGCCTCTGCCCTGAAAAAGCGGATTCCCGGCCTTTCGGTGGCTGTTGCCCACGGCAAAATGAGTGAGGAGGCCCTGGGGGACGTGATGACCGCCATGGCCGACGGTGAGATTCAGGTACTGGTTTGCACCACCATCATCGAAACAGGCCTGGACATTCCCAACGCCAACACCCTGATCATTGAAAACGCAGACCGGTTCGGCCTTTCGCAGCTGCATCAGCTCCGGGGCCGTGTGGGCCGTTCCACACGCCACGCCTACGCCTATTTCACCTACAAGCCCGATAAGTCCCTGTCGGAAATCGCAGAAAAGCGCCTTTCCGCCATCCGGGACTTTGCGGAATTCGGCTCCGGTTTCAAAATCGCCATGCGTGACCTGGAAATCCGGGGTGCCGGAAACCTGCTGGGTGCGGAGCAGTCGGGCCACATGATGAGTGTAGGCTACGATATGTACCTGAAGCTACTGGACGAAGCGGTTCTGGGAGAACGGGGCGAGGCACCCAGAGAGCCGGATTGCACCGCAGATCTGAACATCACCGCCAATGTGGATCCGGGCTATGTGGCCCGGGGAGAGGAACGGATGGACCTGTACCGCAGAATGGCGGCCATCCGGTCCCAGGAGGATGCGGACGATCTGCTGGACGAAATCATCGACCGCTACGGCGACCCGCCCAAGGGAGTTCTGAACCTGATCGACGTGGCACTGCTGCGGGCCAATGCCCGGTCCGTCCGCATCCGGGACATCCGTCAGCGGGGTACGGAAGTGCAGTTCGTTCTCACCAGGCTGAATTTTGAAGCCTTCAGCGCCCTCTGCGCCAGACCTGAATACAAAAACCGGGTACAGCTGATCGCCTCCGCCAAGGAGCCCACCATGCGGCTGAAACTGGTATCGGGGGTGGACGCTTTGAAGCAGTGCAAGGTTTTCATCGGCCACTACGCCCAGTATTGCAAGAGAGATTCTGAATCCGGGATTTCCTCTTGAAAAATTCGAGAATCATGGTATAATAACCTCAAAATCCAACCAGTGAAAGGAGAATGCGCCATGGCAGGAAGAAAGAAATCCTCCGCCCGTGAGGTGGTGGAACTGGACCAGACCTTCATGAGCATTGCCGGTACACCCCCCAAACGCAAAAAGAAAAGCGCTTCCACCGTTCTGGTGAGTATCGCCTGCCTGATCCTTTTGGCCGCCATTGCCGGCGGTGTATGGCTGCTGTTCAGTGACAACTGGCTCACCATGGAGCCCGTCACCGTTGCAGGCGTGGACCTGACAGGCCTTACCAAGAAAGAAGCCAAGGAAACCCTTCAGGAAGCATTCCTCCGTTACCAGACCATCCCGGTGACCGTCACCGTCATGGACGACACCCTGGAAATCCATCCGGCTGCGGTGGGTGTTCGCATCGATGCAGAAACCGCTGTGGATACCCTCTACTGGACCCCGGAGCAGTTTGACATCCGGGACTACGTGACCATGAATGCCTCCGCCGTCCGCTCCGTTGTGGAAACCCTGGGTCAGAAGTATAATACCGACCTGACAGAGACCACCGTCCGGGTGGAAGGCACCATGCCCTCTCTGGATCCCGGCGCTGCCGAAACCGAGGGGCAGACCCTGGTCATCAAAATCGGCTCCCCCGAAATGGGCCTGGACACGGAAGCACTGTACAACCGGGCTCTGGAAGCCTATATCAGCGGTATTTTCGCCGTTTCCGGCGAATGCACCGTCATTGACCCCTCCGTTCCCAATGCCGAAGCCCTTTCCGAGGAGCATTATACGCCCCCGGTGGATGCATATATGGACCTGACCACTTTCCAGGTGGTTCCCGAGAAGTATGGCTACGGCGTCGATGCTGCCGAAATCGCTGAGCAGCTTACCAACACCGAGTACGGTCAGGAAATCCGGGTTTCTTTTAAGAAAATTGCCCCTGAGGTGGTTTCCGGGGATCTGGCCAATGTGCTGTTCCAGGACATTCTGGGCGAGTGCAGCACCCCTTACAGCGGCAACGACAGCAACGACCGCAACACCAATCTGCGGCTTTCCTGTGAGAAGATGAACGGCGTGGTTCTGATGCCCGGCGAGACCTTCTCCTACAACCTCTGCCTGGGCGAGCGCACCGCAGCCAACGGCTGGCGTCCCGCAGCCTCCTATGTGGGCGGCGAAACGGTGGATACCTACGGCGGCGGCATTTGTCAGGGTTCTTCCACCCTGTATAATTGTGTCCTCCTGGCAGACCTGAAGATCAACCAGCGCTACAATCACGGCTATATCTCCTCTTATACCCAGCCCGGCCTGGATGCAACCGTCAGCTGGGGCGCCGTGGACTTCGTGTTCACCAACTCCACCAACTGGCCCATCAAGCTGGAAGCCTTCCGCCAGAACGGCAAGTACACCGTTCGTATCTACGGCACCGACGAGAAGGATTACTATGTCAAGATGACTTACAAGATCCTGGACAGCACCCCCTACGAAACCATTTACAGAGAGATTCCCGAGGACGACAACCCCAAGGGCTACAAGGACGGCCAGCAGATTGTGGATCCCTACACCGGATACACCGTGGTCACCTATAAGAGCCGATATAACAAAGCCACCGACGAACTGATTGAAACCGTTCGGGAAGCCACCAACCGCTACAGCAAGCGCGACCGGGTAATCGCAAAGATCATCCCCACCACAGCATCCGAGCCCACCGAAATAACCCAGGCAACCGAATAACCGTTTTCCCCCGGATCTGCACAGGATCCGGGGGGATTCTTTATTACACCCACAAAACCGGAAGACCCACCCTTAATGAACAAAATTGTTCATTGAAAACAGACAATGGACAATTGGTAAAACGCAGAAGTATCAAAAAGCCTAAACTCTGCGTCATCCTGAGCAGCAGCGGCAGCCGCGTACCGAAGGATCTTGTACGTTCTTCCATTTGGAAACGCACAAGATCCTTCGACTTGACTTTGTTTTGCTCAGGATGACGCGGGTTTTATGTTGGTTGCGTTGTTTGGCGGGGATATGAAGCCGGAAGAAATACAAAAGGGCTGTGCGGTTGCACAGCCCCGGGGATTACGCTTTGATATCCAGATGGTAGCGGACAAAGCCGGCGGTGGTGTTTTCGATCTCGATGGCGTAGACCAGATCGATGGTGCCGCCCTGATCGGTAATGTGGTAGCGGACCTTCCCTGCGCAGACGGTGATCATCATAGCAAAGCCAAACTCCGTTTGATACAGCGATTCGTGGAACACTCCCTCCTGAAACACCATCTGGGAAGACAGTGCCCCGGTGCGGGTCAGGGTAATCACATCCCCTTCCACCCGGAACGCGGTGGTGACCCCCTTCAGGCCGGTCAGTTCGCTCTCTTCATAAACAATGTCCCAGCCCTTTTCCCGGTACTCCAGGGTGCCTTCCGTCACCAGTTCAATGACCTCCGGTTCCTGTTCGGGATAATGCTGGGTTCCCCGGAGGGACAGCATCACTTTTTTCTTCATCGATCCACCTCCGGAGCAAGACGCACCAGTTCCTCCAGCAGCTGCTCCAGGGAGATGCCGCTGGCTTCAAACAAACCAACCATCAGGGACGACTCCGAGAAATCCGGCCACCCATTGGCGCTTTCAAAGAGGATGCCGGAGCCGTCATACTTTACATAGAAAGACATCTGGGCAGCCCCACGGCACCCGAGGGCCGTATACATCCGCACCGCAGCCTCCCGCACCAATTCCCCCTGATCTTCCGGGATCCGGGCGGGAATATAGGCCTGGTCAGCATCAATCTCAGCACAAACGGTTGCCATGGGCACATCATTTCCCATCACAGCCACTTCCACTTCCCAGCCTTCCACTCCTTCTTCAACCAGAAGCCACTGGCCGGAATCTTTCAGGGATTCCAGCACCTCCGGCAGCTGCTCCCGCCGGGAAACCGCAACCACCGGGGCATCCCCACGGCGGCAGGAAGGCTTCACATAAAGAGGATAGCGAAGGTGTGCTTCCAGCTCCTCCCGGATTTCCTCCGGTCGGTTTGCGGCGTCCAGGGAAGAAATCTGCTTCCAGGGCGCCGTTTGGAGCCCCAGCTTTTCCGCAGCCAGCTTGGTAAGGGCTCTGTCATCGGTCAGCCCAAGAACCGCTGCATCCGATCCCACCACCGGAGTCCCTGCAGCCTTCAGCATCATCTGCAGTGCCGGCATTTCCTGCCGGGCCAGGATCATGGCAACGTCCACCCGTTCCTGAACAGCCGCATCTCCCAGGAAGGTCTGAAGCCGGGACCCGGGCAAAAGCACCGCTTTCCGGTTTCCGGGATGGCTCAGCCATTCTTCCGAAAGGAGATCCTCATACCGATTTCCCCCAAATAGGATCCATTCCTCGGCAGATTTCATATAAACAGGGTAAATATCGAACTTATCGGAATTCAAATTCGTCAGTACATGAACGGCTGTCCGGTTCTGTTCCGGCTGCTCGCCGGAATCCGCAAACAGCACGCAGATGCTGATCTTATCCATAAAACGACCTCAAAACGATTATTTGAACAGTGCCTCACCGGCCCGGTAAATATCACCTGCCCCAACGGTCAGGATCACATCTCCGGGCATGGCAATGCCGCGCAAATGCTCAGTGACCTTGGGAAGGGTGTCGCAGTAGACAGAGCCGGGAATCCTGGCCAGCAGGTCTTTGGAGGAAATGCCCACGCTGTTGCGCTCTCTGGCCGCATAGATTTCAGCCAGCACCACCACATCGGGCTTTTTCAGCTCTTCCACAAACTCCTCAAAGAGGGCCTTGGTACGGGTATAGGTATGGGGCTGGAAGGCAACCACCAGGCGCTTGCACTCGGGCATGGTGCGCACAGCGGCAATGGTCGCACGCAGTTCATCGGGATGATGGGCATAGTCGTCATACACCAGTGCCCCGTTCAACGTTCCCTTGTATTCCAGACGGCGGCGGGCACCGTGGAAGGATGCCAGACCGTGGGCCACGTCCTCGCCGCTGATGCCCAGCATCCATGCCGCACCGGCCGCAGCCAGGGCATTGAGGGCATTGTGTCTGCCAATGACCTCCAGCTCCAGATGGCAGTAGAGCCGGTCATCACAGTAAACATCAAAAACCCGGAAGTCGGGGCACATATTTCTGGCCCGAACCCGGTTGTACTCACCGAAACCGAAGGTTACATACTCCAGACCATCCAGCGCCTGGGTGGTATGAGCATCGTCACCGTTGGCAATGACGCCGCCGGAGGAAAGCTTTGCAAAGGCCCGGAAGGACTTCTGCACATCCGCCAGGTCCTTAAAGTAATCCAGGTGATCGGCCTCCACATTGAGAATCACCGCCAGGGTGGGATAGAAATTCAGGAAAGAGTCACAATACTCGCAGCTTTCCAGCAAAATGGTGTCACCCTCGCCCACCCGATGGCCCGCATGAAGCAACGGCAGCTCGCCGCCGATCATCACGGTGGGATCCCAATGGGCTTCCATGAGAATGTGGGTCATCATGGAAGTGGTGGTGGTTTTGCCGTGGGTGCCGGAGATGCAGACGGCGTTTTTGTAGGCCTGCATAATCACGCCCCAGGCTTCCGCCCGCTCAAACACGGGAATGCCGGCCATTCTGGCAGCGGCGATCTCGGGGTTGTCATTGTGGGCCGCAGCGGTACGGATCACGCAAACGGCACCTTCGATATTCTCCTGACGGTGACCGATGGCCACATGGATGCCCTTGGCAATCAGTTCATCGGTGGACACGGAAGAATTCATATCAGATCCGGTAACCACCACGCCCATGCCTTTCAGCACCAGACCCAGGGGACGCATGGAAACGCCGCCGATTCCAACCAGATGTACATGAGCACCGGGCACCAGATATTTCTTAAGTTCAAGGCTTCTGCTAAGAGCCATAACATTGACCTCCAAAGAAGTGTGGATTCATAACCTTAATATTATATACCAACGTATTAAGAATTACAATGCTCAATTTATCCAAAAAACCGCGTTTTTGATGCCGGGAGAACCCTTTTTACGGTTTTCCTAACCGAAAACACCTTCGAAAAGCGCCAAAGATGCAATCATTTTGCAAATTCGTTGTATGTTTATGCACTATATACACAACGTATTCATGCATAATATATTTGCATGCACGTATATTATGTTTCATCCCAGATTTCATTGTGCGTTATCCCCTGTTTTTGGCGATATTTTCCCATAAAAGTTGTACAAAGAACCAGTTGACGATGAATATTATTCGCGCTATAATACATCCATCTGTTACATCCTCCCCGGAGGATTCAGTATTTTGATTATGTCTTAAGGAGACTATGTTATGAAGAAGATTATTTGCATCATTCTGGCTCTGATGCTGGTTTGCTCTCTGGCTGCCTGCAACAAGGCCGGCGGCGAAAAGATGACCCTGGAAGATGGCAAGCTGTATATGTCCACCAACGCCGCTTTCCCTCCCTACGAAATGACCACCGATGACGGCGGCTTTGCCGGCATCGACGTAGAGATCGCCCAGGCCGTTGCCAAGAAGCTGGGCCTGGAGCTGGTGATTCTGGACATGGACTTTGATGCTGCCCTGCTGGCTGTTCAGGAAGGCAAGTCCGACATCGTCATGGCCGGCGTTACCGTCAACGACGATCGCAAGCTGGTTATGGACTTCACCACCAGCTACGCCAAGGGCGAGCAGGTGGTCATCGTCAAGGAAGGCTCCGATGTGACCATGGATAACCTGGGCGAGAAGATGATTGGCGCTCAGCGCGGCACCACCGGCTACATCTACGCTTCCGACACCCCCGAAAACGGCGGCTACGGTGAAGACCATGTGACCGCTTACGACAACGGCATGACCGCTGTCAACGCACTGATGAACGGCCAGGTGGACTGCGTCATCATCGACAACGCCCCCGCTCAGGAGTTCGTCAAGGCCAACCCCGGCCTGACCCTGCTGCCCGGCAACTGGGTGGAAGAGGACTACGCCATTGGCGTTACCAAGGGCAACACCGCTCTGGTGGAAGCCATCAACAAGGCTCTGGCTGAACTGACTGCCGACGGCACCATCCAGACCATCGTGGATAAGTACATCACCGCCGAGTAATGATTTGTAACACAGAAAGGGTGGCGCAAGCCGCCCTTTTTGGTGCGTTTTGAAATGTGAGGTAATTTGTGACTGCTGAGCAATACTTTGAGTTATGGAAGGGCATGATCATTGCCCGGGAAGATGTTACCTGGTGGCAGGATCTGTACGTCAAGTTCTACCAGGCCTTCATCGAAAAAGATCGCTGGCTCCAGTACCTGGAGGGCTGCGGCACCACCTTGCTGGTTACCGCCATGGCCCTGGCCCTGGGTATTGTGCTGGGCGTCGTGGTGGCCATGGTTCGTACCGCCCACGACCAGCAGCGGCCCGACAAGCGCAACCCGATTCTCGGTGTTCTGAACTTTGTCTGCAAAATCTATGTGACCGTGATCCGCGGTACCCCCATGATGGTGCAGCTGCTGATTATGGGCCTGGTCATTTTCAAGAGCAGCCGCGATTTTACCTCCGTCGGTGCCCTGACCCTGGGTATCAACTCCGGCGCTTACGTGGCCGAGATCATTCGCGGCGGTCTGATGGCCCTGGATCCCGGTCAGATGGAAGCCGGCCGCAGCCTGGGTCTGAACTATATCGATACCATGCGCTTCATCGTGATCCCCCAGGCCTTCAAGGCCATTCTCCCCTCTCTCGGCAATGAGTTTATCATTCTGCTGAAGGACACCTCCCTGATTACCGTCATCGGCGGCAAGGAGCTTGTCTATGCCGCCCAGGGCATTTACGGCCGGACCTACGAACAAATGCTGCCCCTGCTGGGCATCGCCTGCATGTATCTGGTGATGGTGATCATCATCAGCTGGCTGCTGGGAATTCTGGAAAGGAGACTTCGCCAAAGTGATCGACGTTAAAAATCTTTCCAAGTCCTTCGGTTCTCATCTGGTTCTGAAGGACCTGAACGAGCATATATACCCCGGAGAGAAGGTGGTCATCATCGGACCCTCCGGCTCCGGCAAGTCCACCTTCCTGCGGTGCATGAACCTGATGGAGATCCCCACCGCCGGTACTATCACCTTTGACGGCATCGACATTACCAACCCCAAGACCAAAATCGACCTGGTTCGTCAGCAGATGGGCATGGTATTCCAGCACTTTAACCTGTTCCCCAACATGACCATCCGCCGCAATATCACCCTGGCCCCCGTCCGCACCGGTCACATGACCAAGGAAGAAGCCAACGACCGGGCCACCCAGCTGCTGCGCCGGGTGGGTCTGGAAGACAAGGCAGATGCCTACCCCAACCAGCTTTCCGGCGGTCAGAAGCAGCGAATCGCCATTGTCCGGGCCCTGGCCATGGACCCCAAGGTGATGCTCTTTGACGAGCCCACCTCCGCTCTGGACCCCGAAATGGTGGGCGAAGTGCTGCAGGTTATGAAGGAACTGGCCAGTGAGGGCATGACCATGGTGGTGGTCACCCACGAAATGGGCTTTGCCCGGGAAGTGGGCAACCGGGTCCTGTTTATGGACGAAGGCCGGATCATCGAGCAAAACTCCCCCGACCTGTTGTTTAACCGGCCCCAGCACCCCAGACTCCAGGAATTCCTGTCCAAGGTTCTCTAAATCACAGAAAGAGCGCTCCGGTCGGAGCGCTCTTTTCATATTTACAGCAGCGGTGCAATAACTTTGGGGAAATCCCGGTAATCATCGATGGTGAGGAAGGGAAAGTCGGAAAGATACACGCTCTCATCGTTGCCGCCGGGGCCGTAGTCATCACCCACATAGACCACTTCCTCACGGGCGATGCCCCGGGCTTTGCAGTATCTT
>JAZSLC010000069.1:0-2752 GCA_045535175.1 Faecousia sp. | reverse complement strand
GCGGTAAAATGATCCTGGCCGCCCTGGTCGAGGCTTTCGTCCAGGGCGCGGGTCTGGCCGTGGCGGTATTCCTGGCCACCAGGAAGAAATGAGCGATGCCCTCCGAAAGGAGGGCATTCGTTCGGGCTTTTCTTTTTTTGTCACCGGATGAAGTTGGTAAACTTCCCCTGCTCCCGTTCGGGCAGGCCGAATTTTTCCTTACCCAGCTCAATGGACTTCATCAGGAACGCCATGTTCCGGGCCAGGGTGCGCATGGTCTGCATCCCCTCCTCGTCCCGGACGGCTTCGCCGGGGGCGCCGCCGTGGACGGAGTTCCAATACTGGCTGGAGGCCACGGGCATAGCGCTGATGGTGAAATACTTGTTGAGCTGGTCAAAGGTGGCGGAGCAGCCGCCCCGGCGGGCCACGGCCCCGCTGGCACCCACCTTCATCCGCTTGTCGAAGCGGGTGCTGTAGAACAGCCGGTCCAGCAGAGCCGTCAGGGTTGCGTTGGCGGAGGCGTAGTACACGGGGCTGGCCACCACCAGGCCGTCGGCCTCCCGGAATTTGTCGGCGATCTCGTTGACCCCGTCGTCGAAGACGCACTGGCCCGCCTTGCCGCACCCGCCGCAGGCGATGCAGCCCCGGATCGGCAGATGCCCCACCTGGACGATCTCGGCCCCGATGCCCTCCTGGTCAAAAATCAGCTTCATCTCCGCAAGGGCAGCGGCGGTGTTGCCCGCTCCCCTGGGACTGCCGTTGAGCAATAATACTTTCATGTCGTTCCCTCCAGTCGTGCAAAACAGGCGACCCCGCAGGCCGCCCAACATAAATATCATACCACACCCATTTTCTCCTGTCCATGCTCAGTTTCTCCAACTTTTCGCACCGATTCTTATGGAACATCCCATCTTGAAAAATGCCGCTCCCGGAGGTATCATAAAGCTACAAAAAAGGAGTGAGTCCAATGTACTAAGTAAACTCCCAAATCTGTAGAAAGCAGAGGTTATGTAAATGATGGAACCCAACATGAATATGGAATAACCCTTGATCTTCGAAGTGATTAGTCGAAAGATCAAGGGTTATTTCTTTGGCGGCGAGTCGCCGCTGACAATTCGCATCCAGTGCAACTCAGGAAATCGACCGGTGTTCACGTCCCGAAAGGGGCGATTTTTTATTTTCTCAGAATCTTTTCCATGGCCTTGCCCTTGGCCAGCTCGTCCACCAGCTTGTCCAGGTAGCGGATCTCCTGCATCAGAGGGTCCTCGATCAGCTCCACCTTCACGCCGCAGATGCTGCCCTTGATGAGCCTTCGGTTGGGGTTCATGGCGGTGGCCTGGCGGAAGAAATCGCCGTAGGTGATCTCAGACCGCAGCAGCTCCTCGATCCGCTCGGGGGCGTAGCCCGTGAGCCAGGAGGTGACTTCCAGCACCTCGTCTCTTGTCCGGCCCTTGCGCTCGGCCTTGGCGATGAGCATGGGGTAGACCTTTGCGAAGGACATTGCAAATACCTTTTCGTTTTCCATCTTCTTACCTCTTTCCGGCGGAGAAGGCCGCCGCCTCTGCGATCCAGTCCAGCAGCTCCCCGTCGATCTCGTCCAAATTTCCCACCATCACATGGTGGGTCCAGCGGCCCGGATAAGGCTCCGTCGCCGCATCGATCCGGGGCGATTCCTTGCGATAGCCCAGGCCAAAGGTAACGGTCATCCACACATCCGGCCGCTGCGCTGCCTTCCGGCAGGGGTTGAAGGAGACGAATGCAAAGCCCCGTTTGTTGGCAAAGGTGATCTGGGTCCTGGCGACCTTGATCCTCACATCCGGGACCCGGGCCAGGATCAGCCCCTCCAGCTTTTCGTACAGGGGCAGGGCATCCATATGCTGCCCGAAGAAGGAAAGGATATCGCCGGTCATACCTCTTCCTCAGGACGGAAATATTCCGCCGCGAAGGTCAGGAAATCCGCCATCAGGGGGATGTAGGTGGCCAGGAAGACTCCCAGCGCACCGGCTGCGGCGGTCTTTTTGTGCTTCTCGGGGACCAGCGTCCCCAGCAGGATACCGATGGCGCACAGGCAGAATTTCAGGCCGGAGAGCATCCGCCAGTCCCGGGACTGGATGTAGCGGTCGGCGCAGTCGAAAAGTCGTTTCATGGGCAATACCTCCTGTTTTTGGGATACTGTTATGATACCACAGCAGACACCCCTTGTCTATGAAATACCGATCGTTCTCAATCAAATTTTGCCGCAGACATGACAAAAGGCGGCTCCCTTGCGGAAGCCGCCCGATTTGGTTGTGCTTACTCCTGGCTGAACTGGTCCTTGCCCACCATGCACAGGGGGCACTCGAAGTCCTCGGGGATGTCCTCCCAGCGGGTGCCGGGGGCGATGCCGCCCTCGGGGTAGCCCTCAGATTCGTCGTATTCCCAGCCGCAAACGTCGCAGATATATTTCATAAGTTGTTCCTCCTTGATTTTTGAAGTAGTGTTTGTTTTTCTTTGTGGCTTTATTCTAGCACAGGGTGGATGCGGATTCTGTGACTTTCTCACGGACGGGGAAAGGATTGCGGATTTCACTCCCGCAGGAATACCGTGATTCTTCATCATTCATCCTTCAGAATTCATAAATGGGGTGCGCCGTCGGCTCTATTTCCTGTTTCCCTGATTATACACCGGGCAAAGCAGCTTTCTATTTACAAAAACCCCAAACTATGGTATAACAAAACCAGTGATATGCATCATAAATCTTAAAAGATAAGGAGTTAATTATGGAAAAGATTCG
>JAZSLC010000087.1:0-6217 GCA_045535175.1 Faecousia sp. | reverse complement strand
GTAATGCTGTGCAGATCGTTGTCCGTCAGTCCGGTGCCAATGGGGATAAGGTTTCCGTCTTTCTCCATGCTGTACTCTACACCGTACTCCTGCCGTATAAAGTCACGGATGAGCCGCTGTGCTTCGGCAACTTCATGGAGGAAGTTAGGGGAAGCCATAACCAAATTGCCCTTATCGAGATTCCTTTCAAATTCCTCCCGGTTCATATTGGTGGTTTCCTGGTCGGGAAGATCTAAGGGGAAGGTGTACCAAATATCATCCGGATCAATGCTTTGGATAACGGCAACAGCACGGCCAATGGTATCGTCACCAGCAATAAATGCCGCACCCTTTCGGTATTCCTTTCCGTTGGGTGTGGTCATGGCGGTATCGGGCGCAAGTCCGTTTTGCTGCTGCACTTTATTCAGATAGTTCTCAGCAGATTCCTGTTCGGCAAATCGGAACAGCTGCCCATCTTCGCCATAGTAGCGATTCAGCGCAGCATCCCAAATTCCCATAATGCCACCCTCTTGGGGGAGCAGCCGAAGAGAGAACCGTTTGGGATCGTCCTTTTCCAAGTGAGGGCGTTCCAACCCCATAAAGAAGTCGCCGTTGTCCAGATTCAACTCAAAGTGACCACGACGCAGTTTCCACGGTGCATGGTCGGGATCGTCTATTTTGGTGTACCAAACATAGCTGTCATTGACATAATCAATCACAGCACCGGGTCGCCACACCTGCATCACATAACTACTGAAGGTATCGCCAATGCGATATTCCGTGCCTCCGGGAGAACGGAACACAACACCTTCCAAAGTGCCACCTTCCGGGCGTTCTGCCACATTCTGCAGTCCTGCCAAGTAGTTATCAGCACTTGTTTGATTGTAGAAGCCGATAATTGCACCCGATTCTGTGTAGAAGGTATCCAAAGTTGCATCCCAGATTGCCAATTCTCCCTCTGCGTCCGGGTGTGGACGGATAGAGAACCGATTGGGGTCTGCCTTGGAAATGTGTCTGGAGAGCATGGGGTATGTTTCTTCCCAAATTTCACTGTGCAACTTGTCGTGGAATGCCGGGGTATCGTAGTACATCTGCAGGAAGTGGTTTTCCCACTGTCCGGTGTTGACTACGGTACTGATAGCCGCATTACATTCGATCTGTGCGTTCTGCTGATCGGAGTTGCGGCAGGCGTTGCGATACTTAATGTCCGCAAGCACCGCATCCCGGACTGCAGGGTAATTCCTCTCATAGATGGAGTTAAAGGTAGGTGTTTCGGAGTGAACGGCAGTTTGCGGTTCCAGTTCCCGGTATTCACCGGAATACAGGAAAAGTTCGTTGTCACCGGGTAGGTACAGCTTGCCGTTCTCTGCACAGCGGAACACATCTGCCTTGGAGTCACCGGTTGCTGCATAAAAGTCCTTGTGGGAATAGGCAGCTTTTGCCCATTCATAGGCAGATAGGCCAAGCTCCCGATCGGAAGCAATCTGCTCCTTCATCAGCTTATCCAGATCATGTCCAGCAGGGAGATTGCCCACAGCTTCAAAATGATACCCACCGTACTGGGAGTAGGCGGGCTTGGATACGGTAGCGATTTCCTTTCCGGTCAAGTCCCTGGAAGCAATCGCAACAGCATGAGTGCGGCGCAGCTTGTCTACATACTTATCAAGCACATGATAAGGGAAACCGCACATCTCCACTCTGCCGCTTCCGGGAATACTCCGGTTTGTCAGAGTCAGATCCAGCAGCGGTGCAATTTCCTTGGCATCCTCGCCGTACATTTCATAGAAGTCGCCAACCTGGAACAGCACAATCTCATCGGGATGCGCTGCTTTCACATCGTTGTATTCCATGAAAGGCAGTTGTGTGGTCGGTGCTGCGCTCTGTTGATCGGCGCTTTCTTTCGCCGCTGCTTCCTCTGCCAGCTGCCGTTCTACTTCCACATCGAAGGGGACATCGCCAGCGGGTGCTTCTGCCTCCGGTACAGCTTCCACTTCCCGGAGGTACTTATCGTTCATGGGGTTCTCTTTCAGCAAGTCAAAGAACTCCTGCCGGGGATAAACCTTGTGGAACAGAGGAAATGTGGGGTCATAGAGAGTTACTTCCTCGTCACCCAAGGAAAGCAGTTCGTACTGCTGGGCACCGATATACAGAGGATCGCCCAAGGACAGCTTGTACTCTTTTGGAGGCGGGGGCGGCGGATTCAGTTCATCGTAGGTTGGCTCCATGGGACGGGCGATCTCGCCGTTGAGCTTTTCCAGCATCGCCTTTGCTCGGTCTACATGATGGGCGTTGGCGGCAATGACCTGTTCCATAGCTTCCCGCATTGCAGGCAGGACAAACACATCACCCTGCGCCAGCCGGGTTGCCTTTTCGCCCTGTCCAAATGCAGACCAACACTGAGAAAGCGGATAGAGATAAAAACACCGATCCTTTTCGCCCATTTGCTCCCAAAAGTCGTTATGGTCGTAGATGATGGACCGGAACTCTTCCACCAGTTTGTGCCGTTCTTCCATAACTGCCTTGTTACGCAGATAGGCAGGATATGCAGCTTTCTGCTTTGGGGTCAGATATCGGTCAGCGGCGATTAGTTCCCGGATGCGCTTTTCCACCATGGGCCATGTCAGAAGAACTTCCGCTGTATCCTGGGTTTCTGAATCATACCGGGAAACACTAATGCCTTTTCCGTCATGGTTTTCCCATAATCCACTTCCGGGAATGGCATCGGAATGACCGCCCCAGCCATAAGCCTTTTTCAAAAACTCGATGTTTTCTTTCGCAGTCTTGTTCTGCATGAACTGCTCATAAATGGCAAGCTTCCCATTTTCATAGCTGCTACCGTAGCAGATTACATAGTCAATGGCAGCTTGGGGAAAGTCAAAACCGGTTCCATCTTTGAACTCTCCACGGAGGATCTTCGCTTTCTGCATTTCCTCGGTGGGCAGGAAAACTTCATCCGGTGCCAGCCATGTGTCCAGTAACAGCATACCTTCAATGTGCCGTGCAACGGTAGACCAACGGTAATAGACTTCCCGTTCCCGGCTGGGGTAGGAACCTCGCCACATGTGGAACATATCGTCATAGGCTCGATAACCGGCCCGCTGACCATTACTGAGGATCTGTTCAATGAAAGTGTTATCAAAGAAACCCTTAATAAAATTGCCGCGTTCCTCTGTGTCCGGATTGGACGCGAAGAATGCGGCAATTTCTACTCGGTGATTTCTTAACTTTTCACAGGTGCGGAGCAATTCATTTTTCTCTGGGTCTTGATGGAAATACTCAACATCATGGACGAAGTTTCCGTTCCGTCCACTTAGCTGTAAACCACTTCCGCCAGAACTGTCTCCTCGGCTGCTTGCCGGAGGTTGTTCATCAGCTGGACCCACAACATCTGATCCTTCGCTTTCAGCTCCTCCGTCACGCCCTGTTCCTTGGACAACTTCTGCAGCAGGTTCTCCAGCATCTCGTTGGCCTGCCGGTCCACTTCCTCCAGATGTGCGTTCAGCTTGTCCGCCAACATCATCCCGGTGTACAGTGCTTTCCTGTGGTTCAGCAGGAAGCTGCGCCGCAGCATTCCATACTTGCCCACTTTCGGTGCCTCCGGTACTTCCAGGTTCGGGAGCAGATAGTCGCCCTGCGTTGTATAAGTCAGTTTCATGGTCTGTTCTCCTTTCGGTTTTTGTTTTTCTGTCCTCATGATAGCGATTTTCTTCACGGTTGGCAAATGTGCGAGCATTGGATTTTTCTTCCCGCTGAATAGCACGGACTGTCACTTCAATTTCCCGAAGAACCTTTTCGGAAATATCGCTGGCTGCAACGCCAAGGACACCGATGGTTTCGTGGGTGTTAAAGTCCAGCACATGGGCAAAGTCCTCAAAGGTATAGAGTTCATTTGCATCCAGTCCGCAGCGGGTCATCAGCATATAGCCAACACTGCTTATCAAAGTTTGACGAAGCCACTGCTTCGTGTTCAGTTCGTCCAGTTCTTCCAAAAGGCTGTTGCCCTTTACCGCAATTAAGGTGGCAACATAGTCGTCCAGATTGTCATTGACTGCATACTCCGCAATCTGCATGAGAAAACTCCGAAAGTCGCCGGTATCTGTCGCTTCACCGAAGCTGTTACTCAGAGCCTCTTTCACATCATCCAGATAACGATCTTGCAGCTGCCAAAGGTTGACCTCTCTGCCTGCTCTACTGTTGGTATCGGATAGATCGAATACATAGCGCAGCTTATAGGGCACATCCCGGTCCACCAAAAGGGCAATACCTCTTGTGCCAGCATTTACCCATCTACCCAGCTTGTTCCATGTGTCGATCTCTGCACAGGCGGTTGCATCCGGTTTCTGTGCGTGAATCAGCAGCTGTTCCTTGAAGTCGTACTTGTAGTTGTTTGCGGCGGTGTGCAGGAAGGCCATAAACCTTTCGGTATTGGAGGTTATGCTCAGCGCCTCCCGCGCCGCCATTTCTTTTATGATTTGCAATTTACTGGGCATTTCGCACCTCCTAACATATTGTTTTTAGGTTTCTGTTGCTTGGATGTCACCGTTTTTCAGTCTGGAACAGATAATCTCCGGGCGAACCCATACTCGTTGGAACTTTCGCCAGTCGGGATTGGTCTGTCCATCCTTATCCCGATACAGCATGGCAAAGGGTACAAAACCTGCCGCCCATGTATCCAGCAATCGCTTTTCAGCTTTTTCTATCGTATCTCCGGGATAACCAATGAGGACATAGCAGGCTGCACGGTGGGATGCTTTTGTGATGCCGCCCTCACGCAGTAGCTTACCTGCGGCTACAAGTGGCTCATAATCATCGGGGGTGTCGTAGGCGAAGTACATCCGCTTGGTTTTGGTTTCCCGCAGCAGATCTACATGCCATGGCAGAAGCAGCTTTGCTTCCAAGCCTCCGGTAAACACAGGCTTTTCTTCCTGCTGTTTCAGCATGTCAAACACATCCCGGATGTGCTGTTCGGAACAGGCCAGCAGATTATCGTCCAATACGATATGCCCCTCGGTGATGGGCAGTTCCCGGAGAACGCCGCCCTCTCTCATGGGGACAGAACAGAACCAACAGCGATTGTGACAACCTCTGGAGGTAATGACATACCCCTTTTTCAGATACATACCGGGCACAAAGTCGCCACCCGGATGGTTAAAGGCGGGTCCTCCCACAAGAACCGGCACACCCAAAGTGCGCCACGCATCTGCAAGCATTTCTGCTTTCGGCAGATCGTAGGTGAACGCCACGGATACATGAACCTCATCAATATCTGCCAGTCCGTCCTTGGGCGGAACAGATGTAAAAGCCAGCACATCGTCAGGTGTTGCTTTTGTTCTGCGTGGAAATACCCTCGCAATTCTCTTTTCTTCCATAACAGCACCTTCAGTCCAGCTTGATTTTGACTTCTACGGTCACACCACGTTCCGGAAGCACAGAGGCGAACAGCAGACCGGTCCGGGCGTTGGAAATGGTAGTGACCAGTTCATTCATGCGGCAGACCGTCGCATTGATCTCCTTCTGATTATCCGCATAGTAATAGCCGGTTTCGTCACTGCAGATGGGAAAGCCATCTTTCCGTAAACTACTGATCTTACGGCGCAGATTTCGCCCATCAATGCAAAAAAGCCGCTGCAGCTCACGACTGTAGACGGCTTTACTCTTTCCGGTGTGGTGTTTTTTGAGATATTCGCAGATTGCGGTTCGTTTATCCATAGGCGATTCCTCCTTATCTTTCGTGGTCCCGTTTCCGGGGTTTTTGAATAGGATAGTGTTCCAGATATTCACGGAGTTTTACGGAATATCCGTTATCCACCCAGTCCTTCTCCGGGTCTATATCCTTAAAACTGTTATCATATTTGGGGTGGCGCTGCAGCTGAATTGGGGTGGTGGTCAGTAGTGAACCATACCGGTTGGCCAGTGCCCAGGCACATAGCTGAATGGGTTTCTCCGGATCTTCACTGTGATGCCGCACGGCATACAAATGGACGCCTTTAGGGATAGTATCGTGATCCAAATGTGCGGTAGTGAACAGCATGGGATGACCAAGCACCGTTACCGTTTCAAAGCGGTGTTCTTTTGCATTTGCTCCAAATCGCATAAGCTTACCTCACATCTTTGGCGGGATCGAACTTGTTCTGTCCGGAAGCAACATATTCATCTGCTTTGTCCATCATAAAAGACACCAGCACATCCATGGAATTACTGGAATGATTGCCGTATTCCTTGAATAAGCTGTCCAGCA
>JAZSLC010000149.1:0-27643 GCA_045535175.1 Faecousia sp. | reverse complement strand
AATACCAGCGATCCCGAAAAAGGGATCGCCCATGTCGATCGGGACTTGAGGAGATTCGTTTGCATTTACTCCCGCTTTGGGCGGGAGTAAATAAAGGTGTTGCCGGGGCCCTACCCGGCAACCCACTGTCCCCCGGACAGTTGGGATTAGGTTTGTTCGAATCTCTTCTCAAGTCCACCAAGAAAAAAGACCGCCTTGTGGCGGTCTCTTTTTTCTTGGTGGACTTGAAGGGATTCGAACCCTCGACCCCCGCAATGCGAATGCGATGCGCTCCCAACTGCGCTACAAGCCCTTATTACCCGGCTATTATACCGCCGGGTATTTTGTTTGTCAAGGTAAACTTACCGTTTGATGGCGTACTCCACAGGGGTACTGGCCGGCTGCTCCAGCAGTTCCGGATGGGCCAGCAGTTCCTTCACCAGTGCCACGGTGCCGGAGTAATAATAGCCATCGGCGATCCGCTCGTCCAGGGTGATGCCCAGGGGCAGAACCTCATGGAAGTCGGGGTTCCCTTCCCGGTCGTAATCCATCTTCATGTACTTCTTGCCCACCACGATGAAGCAGGAGTTGGTGCCCCAGTTCACCAGATGATGGTAGCCGGCTTCCAGGCCGATGGAGCCCAGGTTGGACAGGAAGATGGCGGCGTGGTTGGGGTCGGAGGCGATCATATCCTTGGGTGCCAGACCGAACTTATCCAGCCAGCGGACGAATTTCACGATCCAAACCACCAGGAAATGGGGCAGCTTGGTAATCAGGTCCATGGCGCCGGTGGAGGCGTCGGTGCCCTTCTTGGCGTGGTGGATCACCTTCATGATCTTCTCATGGTAAGTATCGATGGTCTCCTCGGGGTCGTATTCCAGGAACGCAAGGCCCTCTTCAGCCTTGTCCTCAAACTTCTTCTTGACGGTGAAGGCCACGGTTACATTGTCCCGCTGGTAGACCTTATGATTGCAGACGAACCGGTTCATCCGGGGGCGCAGAATGAAGGCTTTGCCGATGGCGGCACTCACCAGGTGGAAGAAGGTATACTTATCTTCGGTGCGGCCCTCGTTCTTCTTTGCCAGGTATTCGTTGATGGGGCGCAGATCGATCTCCACGCTGATAAAGGCCTCGTTGTCGGCCCGGTTGGGCATCAGGGTGGGCATGATCAGGTTCATGGCAGGGATATCCCGCAGCCAGGTAGCGTCCCGGCGGTCTCCCCATTTTTTCTTTGCCATAGAAATGCTCCTTTCGGTTCTTTGGATTGTTCCATCATATCAGAAAGTGTCGGATTTTGCAATCTTTTTCCGCGGAATCGGTGTGATAAAGTCACACTCCCATTGATTGACTTAGCGTATGGTATCTGATAGAATAGAAGAAAAAAGAAAAGGAGAATCATCATGCAACACATCAAGAAGCTGTTTTGTGTGCTGCTGGCCCTGGCGCTGGTGCTGGTATTTGCCGGATGTGACCAGGAGCCCGAGCCCCAGCCCACCACCACCGTCCCTGCCACCCAGGCACCGACCACCACTGCCGCTCCCACGGAGCCTCCTGTGGATCCCGCCCAGCTCTATGCCGAGGCTGTGGATGCCCTGAACGCCCTGACGGAGCTTTCTGTGATCCAAAGCTCCACCCTGGAAGTGACCGTGGGCGGCGAAACCTTCACCACCACCGAAAAACACACCCTTTCCTACACCGGAATCGGTACCGAGACCATGGCCGCCACTGCCAGCAGTGGGCTGAGCTATGACGATCTGGAAGTCAAGTCCGAAGAAATCTACGCAGACGGAAAGGCCTACCTCCATGTCATGTATGGCAACAGTTCCTTCAAGTGCCAGAGCGAAATGACTTCCGAGGACTATGCCGCCAGATTCATGCCGGCAGCCTTGCTGGATGCCTCCCTGTACGCTTCCCTGACCCATGAGGAAACCGGCTCCGGCTACATTCTCTCCTTCGCAGATGCCACTGCACCGGAAAACTGGCTGAGCCTGCCGGAGGATGCGATCCTTGAAAGTGCCGAAGGTACCGTCACCCTTACCGCCGACAACAAGATTTCCGCATCCGAGTACACCATTACTTACGCCATTGCCGGTGTTCACTACTCCCTCAGTGTACAGCAGGATCACTACGCCACGGTGCTCACCAAAGATGCTCCCTCCACGCCCGATGATTATGTGGTCATCGGCCATCCCGATGTACCTCTTCTGATGCTGCGGGCCTTCGGTCACCTGTATAACGCCGAGACCTACTCCACCCACACCAGCCAGTTGAGTGTTACTGCCGCCGGCGGTGCCATTATTGTTGACAACACCTCCATTGACATCTTCGGTTCCGGTGCCGATCTGATGGCCAAAATCGAGCAGGACATCTCCCTGACCGATTACAGCGCCGGTTATGAACAGGAAAGCACCTATAACTCCGTGGAACTGTTCAAGGACGGCCAGTATACCATGACCGTTGACGACGGCGAACCCCAGAAGAACAGTGCCGTTACTGCCAATGTGATCATTGACTATGTGACCCCCATGCTGGACGAATGGCTTCCCGGGCTGAATTTCCTGACCGGTGCAGAGCTGACGGATCTGGGCGGCAGCATTCTGCTCGAGTACACCCTGGACGAAGAATTCAGTGAAATTATGAACCAGGAAGTTACCTCCCTTTTCTTCAATGACCCCGATTTCCTCAATGACCTTGCCTCCGCTTACAATACCAAGACCATGGAAGGCTACCTGGCCCTTGACAAATACTCCGGTCTGCCCACCGCTCTGGGCATCGATTACCAGGCCAGCCACACCATCCAGGGCCAGAGCTATGACCTGACCCAGCAGACCGACCAGAGCTTCCTGCTGGCAAGTCCCGATGCCTACGAAGCCATCACCGAAGAAATCTCCCCCGATGCCGAGCCGGATGTGGCTCCCACCCCCCTGTTCTACAAGGTCACCGGCCAGAACGGTCAGACCATGTGGCTGCTTGGTACCATCCATGTAGGCGACCACCGGACCGGTCACCTGCCCCAGGTGATTTACGATGCCTTCAACGCAGCCGATGCCCTGGCTGTGGAATGTGACACCCAGGCCTTCGAGGAGCAGGCCGAAGAAGACGAAGAACTTCAGGAACTGCTCAGCGAGCTTTACACCTACGATGACGGCTCCAACACCGATGGCCATATCGAAGACGAGGAACTCTACACCTACGCCCTGCAGATGATGAAGGCCAGCGGCAGCTACAACTTTAACACCCTCTACTTCAAGGCCCATGTGTGGCAGAGCAGTCTCGACAACTTCTACCAGCAGCAGGGCTATCAGCTCACCAGCTCCAAGGGTGTGGACAACCGGCTGCTGACCATGGCTAAGGACCAGGGCAAGAAGATCCTGGAAGTGGAATCCAACGAATTCCAGCTGAAGATGCTCTCCGGCTGGAGCGAGGAACTGCAGGAAATGCTCCTGATGGATACCTGCTCCGTGGACTATCCCGAATACTGCGCCGGTCTGATGGAACTGTATGAGGCATGGCTGGCCGGCGACGAAGCCCTTCTGACCGAAATGATTTCCGATGAAGTGGATACCTCCGAAATGACCGAAGAAGAGCTGGCCGAATACGAACAGTACAAGCCCCTCATCGACGAGTACAACAACGCCATGGGCCCCGACCGCAACGACGATATGCTGAAGGTGGCCATCGAGTATCTGGAAAGCGGTGACACCGTATTCTACGCCGTGGGTCTGGCCCACCTGCTGGCCCCCGACGGCCTGGTGAACACCCTGCGTGACGCAGGCTACACCGTGGAACTGGTTTCCTACGAATAAAAGATGAACCGGCAGACGGGGTTTCCTGTCTGCCGGTTTTTCCGGTATTGGGCGAAATTTTCGTTTTTATTCAGCAGTAGAATTCTTTCATATCTTCCAGGCGCAGGCAGGCCAGGTGCTTGCCTTCCAGTTTGTGGCCGCAGCCGCAGTCAATATCGATAAAGCCGGGTCCGTGGAAGATCCGGCATTGTTCTTCCAGATCCAGGGTTTCTTTCAGGTAGGGCACCGGGGTATGGCCCACGATGACCGTACGGTCCTTATAGGGGCTCAGTGTGTCAGCCTTGGGGCGGCTCCAGATCCGGTCAAAATCCGTGCGGGCCGGGAAGCCGTGGACCAGGTAAAACCGCCGGTCGTTCACCGTCACATCAATAAAAGCAGGCAGGGACTCCAGGAACTCCAGCAGTTCATCCCGCTGATTGGGGCGAAGCCGCTCCATAGCCTCCACCGTAGGCAGGTTACCGTTTTTGTTCCAGCGCTGAATGTCGATCATAGTGGCATGGGCCGAGTAATACTTCAGGCACATATGCTCATGGTTTCCCAGGATCATGTGCATATTGGGGGTTTCCATGATGGTTTTCAGCATCTCCACCCCGCCGGGACCCCGGTCGATCACATCTCCCAGGATGTACAGGGTATCCTCCTGAGAAAACGCTATTTGCTCCAGCATGGCCTGAAAGCGGTCCACTTCCCCGTGGACATCAGAGATCACATAATGGGCCATTTCACGTTTCCTCCCCGTTGAAGCCCTGAAGGGCCGCAAAAGGCCTCACGAAGGAACCGTGGCTATCGCAATTGTCATCACTATGATTTGAGCAGTTCATAGACGCACCTCGACAATGTATTTTCACTATTGTATCACAGTTTTCTGTGGATGCAACCAGTATATCAGATCCCGGGCCAGGTGTTTTTCACAATCCTTTGTGCATATACTCCCATGGGTGATGGCTATGAAATGGAAAACCTACACATTCTGGATTCTCTTTACCGAGGCTGTGGGGGCCCTTTCTGGGTACCTTTCCAGAGAGAGCACGGAGCTTTATGCCGAATTTATTGCAAAACCGCCCCTTTCGCCGCCGGGCATTGTGTTTCCCATTGTGTGGACGGTACTCTATGCCCTCATGGGCATCGGTATCGCACGGATCCGCCTGGCGGAGGACAGCCCGGAGCGGCAGCGTAGCACGGTTCTCTACCTGCTGCAGCTGGGGTTCAACTTCCTTTGGAGCCTGATTTTCTTCAACGCCCAGGCCTTCGGGTTTGCGTTTTTGTGGCTTCTGGCACTGTGGCTGCTGGTATTTTCCATGATCCGGTCCTTCCGGAAGGTGGATCCCCTGGCTGCCTGGCTGCAGATTCCCTACTTGATCTGGCTCACCTTTGCGGCCTACCTGAACGCCGGGGTGTGGCTTCTGAACCGATAAAAGGGGGGCCGTCTCAAAATGAATGAGACGGCCCCTGAGATGAATATTTAGCCAGGGAACGGCCTGTGTGCCGTTCCTGATTGCGTATTTAAGAGACTTTCCTGGGAATGACACACAGGTCATTCCCTACATATGCATTTTGAGACAGCACCATTTTGTCACTTTTTAGGCTGGTAATTCACTTCGCCCACGGAATAGACCGTGATAAAGGCCTTGGGGTCGGTCTTTTTCATATAGTCCATGAGGCGCCGATACTCCTGGTTGTCCACAATGGTGATGATCTCCCACCGGGAGGTATTGTCGTAGGCACCGATGATCTCATTGAGGGAAGCGCCGCTGTGGAGGTCATGGAGAATGAACTGCTTGATCTCGTCCATTTTGGGGCTCAGGATGCAGACCTTGCGCTTGATGTTCATGCCGAAAATGAAGTGATCCAGCATGATTCCGCCAAAGTAGGTACCCAGTACACTGAGCACCACATTGGCCTTGTCATAAACCAGGGCGGAGCTTAGGGCCACGGCAATGCCGGACATGGACAGGGCCTGGCCCAGATCCATGTGCAGATACTTGTTCATCAGCTTGCCCACAATATCCAGGCCGCCGGAGGATGCGTTGCGGGAAAAGAGGATGGCCTGGCCGATGCTGACCACCAGAATATAGCACAGCACATCCACCAAATTATCCCCGGTCAGGGATTGGAAATTGGGGAACAAAATCTCAAAGAGACCCAGAAAGGCGGGCAGCAGCACAGCGCAGTAAACGGTCTTACCCCCAAACTCCGGGCCGATCAGCAAGAAACCGATGATCAGCAGCACCACATTGATAATCAGGGTAATGACGGATACCGGCAGCGGGATAAAATTGCTGAGCACCATGGCAAGGGCCGTGGCGCTGCCAATACTCACCTGGGCGGGCATCATAAAGAAATACACTGCCGCAGCCACCAGGGCCAGGCCGAAGGTGATAACCGCAAATTCCAGAATCTTTTTCTTCAGCTTCATGGGAATTCCCCCTTCCGATTGCTGATAGAAATCATACATAAATCCCGAAGAATTGTCAAGTGGGAAGAAGATTTCCGGTCCACCGATTGATTTTCAGCCATTTATGGGCTACAATACAGAAAAAGACGCAAGGGGGTATCAAAATGTCCGGGAAAATCCGCTTTTTCCGTCAGCACACCATGGAAACCTGCGGGGCAAGCTGCGCCCTGATGCTCCTGGATTATTACGGAAAGGTTCAGTACCCCACCAAAAAGCAGGAAATGAAGCTTTACAGCCTGTACCGGTCAAGGGTGTTTAAGGGCATCACCCCGGCGGCCCTGGCAGATTGCCTGTCGAAAAACGATCTGCAGGTTACATTGCGCCACTCCTCCCCCGCTTTTCTGGACAACCGGGACGGTTATTTTGAGGATGCCCTGTTCCGGCCCTTTTTAGACGAGTACCGGCTCTGCCTGGACCGCTGCAAAGACCGGGTACGGGTGCAAACCGGGGTGGATACCGACACGGCCCTTCTGCAGGAAGCGCTGGCAGCGGGCTGTCAGGTGCTGGCGGAGACATTCATCCCCGGAGACGCCGACGGCATCCACGATCATGCCCTGCACTGGGTGCTGATTTACGGTTGGGACGCCGAGCGGTTTCTGGTCTGCGACCCCCTTTCCGGCAAGATCACCCTCACCGCCGAAGAACTGGAAGGATACATGGATACCCCCCTGGGGACAATTTCCATTATAGTAAAAGGACATCCGTAGGGATGTCCTTTTGCTTTAGAAGATCTTCATGCCCTGCAGAAGGGCCTTGTTGGGGCCGCAGTAGCCGTTATGAATGGCGGTTTCCTCAGACAGGCGGATCCGGTTCAGCACCTCGTTGAGGGATCCGGACACGGAAATGCCGGTGACAGGAACCAACGTGCTGCCGTCGTGGTAATAAGCCAGACGGATCTCACCACCGATGTAATCGCTGTAAAAGTCCACCTGAAGGCCGGACATGGACACAATCTCCAGATACGGACCCTGGCAGAATGTCTCCGCGCCGGCACTGCCGGGCTCTACACAGATGCAGCGCAGCTCACCGGTGGGGTTCTCCCCCAGGTACTGGCCGTAGCGGCTGCTGCCGTAGTAGGCCACTGCCTTGCCCTGGCGGACGATTTCCATTTTGCCCAGGGACATACCGTCAGCGTCAAACTTGGCGCTGCGGGAGCAGCCGGGAACCTCGCCGGCCATGGTAATGCCGATCAGATCCCCTTCAGGGGCCTTCTGGATGGCATCGCCCTTGGTCCAAAGACCGGAATGGCTGTAAATGGAGGCATAGTGCAGATCCCCTGCGATGCTCCAAAAGAGCTGGGCCAGTTCTTCCTTATGGAGGATCACCGGGCAGGCCGGCTTTTCCCGGGGCACCGATGCATGGTAACGGGCTCTCACCTGCTCCATCTTTTCGGCGATCTCTGCCATCAGTTCCTCATCCCGGAGGGCGCTGAAGTTATACTGCTCGTATAGCTCCACGCTCTGGGCTTCCCCGTTATAGGTGGGGATGGCTTCCACCATGGCGCTGTAACGTACCTGGGATTTCTCAAGGCCACGGCTGTTGCGCAGGGTTTCGGTATGACGGCTCAGGAAGATTTCCAGAGAGTTGATGGCGGCGTTTTCCACGGTATTGGCCCGGAACACCAGCTCTGCGATCTTCGCAGCCAGTTCCGAAGGCTCAAAATCGGAGAAATTGCTCTCCACTTCGTAGCTTCCGGTTTCGGCACCGGGCAGTTCGAAAGTGCGGTTTTTAATGAGCAGGGCTTTTGCCACCGCTTCATCCAGCAGGTCCCGAAGCTGGGCCTCAGTGGTAGAGGGATAGACGAAGAACTGGGCCTCGCCCTTGAATTCCCCGTGGGTCACATAGACCGTCACCTCTTTGTCGCAGGTGTCGGTACAGCGGACGGTTTCCAGGGTGCCCTTCACGAAAAACAGTTCGTAGCTTTCCTTCTTGCGGATGCTGATCCGGTAGTCGCTGATGCGCCTATCGGCATCCAGCAGTTTTATAATCTGATTCATCCCAGCTTCACCTTCACTTTCAGCGCAGGGCCGCCGTCGCTGACGCGGACCCATTCCTTGTAGCCCTTGCCGCACATTCCGGAACCGGCTACTTCAAAATCGTCGGAGACCATGGAGATGGATTTCAGCAGGTCCGGCACATAGCCGCTCATCACCACGGGAGACACCCAGTTGTCCGTCAGCTTGCCGTCCACGATTTCGATACCATACTCGGCCACGCACTGGATGGCCCAGTTTTTGGGGTCCTCCATGCCGTTGTTGGTCTCAAAGAGCATATATCCGTGGTCAATGGAGGCAATCATGTCCTCCAGCTTGTCCTTGCCGGGCTCGAAGAAGGTGTTGGTCATACGGGCGTAGGCCTTCTTGCGGGAGGATTCCCGGCGGCCGTTGCCGGTGGGGGCGGTGCCCAGACGGGTGGCGGAGGCCAGGTCGGAGATGCCGGTGACCAGAATGCCGTCCTTGATGATCTGGGTGTCCCCGGCCAGGACGCCGTCATCGTCAAAGAAATAGGAGGCGGCGGAGAGGGTGGAACCGGCGCCGTCGCGCATATTGCAGATGGGAGAAGCCACATAGCGGCCCACGAACTGCTGGGCCAGGGCTCTGTCCTTCACGAACTGGTCCATCTCCACGCCGTGGCCGAAGGCTTCATGGGCAATCAGGCCGGTGATGGAAGGGTCGGTGATCACATCGTACACACCGGGCTGGATGGCCTTGGCGGTGGTGAGCATATGGGCCTTATGAAGGAGCTTTTCGGTTTTGGTGGGCAGATCCTCCAGCACCTTGGAAACGAGATGGCTGTAAGCGCCCTCACGGGTCTGGACCACCTTGTGATTGTCCCGGTAGACAGCCACCATGCCGCCGTTGATCCAGGTGTAGTACTGGTCCAGCTCCCGGTTTTGGGAGATAAACAGCTTGGACACTTCAAAAGAGCCCACGGAAACAAAGACATTGAGCAGATGTTCGCTCCGGGACAGCAGATCGTCACGAAGCCCGGTGCAGATGTGCAGAAGCTGCTCGTTGGTGTACTGCTCCAGATCACCGGACCGGCAGAAGGACTGCACCAGGGGCTCATCGGTCAGGGTAAAGGCTTCCGGCATCCGGCCGGCCAGGCTGCTGTGGACCCGGAAGGCATCGGTAATCCGGCGGGCCAGGGCGGCGGTGTCCTCCTGGATGTCGTCCAGGGAATACTCGAAAAAGAGGCCATCTCCCACCACTTTCACCACGAAGCCGCACTCGGTATCACTGCCGGCACGAATGGCGGAGGTGTTCTTGTCCACCCGGACGGAGCGGGATTTTACATCCACACCCAGCAGGCAGGCGTAGGAAAAGGTCTGCCCCAGGGCAGCAACCAGCGCTTTGGCCTGATCCCGTCTGGAATTCAGGAATTCAGAAAAATGCATACGCATCCCTTCTTTCGTTTTGATGGAACCAGTATAGCACAAGACGCAAAATCAGGCAACAAAAAATGCACCCCGGATTTGGGGTGCAGGTAATGTAATATGTGTCGTCAGAACAGGTACCGGCCAGATTTGGTTGCAATTTCTTTCCGGTCAAATCTTGGGCGGGCTCCAGGCAAAAAGGACATCCTTGCGGATGCCCTTTTGCTTGGAGGTAAAACCCACTTGAGAGATCAGTCATTCTTCCCTACGCTCTGCAAAATATAGTCCATACTGCTTTAAGTGTTCAACCAAATCGTAAATATTTTTCCCATTATGTTCGTAAAGGAAAGATTCTCCCGGAGTATCCTGTGTAAAATAATCCCATGCAGTTTTCAGAGCTGTGACTTCATGAATACCCTGTGCTTCAAAAAAACTAAAATACTTTTTCGGAGTCTTCGTATATACAGTAACAACATTATACTTACCCAGCATTATCTCATTTGCACCGGAATGGATGCCAATTCCGAAGATACTAAGACCATCATGGATAAGCCACTCACCAAACACTCGCAGAAACTCAATCGCTCTCTCCGGCGTAAGTCCGTCCAAATAGTAGACATCCTTATGTAAAGGTTGTGTTCCATCAGATGTAAGGGCCGTTTCCTCTTTCGCATTCGTAGGCACTTCAATGATGATAAAACAGTACTCATCATGCAGAAGAACAAAGCTCTCAAAAAGAGACTGAATTTTGTCAGCATTTACGTTGGAAACAAATCCAGATTCAATCTGCTCATATCCCTCACAAAGAATTGTTGGATCATTGATTCTGCAACCTTTAACCATATTCAGCATCTCTATCACCTCATAGTAATCTTATCATAACACAGAGGTAGTTGCAAGTGCCGGCCAGATTTGTTTGCAATATCTTTCCGGTCAGATCTTGGACGGACTTCAAACAAAAAGAACATCCTTGCGGATGTCGCATCATTATTGCGGACCAGGGAATTCGGAACGGTACCGGCCAGATTTGTTTGCAATTTCTTTCCGTTGGAAAGAAATTTATGGTGTTGCCGCCATCCAGCTGGCGGCAAGCAACAGTCCACCGGACTGTTGCATTGGGATTATTCAAATCTGGCCGGTACCTCCAAGCAAAAAGGACATCCTTTCGGATGTCCTTATGCTTGTGGTTAATACAAAGTTTGGATGTCACTTTTCGGTCACTTAACAAGGCCTTTATGCTCCAAAATATCCTAATATTTCGTTCGCAAGTTTCGACATCCGATACCATTATTCCCTTTTCCGTTAGGAAAGTTTTTCAATAATTTCCAGCAAATTACCTGCAAACCATTCACACTGAAGTTTTTGTACAAGGTCAAGTTCGTGTGTATTCATGCCTTCCATGATGCCCTCACGTAATTGTATTAGTGCATCTTTATCGGCAGACAAGTACTCTCCGATATTAATGGATCTATATACTCGCAAAAATGCATACCGCATATCGTCCATCTGTGCAGGAGCTGACGCCAAAAACATCTCGACAAGCCGCGGTATGTCAAAATTGGCTGTCAGTTTTCCTGTTTCAAAACACACTCGGTTTATCTGAAACTGTGTACAAAATAGCGGTATTTGCTCCGGTAAGTAATTGAATCCTGGAATCTCTTCCGTTCCCTTCAACGCATCCGTCATTGCTTTTCTTAGTGCATCATATTCTCTCTGAAGAGCCTCTTCGGCTCCCTTCACAGTTAACCCGAACAGTATGTCTGCTTCAATTTCTGCACCCCTACCGCGAAGATTATCAACAAGAAGTCTTTTTCCTTTAGACACATCCCAGCCGTAGAGATGTTTCACTCTCAACAGATACACTGCTAGAACACCATAGTCGTAGAAAGAAATGTCTGTGGGATCGGCAAGCCTGGTCTGAATAGACTCAACTGCCTCACGCAAGTCACGTTCGGAATAACGGTGGTATTTCGAAATTTTAGTTATGTCCGGATCGCCCTGCGTTTTTCGTTTGTCATACAGCCGCAGTTTTTCCAATGCTCTTTCTGCAACAGGAATCATGTCCCTCTTGAGCACGTGATTCTGAATATAGTCGTAACAGAACCGGAACAACGGATATTTATCAGAACCTAACTCCAGAGAAAAAACATCCGCGCCGGACCAAGTCATTTTTTCGCCTGTTTTCACTCGCATGGAGAAATGAATGATTCCATAAAAAATACACGTCAGGAAATCATCGCTATACTCCCCTACCAGTCTCTGATATATATCTGTGGTTTTCTGACAGGCATAGATGAAGGACCTCAGATTATAGTTCTTTCGCTCTTCCATAATGCGGTAAATCGCTTTTGCGTGACCATCATCTGCGAAGCAACCGAGTCTTGCATCCTTGAAGGAACAAATAATCTGCCTAATTGCCACCTCAAAATTGCCAGCATAAGCAATCGTATCGCTTATAGTTTTTTCCTTAGTCTTCAGGTATTCCAATGTTTCAGCAGTGTATGCCCTATCTTTTTTCTTCGGTTTTTCCTCAAAGACATTCGTGGGATCGTCGTCAACCACGCTGTCCGCTTCGGGTTCATACCGGAGTATTTCTTTTTCATTTGCAACGAGCAGGACCTTCACACCGTCCTGCTCCACAAGACTGTTCACGTAACCCATCAGTTCCAACAGGTCAATCTGGGTACGTTCTATATCTTCCAAAATGATCAACTTGCCAGACAGATCAATCGATTGATACAGTTGCTTCAATGTATCTTCAGACACTCCTAGTTCGATACCAAAAAAGCTGGACACTCCCTTGATAACGGTTGTAACGCCCAACTTGCCTGCCGCAATTCCTTCAGATTTTGCGTTCAGTACCCCTAGACGTGCTTCTAAATAAATGCTCTTGCTAATTTCAGAAATACTAGACAATCCATACAGCGATACGAAAATACTTTTATGTCCCCCGTTTTCTGCCAGGAATGGAATCAGCTCATTTTTAATATAGTGACTCTTACCAGTTCCCCATTCACCAGTCAGCATAATTGCACTTTTAGTTTTATCCATCTCTACGTAGTGGCGGATATAACTGCTCAATTCTTTGTTTGTCATTTCTATCCTCCGTATTTTTTGGTGTGATCAATTATAGCATAAACAACCAATCTTAAGTTGCAATACTTATATGCTTCCAATCGGTACCGAACTGAACCTTTAATAACCGAGCTCAGCGCCTGTGGGAATGGTGATTGCTGTGAAGCCTGCATTTGAACTGTTCCTTCATTCAAGTCCTGTTGGCTTTCAAAACCATTGGCCTAGAAGTATCCGAGCGAGCTCATATGGATATTCCCCTCAAAAAAATTCAGCAAAATCTTTTCTCATAAAGCGGCACAAATCCACCATTATATATATCCTTGTTCCCGCCAAAATCACTTTGCGTCTATGCACTTGTATTTGGCAACTATTTTTTGAATATGCCCATCAATCTCTTCTTCTGTAAAGAATGCCGCCCTGAAGTCCGAAAGACTTTCTTTGGTATTAAAATCAGGCCGAATATAGTAAGCCTCTCTTGACAAAGGATCGATATATTCCCACCTATACGATTGATAACCATTCCGATATTCACACAGATATTCTCGCCCACGGCCTGTGTTCACATTAAATAACACACTTAAATTATGCTCACCATTGTTGCAGTCCTCGATAAACATGCGCATTATTTCAGAATCAAAAATTCGTACGCGGTCTCTTCCCGGCCATACAACACGCTTTATACGATCCGACAACATTGTATCTTCATAGAAAATGCACTTCGGGCGACCACTGTCTTGATAATCAAAAATCCAAGCAACAGAATAACCTAAGTTCATATAAAACTTCGTTCTGGAAATGAATGTTTCAACAGAAATATCCGAATGTTGAAATTCAAATACAATCCCCTTACTCTCAGTTCCCACTAAAACATCAGCTACATGATATTCCGTATTATCATAATTCCACAAAACAACTTCCTGCATATCCGGAGGAAATTTGTTCTGCAATTTACGGTGCCACTGAGACATCTTACCCGTATACCATGGATCACATTGGCCCTTAGTTTTATGCGCAAAATGAGGTGCAATAAGCTTTCCCCTTTTTATTATCATTTGGCTTTTGCATGCCGGGCAAAAATAGCGGTACTCTGCTGCAGCACTATCTATATTGACCCGTACTTCATTCTCATCGTTGGCATAATACATAGCATAACCTCTCTGGTTTACCCCGGCACCGAAAGAGCGAAATTCTCTTCCGAATCAGTTGGAAAACATATACTCCAAAAATGTTCACAACAATGTCTTTAGCTTCTCCAAAATTGCTTCCATCGCTTTGATTGACCTTATTATCGCATAAATTCTGTCCAATATCTAGGACTATTTCTTTATGCACCTCATTTTTAATGTTCTCAATCAGTTCCATCTTAGACCAGCCAAACTGCTTCACAGCTTTCATGTACCATTCCCGCAGTTCCATGGTCAGATCAGCCTCCATGATCACCACATTCTGAATCCATCCAAGCCGCAGCGCACGTGACAGCAGCGTAGGATGATTTTCATACGTACGATAAAAATCCCGCATTCTTCGAAGGCTCCTCGGAGAGAAACCTTTTACATCCGGGTATTGCTTGCTCAAGTATTCAGACGCCATAACTGCCGCGCCCTTTTCCGTTCTCCGGCACACAGTCTTGCCAATCTGACAGTATAGCTCCATCTGAGAAAGCTGCTGAGCCATCAGTTTATCGAGAGCTTCGTACATTTCACTGTAGTCAATATTCTTTCGGATGTTCATTCGTTTCCCTCCATTCATTTCGGATTATCTTGATAAAACAACAGCACATGAACTTTCCCTTGGTCATGTGCTGTTGACTTAGCAAGCCTAATATTCAGATAATGTCAGTTCTATAAGGTGCTATCTGCAATTGATTCGGCGTGTTCCTATTGCGTATGCACCTCTTGCATTACCACGCAACCGTCTGTCAGCACAACCCGGATGCGATCAGCAGATATTACCTCGACCGTATGTATAAGCTGCCTGATCATTATTTCATCCCATTCAGTTATAAAATGTTCCATCCACCCCATAGCTTTTGTCATTCTTTGAATCCGCGCTTGAATGCCTTGATTATCTTGGAGTTGTGCGGATATTTCTTCCCGTTGTCTTTTCAATTCTGCCAGTTCTTTTGTAATCTCAGCAAACCGGTCTTTGTGTTTTTCTTCTGCCCCACATTCATCGAATAGTCTATAGAACTCCTCATTCAGCTCCTGAATCTTTCGATTTACCTCTTCCAAGGAGAATTCCGCATTTTCTTGCGGTCTGGCCATGAGGAGAACTGCATCCGTGATACCCCTCACGACGCCGTCTTTGGAATCGATTGTAGAATTGATGGCATTCATAATTGCTGTTTGCAAAGCGGATTCCTCCATACTTGGCGACTGCTTGCAGTATCTGGTTCCATAATCCAGCCGCCTCACACAGCGCCACACGATCTTCTTTTTGCCCCGAATATTCCATGTGCATCTTCTATACAAAGTTCCGCATTCGCCGCACACAAGCCTTTCTGAAAGGGCATATTTACTTGCATAGCAGGTACGACCGGTAGATGATTTGTCGGACGGACTTCTTGCCGCTGTCCTCCGTTTCATTTCCTCTTGCACTGCGTAGAACATCTCACGGCTAACCATCCCCGGATGATTGTTCTGAACCAGCACCTGCGGAAGCTGACCGGTATTTTTCTTTACCTTACCTCCAATCACGCACTCCTTGAAGGTTTTCTGAGCCAATACATCACCACAAAATTTCTCATTTCTCAAAATGGATTTTATTGTTGCTATCTGCCATCCGGGCTCGCCCTTAGGGTTCGGAATTCCCTCATGGTCCAACCGTTTTTTTATCATCTGCAGGCTATCACCATACAAAAACTGCTGATAAATGAACCGCACCACAGCAGCCTTATCAGGATAGAAGCTAGGCGATCCATCTTCTCGAAGGTAGTAGCCATACAGTTGTTTGAAATTAACTGTCACTTTTCCATCTCTAATTGCTTTCCGTTTGCCCCAAGCGACGTTTCTGGAAATGGATTCGCTTTCTGCCTGCGCGAAAGCACCCAGCATTGTGATCAGCATCTCGCTGTCCATATCCAGTGTGTTGATGTTTTCTTTTTCAAAGTAGATACCGATACCCATTGCACGAAGCATTCGTGTGTACTGAATAGTATCCAGTGTATTTCGGGCAAATCTGGAGATGGACTTAGTAAGAATCAGGTCTATCTTTTTCTTTTTGCATTTACGGATCATTCTGTTGAAGTCATCCCGCTTCTTTGTGGAAGTACCTGTGATACCCTCATCCGCAAAGATTCCAGCCATTATCCATTCCGGATTTGCCATAATCTTATCGGTATAATAGCTGCACTGCGCTTCATAGCTGGACTGCTGTTCTTCATCCTCGGTAGATACTCGACAGTAGGCCGCAACTTGCAGTTTTCGTTTCGTAGCCTGCTGCTCCGCAATGGGTTTCGCCGGAATTATGGTTACGATTCGTTGGAGTTCACTCACTTCACTCTCCCCTTTCGATAATCTGATCATTTTTCAGCTTGATTCTCACTTTTCCGGTACTTGTCACCGTAACTGCTGATATATTCTGGCTTACCAGACATGCATCCAGCTCCGACCGTTGCTGTTCGTTTCCAAACACCTTTTTCATACGGTGTGTTTCGTATTCTCTTGGATCGATGGATTCATACATCGCCACCGTCACTTCTATCAGCTTTTCCCTGGCCTGCTTTTCATCTACCGGGAGGTTATCCATCATGGCGCTCAGCTCTGCTTGCAGGATCTCCGGTTTGGTGTCGGGTCTTCTCTGTTCTTTTGGTACTTGGATACGATCAGGTTTCCCCGCCAGTTTGTTCATCAGGAAAAGAACCTCTTGTTCAATATGAGGTGTTATGCGGCATCCGCATTTTTTCCTTAACACCTTTTGGGCTTCCGTTTTCTGCACAGCAGGAGCTTTCTTCTTCCTTTTCTCAGCGACCGCTTGGAATATGACCATTTCGATGATCGATGGATATCCAACAGCGCCTACATATCGTTCATCTGAGAGGATCCGAGCAATCATATTAATGTTCCATTTCTTGCCCTCCTCATAGTTCACTCCTGTTCCTTGCATATACTCAGCTAGTTCCCTTATTGGAACTCCTGTGATGTACTCTCGGTAGAGGTGCTTCACCCAGGTGCTTTCTCCCGTCTGGATTACCACCTTGCCCCTTTCCATTCCATAACCAAATGGCTGCTTTCTATTCCGCCCCATCTATCTGACCGTCCTCTCTATAGATTCCGGCAGTTCCAGACCATTCTTTAGCCGGAATCGAATCTTTTGATTGCTCTGTATTGTGATTCTCTCAATCAATTCGCAGAACAGTTCCGCATCGAAAGTCTCCAGCATATCCGGGCCAGCAGATATGACTTCCAGCATTTGACCGGTAATTTCGATAAGCCCGTTATTCTTATGAGTCCGGAGTAGTTCTTTCTGCCGTTTGGCTTTGCGAAGCTGCTCTGCCAGTTGATTGGATTTTGCAATAAAAATGTCAGGGTCAACATTGCCGCACTTATTCATTGCGGTCAATTTATGACTCTGACTGATGATGTCTGATATTCGCTTGTTAATCTCAACAATGTCTGCACCCCACAGCATCTGCCGGGTCCGAATCTTTTTCTCCTGTTGAAGCAAAAAGGTGAGTATTTCCTGATGGTTTTTAAGATTATAATAAAGGCGTAAAAACGCCCTGACAATTTCATCTTCGGGAATCGGAGGTAATAGGCATTTATTAGCAGATTCCTCATGCGTTCTGCACACCCAGTACCATGTACTATTGACTTTCTTGGATCGAAGCAAGTTGCCACAACAATGGCAATACAGTTTCTTCGCAAAGGATCTGGCTTGTCCCTTTGTCGTATCACGCCTACGGCTCTTTCTCAGTTCCACCGCCTGATCAAACAGTTCCTGCTCAATCATGGCAGGATTACTGCCTTCAACATAGTACATCGGCCTTTCGCCCCGGTTGGGCTTTTTCATTCTGGGGAATGTATCCGTGCGGTACTTCTTCTGCAGCAGGGCATTTCCCGCATACCGCTCATTCGTGAGAATATAGTCAACCAGTTTCCTATTCCATTCTCTTCCAAGTGCCTTTTCAGCAGTAAGACGGTCCGAAATTTCCCGGGAGTTGATTCCGCTGACATAGTCCATGTAGATGCTCCGAATCACCGGTACAGCCTCTGGACGAATTGTTAGCCCATCTTTGCTCAACAAAAAGCCAATTCCAGCTCTGCAGGTATTGAACATCCCTTTTTGCATCCGCATCTGGATGCTCCACGTCATATTCTTTGAAATGGACTCACTCTCTGCCTGGGCGCAGGATGCAAGGATTGCGGTCAGCATCTCGCTTGTTACCATCCGGGTGTCGATATTGTGTTCCTCGAAGAACACGCTGATCCCCAGAGTTTTCAGTTCCCGGATATATTCCAGACACTCTTTTGTATTCCTGGCAAACCGGGATATGGATTTCACAAGGATCTTATCAATCTGTCCTCTGCGGCAATCACTCAGCATCCGCTGGAAGTCATCACGCTTGGCTGCGGATGTACCTGTAATACCCTCATCCGCATATATTTCTACCAGCTGCCATCCGCTATGATTCCTGATTAGCGTGTCATAATGGCTCTGCTGCGCCATAAAGCTGTTGCGCTGGTCTTCCGAATCAGTGCTGACACGGCAATAGGCTGCAACCCGCAGTATAACTGCTTCCGGCTGTACCGCAGGAATGAATATTTGCTTTCGTGCGAGATTGTCCTGTGCCGCTGACAATGTTGCCACCTCCTGTTAGCAACACATGGTATCACACCCTTCCTCGCAAAGCAATTCACACTAATGGACAACGAAATGGTCATGAAATTGGCAATTTTATACTCACACCAGTCTGCCTTGCAATCAGTGCGGCAATCCTGGTTGCTTCATTTTTTGTGCAGTATCCGTCCTTCACCAGTTGCCGGAGCAACAGAACGATACCGCAGTAATTTGCATTTGCACTCATAGTAATCTCCTGTATGCAAAACCGCCCTGCCATTGCTTACGCAAATCGGCAGGGCGGTTCCTTCTGAAATTTGATAATTATAATTCGCCTGTATTCCTGACACTACTTCCCCAGGCACGGACAACCAAAGGTCATCCAGGGCAGAAACTGAAACTGTGCCTGGCAGCACATCACGGGAATTCCACCCCTCCGAGGATCTCTCCGAGCTGCCCCTTACGGGACAGGAGTACCAACGCTGGTGCTGTCATCGCAAGACAAATCGGCCATGATCTGCTTTCTGGACGGTCGGTCCCGCTCCCCACCTTATTTGCCGCTTTAATGCAGATTGTCTGCACAGGTGGATCTTCGCGCTCCCTCCAATGTCGCTGCCTACTCTCTCTCTTTACAAGGCACACCAACGGATGTATTTCAGTTTCTGGATATTCACTTTGAAAGGTTCACGAAAAGGCTTTTTTCGGGTCCCGAAAAAGTTCCTCCCACTACTTATCCGAGTTCAGAACCCCTCGTAGCAGAAATCAGCAAAAACTTCCCATAATGTCCAAAAACAATTTTAGCTTCGACAGAATTTTTCTGCGGCGGTAGCTAACTCCGGTTTGGCTCATCCCTGCCTCTTTCGCATAGTCTTTTTCTGTCAGACCATCAAAATAAATCGCTCTGATCAGCTCTCTATCAGCTTTTGGCAATGCCTCCACAGCATGATGCAGTCTATCGTGAAGTTCCTGTGCAATAGCCAAGTCTTCCATGCTGGGAGTAGACATATCCGCAATATTTTCCATTCCCAGAGTTTCACCATCGTCCAGAGCATCATAGGACATCACTTCGTTCCTCTGCTTTTTTTCCTCCTGTGTCCGTTCCTGCCGCTCCATATGGAAATAGGCGTAGTAAACATCCTCTGATACCTCGATCAGCTTACCTTGAATTTTAATTACGTATTTTTCCTTATCCGCCATAACGCAGACCTCCTAAATAATGAAATTTGATAGGTGAAATCAAACTTCAGAAGGAGGTGCGCGTATACTGTATGCAAATGCTGTATATCCATTGTGCAAAACCGAGTATTTTTTGTTTTTTTCCGATATTTCAGGGTTACATAGAGAATCTTGAGAATAGAATCGACACCTTTCCTCTAGCCTCGCTAAATATCGATAGCGAAGCCACAGGAAAGGTGTCGAAATAATTTTGAGCGCAACCGGAAGTTGTTCCGGCTGCGCCCAATTGAAAGGAAGGAAAATATAGTGTTTTAATATCCGCCACGATGGCGGAGGTGGATCCCAAGTAATATAGCGTACCATTTTTTGTTTATGCCGCATATTCTACTTACGATTTCTTGTTTCTTACTAACTGAGTTTCAAGACAACGCCCCGCTCTTGTACAGAGCCGGACACGTTTTTTAGAGCCGCCTCACTTTTCTGAGTGCGCCAGCCCCTTATTAATTACTCGGCAATTCCCGCACTGAAAATGCGATTATTATGAGCGGAACATCTCCCGGAACTTTTCTTTTGCACCCACGGGGTCCAGGGTGGCCATCTCCTCGTAGCCGATGAGGGTATAGATGGCATCGACCAGGTGGTGGAATTTGGGATCATCCAGCGCCTTGCACCGGAAAGACTGCCGGTTAGAATTGATGTCCTCACCGATGATCTAGAAGCCGTGTTCCCGGCAGAGCCTTGTCAGGCGCGCCAACTGCTCCGGTGTGTTCCGGAGTGAGTAGAGCTTATCGGGTGTAAACAGCAGGTGCCGAAGTCAGCAGCAATGTTCTTTTTTAATTTATACTCCTGAAATTAAGATAAATTTTAAGTAACAGATGCAACTCTGGAATTTATTTTCGAAATTGGGTAATAAATTCAGACAGTTTCTTCAGGATGGCCCTGCCAACTTTCGTTTCGCTGGGTACCGATTCAAAGTCGCAGTGTTTCTCCAGCCTTTACGCAGTGTGTTTCTCCCTGCTGGTAAAACCACACATCAATGTCGGTGGGATTGTGAATGATACGCTCGTCCACACTGACACGCAGCGCCTCGTAGGCCTTGACATAGTCATAGATCTCGATGTTGGTAGCGTACCAGATATCGTCTTTCCCACCAGTGTAGGCAGCGAATTCCTCGATGATATTCCAGTTATCGTTATTGTCAAATTCATAGGTGTGGCCCCAGAGGTAGAACATCCAGTTCTGACCCATATACCGGGGCTTTTCCTCCACGAATTTCTGTGCCAGCGCCATAAGTTTGGGATTCTTGTGGTGGCAGGTGGGGTGGAGCGTCAGCCAGTTTTCGGGGAACTTAAAATCTTCGGTGGACTTTGTGGTCCGGCTGTAGCAGATGCCGCAGTCCCCCAGGGCGTCTACTACCATGTCGCTGTAGTTTCCCATAGGATAAGCCATGCCCCGGGCAAGTGCGCCGTACTGGGCTTCGATATTCTTCCGGTCTTCCAGAATCTCCACCAGTACTTGAGGTTTCTTGAGGGTCTCCAGGAAGGGGTGGGTCAGAGAGTGCACCGCCACCTCATGAGGAGAACCCTTATACAGTGCCAGCGCTTCGGATAGTTTAAGTCGTCCATAATACCGCTCCCGCTGAACATTCTCCGGTAGGTACAAGCCTGTGTTGATGTTGAAAGTACACTTGATTCCGTGCCTGTCCAGAATCTCTACCATCCGAATATCTTGCACAACCCCGTCATCGTAGCTTAGGGTCAGAACCTTGGACTTTCCGTCTTTGAGTTTCATCAGCATAGTTTTTCCTCCTAAAAAGATAGTCACACGATGTCAAATATCCATCTTCAGTTATCTAAACATGCTATTGATATCTTCCAGGGTTTGGCGCACCAGCACTTCGCCGCCGATGTGGCCTACCTTGCCGCTGGGAAGGAAGGCGCTGTAGTGGCCACCCTGCTCCGCTTTGGCGGTGGGAAGGTAGCCTTCGGCGCCGCACGCAAGCTGCACCAGGAAGGTCTGCTCGCAAAGAGCCCGGGCCTTGATCTGGTTGCCGTAGTCCAGGAACAGCTCAAAGGGGTTGGTGGCGAAGGCCACGGAGCCCATGCGGATCACATGGACCTCGGTGGGAAGACAATCCAGGTGGTCCTGCAGTTCCATCCGGCCCAAAATGCCCAAATGGCGCTGGAGCTTTGCAATGTCATTAAAGTCCACATTGCCGGGCTTGTCCCGCAGGTAGTCTTTAATGGCTCTTTTGGCTTCTTCCGCTTCCGTCAGGGTGGCCCGGCGCAGGGGCAGCCGGTAATCGCTGACCTTGTGGGTAAAGACGATGTCACTCTGAGGCGCGTCCAGCCCTTCTTCGTAAACGTCGATGATCTCCCGGGCAATTCGTCTGCCGGTCACGCGCATACCGGCAAGGTCGAACATGGAGGGATCGGCCTTCCGCTTGGGAGGATTGTCTCGCTCGCAGTTGGGGTCGTGGATGTCGCTTTCGGGATTGACCCAGCGCACCAAATCCACGGGGCACTGATCACCGGCTGCACTGCACAGGGCCAGCAGCTGGATATCCTCACCGAAGTGCTTCCGTAGCAGCATCTTGGCCTCGCCCCAGAAGTCGGGGGACACGAACAGCCGGTGCTGGACACACTGGGCGGGGCAGGCCAGGTTTGCAACGATACCGGTGAGTTTGCCGGCTTCGTCATGGATGTACATCAGTTCGATGCCGGTATCGCTGCCGCCTTCCACGGCGTCGAACACGGCGGTGTTGGTGTTGCCCCACATCTGGGCGGTACCATCGGAGTAAGTAACCCGGCGGCACATACCCACGGCGGCACGGCCGAAGGCGTTGGTAAAGGAGCCGGGGGCCCGGTTCTGCCATGCTTCGATGACGGCCCGGGTGATGCGCTCGATGAGGAACTGCAGCATCTCGTCACCCACCATAATCTCCGGGTTGTTGTCGCTGACATTGGCGGCAGGGACGTATTCCTGGCCTTCCGCCAGGAAGGGTTTCAGAATTTCCAGATTGCTGCGCATCCCTTTCACACCCTCAATTCGGCTGGTACGGGTGTAGCTGGGACCGGTGTGGGTGTGGATGGCGGAGAGGATGACCTTCCTGGGATCGATGCCCAGATCATTCCCTGCCAGGTTCTGCCGGACGGCCTCCACCAGGTTCCAGTTGGTACCCCCTAAGTCTACGGAGCAGAGGATCATCTGATCGTCGCCCGCTTCCACCGCCATAGCGGTAACGGTGATAGGTTTTTCCACATACTCGCTGATCCGCTCGGCAAACTGGCCTGCAAGAGAAATCTTCTTATCGGGTGTAATACTTACTTCGGACCAACCGATATTGAGTTTTGCCATCGTTTATTCCTCCAAGGTAAAATTGTAAATGATCTGCGTTTACTCTGAATCCTGCGACCCATTGCCTGGGATAGGATTTTCTTCCGGGATATACCTGCGAAAAATACCGTTCAGAAGTTTGCCTGCCAGAATCTGATAGAAGGCCCACAGAAGTGGCAGCAGGGGCGGCATCAGTAAAACGAGGACATAGGTGCCTGCCAACGCAGCTACCATCAGCGCCGCCAGCAAAAAGGTCTTGCCGAAGTCGGCAACGGTCATTTTCAGGGTGTTACGCAGCAGCACCCCAATGGAATCCTGGAATTTTCCAAGATACCCAAACCAAAGCTGGACCCAGCAAAACACAAATAGTGCCACTGCAGCCAGCAGAAATCTCAAAGTCATGTACTGCTCCAGCTGCACCACGACGGCCATATCCACCAGGACCATGGCCAGAACGGGGATCTGCAGGAGCCAAAGAAGGGTCGCCTGCCGGAATTCCTTGCGCAGGCAAGTCCAGAACACAGAGAGGAGCTTGCCCTCTTCTTTGCGGATCACTTTCTCTCCGGCGACAATCATGGCCGTGGTGGACGCGCCAAAAGTAACCACCGGCAAGGATGCCACCAGCCAGAAAAAGCTCAGGATCATATAGTCGGTGATCTTGCGGAGCCAGACCATCAAGGGGCTGTCCGGCGAAAACAGCTTCATCATCGTGTTTCCCTTCTTTCTTTTGTACTCCGGCCGCCCGGATGCCTTGCCACCCTTCGTGCAGAAGGAGCAGGGCATTCTGAGCGGCCGGAGATTTCTTATTCAGAGACTTCCGTTCCCTTAGCAAGAATCTTTTGCAGGGACAGGTTCTCATCCAGAACCAGAATATCCGCGTCAAAACCCTCTGCCAGCAAGCCCTTTGTTTTTAGTCCCATAATGGCTGCAGGAGTCTCGGTGAGCATACGAACCGCTTCCGTGATGGGTATTCCGGCTTCCTGTACCGCTACCCGCAAAAGGCGGTCCGTGGTTGCAATGCTGCCCTGAAAGGCGCTCCGGTCGGGCATTTTGCAGACGCCGTCCTCAATCAGACAGTCCGTCCCTTCAATCATGCCTTCCTGATCGACACCTGCCCACTGAAGGCTGTCCGTCACCAAAGCAACCCGGTGGCTGCCCTTCAGTTTCCAGATCATTTTCAAAAGCGCCGGAGGCAGATGCTTGCCATCGGCGATGGCTTCCACATACAAGTCATCTTCCAGCCAGGCCGTTTCAATCACGCCCAGCCTCCGGAATCCATGGTCCCGGGTGATTGTGGAGGTGCAGGAATAGAGATGGGTCACAATGGCTAAGCCCTCCGCCTTCGCCGCAAGCATATCCTCATAAAGGGCATCGGTATGGGCTGCACCGGCCAGGACACCGTGATCCCGCAGTGCTTTGGCAAAAGCCTGATCCGTATCATTTTCCGGAGCATAGTCCCACCGGGCAATGTGGCTGCTATGTTGCTCCAAAAGCGGCAAATAGTCCTCCCGGATGGGGGGCGTGATGAACTTGGGCCGCTGGGCACCCATTTGCGCCAGGGAAAAATAGGGACCTTCCAGGTGGGCACCGGGCACTGTCGGTTTCATGTTCGGATTCTGAATTGCCCGGGTAATCTTTTCCACACTTGCTTCCAAATCATCAATGGGCGCAGAGGAAAGGGTGGGAAAAATGCAGGTGGTACCGTGGGACAGATGGAAATTGCAGGCTTCCACAATATCCTCTTCGCTGCCGTCAAATCCCCGGCCTCCACCGCCATGGGTGTGCAGGTCAATAAAGCCGGCGGTCACCCATGCGGAGCCAACGTCCAGCAACGGAACACCTTCCAGGGGATTCTCCGTTACTGCACAGATCTTCTCTCCCTCCCAGTATACACAACCGGGGCGAATTCCCTCGGGAGTGATCAGACGGGTGCTGCGAATTCCTCTCATAGTTCCAGCTCCTTTGCGCTGTCTTCATCCAGATACAAGGTTGCTCCGGAATGCTTGCGGAGAATGGAGGCAGGGCAGTGTTCACCGATCTCGCCTTCGATGGTCTGGCGCACCGCCTGGGCCTTGGTAGGTCCGGGTACCACGCAGAACATTTTCGCTCCGGCGGTGAGGGCGGGACAGGTCAGAGTGATCGCATGGGTAGGAACCAGGTCCAGCCGTGCAAAGCAGCCGTCGTGGACCTGCTGGTTACGACACTTTTCATCCAACTCCACAATCTTTACCAGCTTGGAATCTTCAAAATCCGCCACAGGAGGATCATTGAAGGCAATGTGTCCGTTTTCACCGATGCCCAGCACTACGATATCCACAGGATTTTCTGCCAGAAGCTGTGAATATCGCATGCACTCGGCTTCCTTATCCGTAGCCGTGGCATCAATCAGGTTTACAGAGCAGAAGGGTACCCTCTTGAAAATATGCTCATTCAGATAGTTTCCAAAGCTCTGGTTCTTCATTTCCTTAGGCAGCCCCACATATTCATCCATATGGAAGCCGTTGATTCTGTTCCAATCAATATCGGTAAATGCTAACAAATGGTATAGAACCTCATTCTGAGAGGGTGCGGCCGCAAAGATCATGTTGATCTGGGATTTGTGAGCCAGCAATGCAAAAATTTCCCTTCGGATATCTTCAGCAGCCGCCTTACCCGTAGCATCCCGATTTTGTGCCACCAGAACACGTAACTGGTCCTTATAAAATTCCTTCATAGTATCTCCTTTCAAAGCAATGCTTTCGTCCATTTTACCGCTCTTGCAAAAGCAGCCTGTTGATTAAGACTTGATCCTATTTAATCAATGATCGCCCGTTTTACCGACTCTCCTATTACCTTAGCCATGCACGCAAATCCCAAATCATTGGGGTGCAGACCATCCACCGTACAAGAGTCTGCACTGATTTCCAAAGTTGAGCAGCAGGGAAATATTTTTCTTCCATCCACCAGCTGCACCATTTTATCTCCTCGTTTCAGAGCATTTTCGTAAGTTTGCTGAATAATTTCCCAGCGTTGTAAGATATCTTTCTCAACCTGAGGCGTTCGGGGTGTATCTGTTCTGCTGACAATTACGATCGGTAAATTCGGTCTTTTTTCACGGATCGTTAAAAAGAATGCTTCATGTGTTTGGGCCAAATGCATTGGGTTAGGGGCATTATGATCATAATCCATTACAAATACACACATGGGCTGATCAGCAATGTATTGCGCACTAATTTGTTCTCCCCGGCTGCTTCCTGAAAATCCCAGATTCCGAAAATCACAGTTTAGTTTCCGGCTAATAATCGCTGGATATGCATTGCCAGGACGTGATGCGCAGCCTCCCTGCGTAATGGAAGAACCATAATAAATTACAGGTGCCCATGGCTGGTAATGACCACCTGCCTGCAGCGTTGCATCTTTTTCAATTCCAATCCATAGTTCATCCACATTATCGTACAACGGAAGATGAATCATTAAATCTCTGGTTTTACGTTCCCCAAATTTAATTTGAGCCTCATAATACGCTTCTCTGTTTATGGGAGGGATAAACGAACCTCTGTAACACCAGGTGTCTTCCTCCTCGTACAAATCAAATCCCGAGCTCCCAAGAAACGGCATGTGAGGCATCAGACATTTATCTGGCATATATGCCCGGATAGCAATTATCTCAGAATCTGTGCGAAACCGCACCCTCCCTCCAGAGGTATTCCTATGTAACCTCCACACGCCATCATTTGTCTGTTTCGCCAATTCGGAAGGTATTCTTTTGAAGGGTTCACCCGGCCTACATGGCAAAAGCCCGTAGACAGCAAAAGGCGCTTCTTTTGCGCTATAAAACTGCAAATTTCCACTTTGAATAACGCCTGTTGTCAGCAGGTTTTTATCAACTTTCCCTATGTTATTTTCCACAGTAACCATCATCTCCCATAAGCTTTTCTTATTCCATAATATAGTCCAGAAATGTCGGCGCGTTCCCGGTGCTCATCGTATTCCCCAAAATACCGATTGCCTCCGGCCCCGGCGTTTTGGAATAGCAAAGCTTCACAGCCAGATTATCAAGGGGCTGTCCGGCGAAAACAGCTTCACCATTGCGTTTTCCTTCTTTTGCATTCCGGCCGCCCGGGTGCTCTGGGGCCTTCGTGCAGAAGGATCAGGGCACTCCGGGCGGCCAAAGGTTCGGTTATTCACAAACGGTAATACCCTCCGGGTAATCCAGGCGGATGGCCCGGTCTTCATCGTGGGTGATGTTTTTCAGCACCACGTTTTCTACCTGGGCATTGCAATAGAGGGTATTGTTGGCGTAAACACCGTGGACTTTCTCCACGGTAATATCATGAATATCGCCGGGGGTGTAACCGTTCCCATAGCCGGTGTAGAGCTTGACAGTGGCTTCCCGCCAGGGTTCGGCGGCGCCCATGGGATCCTCGGAAATGTTTTCGATGTGGATGTGATGAACCTGACAGCCGTTGGCAGCCAGGCAAATGATGCCGTGGTGCCGGCCACCTGTTTTTACATTGCGAATGGTGATGTGGGAAATATCCATTTCCTCTTTGGCCCGATCCTGCACGCATCTGGCGGGCTCATTAGAATAGAGGTACTTTCCGTTGGGCTTTCCGTCGTTGGGACAGAACAGCGCGGTGCAGGCCACGGTGTCATCTGAGGTGGTACCGGTAATGTTCTCCA
>JAZSLC010000176.1:0-7003 GCA_045535175.1 Faecousia sp. | reverse complement strand
GGGTTTTGGGGTTACTTTTTCTTGGGGGCGGGGAGCTTCTTCAGGACGATGGCGGTGCGGTGGGGCAGGTAGATCTTAAAGCCGATGCGGCCGTCGGCCTGCTTCTCGGCCTTGTAGACCTGGGCGTTGGCCACCCGTCCGTAGCCGCCGAAGTTATAGTTGTCGGAGGCCAGAATGATGCCGTACTCCCCTGCCTCCGGCACGGGCAGGAAGAACTCGTTGTAGGAGTTCACGGGGTGGAAGTTGAAGGCGAAAATGGCGGAGCCCTTCTTGTAAACCAGGGTCTTTTCGGTGTTGTTCAGCTGAAGCTGGGTGTCCCTGGCGCCCAGAACCCGGCAGCGCTTGGCCATATCCACCATGGCCACTTCGAAATTGTTCAGGTACTGGTACTTCAGGTTGGGGTTGTCCGCCAGGCTCCACTGACGGCGGCAGTAGTGGTGGCTCCAGCCGTTGCCCTCTCTGGGGAAGTCGATCCATTCGGGATGGCCGAATTCGTTGCCCATGAAGGTCAGGTATCCTTCGCCGCCCAGGCTCATGGTCAGCAGCCGCAGCAGCTTGTGCAGAGCCATACCCCGGGCCACGATGTCGTTCTGGTTCCAGGCTTCCATGGAATAGTACATTTCCTTGTCGCACAGCCGGAACATGATGGTCTTGTCACCCACCAGGGCCTGGTCGTGGCTTTCGCAGTAGCCGATGACCCGCTCATGGGACCGGCGGGAGGCCAGCTCATAGTAGATCTGGTTCAGGTCCCAGTCTTCGTCCCGGTACTCCTTCAGCAGGCGGATCCACATATCCGGCTCGCCCATGGCCAGGCGGTAGTCAAAGCCGATGCCGCCCCAGGCGATGGGCAGGCACAGGCCGGGAATGGCAGAGGTGTCCTCGGCGATGGTGATGGCGTTGGGGTTCACCTGGCGCACCATCTCGTTGGCCAGCTGCAGGTAAGTAACGGCCTGGGTGTCGGTGTTCATGGTGAAGTAATCCTGGTGACCCCGGAAATCCTGGCCCAGACCGTGGTTGTGGTAGAGCATGGAGGTGACACCGTCAAACCGGAAGCCGTCAAAGTGGTATTCCTCCTGCCAGTACTTCAGGTTGGACAGCAGGAAGTGGATCACTTCGTTCTTGTCGTAGTTGAAGCACTTGGTGCCCCAGGCGGAGTGATCGCCCTTGGGACCCGCATGGAAGAACTGATAGTCGGTGCCGTCAAACTCGTTGATGCCCTCCCGGGTGTTCTTGCAGGCGTGGGAATGGACCACATCCAGAAGCACCGCGATGCCCATGCCGTGGGCCTCGTTCACCAGGGCCTTCAGGTCCTCGGGCATACCGAACCGGGAAGATGCCGCAAAGAGGTTGGTGACCTGATAGCCGAAGGAAGCATAGTAAGGATGCTCCATAATGGCCATGATCTGGATGGTGTTATAGCCCAGAGCCTTGACTCTGGGGAGGATCTTGTCCTTGAACTCCAGGTAGGAGCCAACCTTGGGCTCTTCCTGGGCCATGCCGATGTGGCATTCGTAAATAAAGAGGTTCTTCCGGGGGGTGAAGCCCTTGTCGGTCCAGCGGAAGGGGACCTCGGGATCGTGGATCACTGCGTTCCACTCCCGGGTGGCGGGGTCCTGGACCACGCGGGTGGCGTAAAGGGGGATCCGGTCCAGCTCGGCCCCGTTCTTTACCACAATGGTCATTACCTGCTGGCCGTGCTTCAGCGCATCGGTGCCGGGCAGGAACACTTCAAAATTGCCGTTTTCCTTTTTGGTCATGGGGCAGGCGTGCCGGTCCCAGTTGCAGAAATCGCCGGTCAGGTACATGGCATCGGCTGCGGGAGCCCACTCCCGGTAGTACCAGCCGGTTTCGGTTTTGTGGAAGCCGTAGAAGGCGTGGCCGTTGGCGAAATCAGCCAGGGTTTGCCAGGGCAGAAGCAGCTCATTCTTCTTGCGCTCAAAGTTCTCCATTCGGAGATCCAGGTCCTGCTGGTAAGATTGCAGGGTAGGATCAAACTCGGTGATTTTCAGTTTCATGGCATAAACCGTCCTTTCCGGAGTATTGGAGTTACTTCCATTGTAACGCGCGCAAGCGGTTTCGTCAAATGCTTTTTTCCGCATAAACTGGATATGGCTGGCATAGGGTGAACCAAAAGGAGGAGATGCGCAGTGCGTAAGAAGGAGATGCTTCTGCTGGCGGTGGGAATGCTGGCGTTGCTGGCGGTATTTGCAGCACAGGTCTTTACGGACACCCTGGAAACAGGGGCCTGGGGCCTCAGCTTCCGGCAGGAAGGGGCAGCCCCCCAGGGACCCGCCAGTGCCGAAGAACTGGCCCGGTTTGACGGGGCTTATTTGGGGGACACCCGGGAGAAGGTGCTGTATCTGACCTTTGATGCGGGTTACGAAAACGGCTGCACCGAAAAAATCCTGGATGTGCTGAAAAAGCATCAGGTGCCTGCGGCCTTTTTCCTGGTGGGCCACTATGTGGAGAAAAACAGCGATTTGGTGCGCCGGATGGTGGAGGAGGGCCACATTGTGGGCAACCACACCATGCACCACTACGATATGAGCAAGCTGGAGGACCCGGCGGCCTTCGAGAAGGAGCTGCGGGACCTGGAAGCGCTGTTTCTGGAGGTCACCGGCAAAGAACTGCCCCGGTATTACCGGCCGCCCCAGGGCACTTACAGCGCAGAAAACCTGGGACAGGCCAAAAAACTGGGGTATAAGACGGTATTTTGGAGCCTGGCCTACGTGGACTGGCTGAAGGACCGGCAACCCACCCACGAGGAGGCCTTCGGGAAGCTCCTGCCCCGAACCCACAACGGGGCAGTGATCCTGCTGCACTCCACTTCCGTGACCAATGCGGAGATTCTGGATGAGCTGCTGACCCGGTGGAAGGCGCAGGGATACGAATTTCTGAGCATTGACCGGCTCTTTGACTGACGAATGTGAATTTTCTGTGTATAGATTTCATCTTGATTCTCGCTTTATGCCGTGATATAATCCAAATGCAGAACTGAACCAAAGAAAGGACGTGATCGGGATGTATCGAATTGAGGAACTTTATGATCTGGAACACACCCTGGCAAAAGAGTATCTGGGGCGTTTTACCTATCCCTGGGAAGCGCTGAAGGGTATTTCCAACCTGATTTCGGAACTGGGGTCCGCTCTGCCGGAGGAGTATGTCCAAATCAGCCCCAATGTGTGGGTCCACCGCACTGCAAAAATCGCACCCACGGCCTACCTGGGTGGCCCCTGCATCATCGGGGCCGGGACCGAGGTGCGCCACGGTGCCTTTGTGCGGGGCAGTGCGCTGGTGGGCGAAAACTGCGTTGTGGGCAATTCCGTGGAGCTGAAAAATGTGATCCTGTTTGACAACGTGCAGGTACCCCATTACAACTATGTGGGCGACAGTATTCTGGGCTACAAGGCCCACATGGGTGCCGGCTCCATCACATCCAATGTAAAATCCGACAAAAGCCTGGTGGTCATTCACGGACCGGAAACGGTTGCCACCGGCATCAAGAAAGTGGGCGCTATGCTGGGCGACCGGGTGGAAGTGGGCTGTAACAGCGTTCTGAACCCGGGTACCGTCATTGGCAGGGATTCCAATGTGTATCCCCTGTCCTGCGTCCGGGGTTACGTTCCGGAGCGGAGCATCTTCAAGGCTCCCGGCAACATCGTTTCAAAGGAGTAAACCATGGGTAAATATTTTGGAACTGACGGCTTCCGCGGAGAAGCCAATGTGAACCTGACGGCGGACCATGCCTATAAAGTGGGCCGTTTTTTGGGTTGGTATTATAACATCAAGAAGCAGGCGGGTGCTACGGAACCTGCCAGAATCGTCATCGGCAAGGACACCCGCCGGTCCTCTTATATGTTTGAGTATGCCCTGGCAGCCGGTATTACCGCTTCCGGTGCCGATGCATACCTGCTGCACGTGACCACCACCCCCTCTGTGGCCTATGTGACCCGGGTGGATGAGTTCGACTGCGGCGTGATGATCTCTGCCAGCCACAACCCCTTCTATGACAACGGCATCAAGCTGCTGAATGCCCAGGGCGAGAAGATGGATGAGGAGACCATTTCCTACATCGAAGCCTATCTGGACGGCAATCTGGAGCTGTTCGGTGCCAAATATCCGGAGATTCCCTTTGCCCGCAAAGAGAAAATCGGCCGCACCGTGGACTATGTGTCCGGCCGTAACCGGTATGTGGGTTACCTGATCAGTTTGGGTATGTTCTCCTTCAAGGGTAAGAAGGTGGGCCTGGACTGCGCCAACGGCGCCTCCTGGACCATTGCCAAGTCGGTGTTTGATGCTCTGGGGGCCAAGACCTATGTGATCAACGCCGAGCCTGACGGCGTCAACATCAACAAAAATGCCGGCTCCACCCATATTGAGGTGCTGCAGCGCTTTGTGGTGGAAAACGGCCTGGACGTGGGCTTTGCCTATGACGGCGACGCGGACCGGTGCCTGTGCGTGGACGAAAAGGGCCAGATCGTTTCCGGCGACCATATCCTCTACATTCTGGGCTGCCACATGAAGTCCCGGGGTCAGCTGGACAACAACACTGTGGTCACCACGGTCATGTCCAACTTCGGCCTGTATAAGGCGCTGGATGCCCAGGGCATCGGTTACGCCAAGACCAAGGTGGGCGACAAGTATGTGTACGAGCACATGGTAAAGAACAACTGCCGCCTGGGCGGCGAGCAGAGCGGCCACATCATCATCTCTAAGTACGCCACCACCGGTGACGGCATCCTCACCAGCCTGAAGGTGATGGAAGTGATGCTGGCCCGGAAAAAGCCCCTGAGTCAGCTGTGCGAAGGTCTGGAGATCTATCCCCAGGTGCTGAAGAACATCCGGGTCAAGTCCAAGCCTGAGGCCAACAGCGATCCGGCTGTGCTGGCAGTGATCGATGAGGTGAAGGCCCAGCTGGGTGATACCGGCCGCATTCTGGTGCGGGAATCCGGCACCGAGCCGGTGATCCGGGTCATGGTGGAAGCCCCCAGCCAGGAGCTTTGCGGCGAACTGGTGGATCGGGTGGTCCGGACCATCCGGGACCGGGGACACGCAACCGAGTAAAATATGACAGCCCCGATTTTTCGGGGCTGTTCTTTGTGCTTAGTTTATGGTATGATGAAGAAAACTTTTCAGGAGTGCTGATTATGGCAAGAAAAATGTATTATGAAGACCCGGAGCGGACTCAGTTTACTGCGGCTGTTACCGGTTGTGCCGAGACCCCCAAGGGCTTTGAAATCACCCTGGATGCCACGCTTTTTTACCCGGAGGGTGGCGGTCAGGCCTGTGATACCGGTGTTCTGGGGGGTGTCCGGGTGCTGGATGTCCGGGAGCGGGGCGAGGAAATCATCCATTTGTGCGACGGCCCCCTGACGGTGGGGGAAACCGTGGAAGGTACCGTGGATTGGGACCGGCGCTTTGACCTGATGCAGCAGCATACCGGCGAGCATATCCTCTCGGGGCTTATTCATCAGACCTTCGGCTACCACAATGTGGGTTTCCACATGGGCACCGGCCTCATGGAAGTGGACTTTGACGGCCCCATTACCGAGGAGCAGATGGCCCACCTGGAAGCCCGGGCCAATGCCATCGTCTGGGAAAACCGGCCTGTGACCACCTCTTTCCCGGACCCAGAAGCCCTGGCGGCCCTTCCCTACCGGACGAAAAAGGCGCTGGAGTGGCCGGTGCGGATCGTGGAGGTTCCCGGGGCGGATTGCTGTGCCTGCTGCGGCATCCATGTGCCCTTTACCGGCCGGGTGGGCATCATCAAAGTGTTTTCGGTGACCAAATTCCACAGCGGTGTCCGGCTGCAGATGGCCTGCGGCAGGCGGGCCTATGAGTATATGACCATGATCTGCGGCCAGAACCGGCAGGTGAGCCGGATCTTTTCGGCCCAGCCCCACGAAACCGGGGCTGCAGCCCAGCGGTTTGCGGAAACACTGGCGGCGGAAAAGTATCGCTCAGCGGGTCTGCAGAATCGGTTGCTGGAGCTGATCGCCGCATCCATGGAAGGCCGGGAAAATGTGATTTATTTTGAAGAGGGGCTGGACAGCACCGGCGTGCGCACCCTGGCCGAGAAAATTGCCGGCCGGTGCAGCGGCTATGCCGCCGTGTTCTCCGGCTGCGAGGGCAGCTACGGTTTTTGCCTGGCCCAGCCCGGCGGTGACCTGCGGCAGCTGTGCAAAGAAATGAACGGTGCCCTCAACGGACGGGGCGGCGGCCGGCCGGAATTCCAGCAGGGAACTCTCCGGGCAACCCGGGTCCAAATCGAAGAATTCTTCCAAAAGAGGACATGAGAAAATACCCTTCAAAAGGGTGAAAAAGTTGTGGGCAGCGCCAATTCTTTTCGATAAAAATCCACTTATTTTTATGTTTTGCCCACTTTACAACCGCTTTTCCTTATAGTATAATAGCGGTGTATGTGGACCAATGCGGTCTGCCTGCAACACTGTCTATCATACTGCTTTGCAGTAATTTGAAATGGAGGAATATCCCATGTCTGTTAAAGTTGCTATCAATGGTTTTGGTCGTATCGGCCGTCTGGCTTTCCGTCAGATGTTCGGCGCTGAGGGTTTTGAGGTTGTTGCCATCAACGACCTGACCTCCCCCAAGATGCTGGCTCACCTGCTGAAGTATGACTCCACCCAGGGCGCTTACGCTGCTCCCTTCGGTGCTCACACTGTCGAGGCTGGCGAGGACAACATCGTTGTCGACGGCAAGAAGATCACCATCTACGCCAAGGCCAATGCCGCTGAGCTGCCCTGGGGCGAGCTGGACGTAGACGTCGTTCTGGAGTGCACCGGCTTCTACACTTCCAAGGACAAGGCTGCTGCTCACATCACCGCTGGCGCTAAGAAGGTCGTTATCTCCGCTCCCGCTGGCAATGACCTGCCCACCATCGTTTACAACGTCAACCACGAGACCCTGACCAAGGAAGACAACATCATCTCCGCTGCTTCCTGCACCACCAACTGCCTGGCTCCCATGGCTAAGGCTCTGAACG
>JAZSLC010000028.1:0-17836 GCA_045535175.1 Faecousia sp. | reverse complement strand
AATGGCAACCGCGTTCACCAGAGTATGGGCAATCTCATAAAACCGGCCACCCTGAAGGTAACAAATACCAACGGCGCTGCCGCAGCCGGCACTGATGGCGCCACAGTAAGCAGAAAGACAGCCAATGCCGGTCTTCTGGTGGATGGTGATCAGGTCAGAAACCAGAACCGCACGAAGAATCTCCTCTTCACTTGCATTCTGGGCCCGGCCGTAAATCACAACAGGAACAGAAGCGGTAATGCCCTGGTTGCCGCTGCCGGAAATAATGCCCACAGGCAATTCGCAGCCACTCATACGGGCATCGGAACCGGCGGCCGCATAGGCTCTTGCCTCGTCACGAAGAGATCCCCTGGCATTCGCCAGAAGCACTTTTCCGATACAGGCGCCATAGTCATGGCGCAGGCCCTCTTCGGCGATGGCCATGTTCATGTCAATCTGCCGCTGCAGCAATGGTCTCAGGACCGTCAAATCCGCTTCTTCTGCAAATGTGACGATGTCGCGTACATTCAAAACGGAGCGGTCCGTCTGGCCGCTTTCCACTTCCTTGATGCGCTGAACATGACGTTCGGTCAGATCTTTCCCGTCCAGCTCCACCTTCACAACATTGGTGTGATTCTTGGAAATACGTACCACAGCGCAGTGGTCCGGGGTTTTACCGGTCAGCTGCAGATCGAAGGTATACATGGATTCCATTTCAACCACGCTGATTCGGCAATCATCCATAAAAGCGGCAATTTGGGCATGATCCGCAGGCTTCAGTACAGACAGCACTTCCAAAGCCTTTTCAGGAGCGCAGGCAATAATACCGGCAGCAACGGCTGCCTCAATGCCGTGCAGACCGCCCGTTGCAGGAACAATGACACTTTTTACATTCTTGATGATATTGCCGCTGAGTTCCGCCCGAATCTCAGAAGGCTTTTCGCCCAGGGTCTTACAGAGAATTGCAGCAGCATAGGCAATGGCAATGGGCTCAGTACAGCCCATGGCAACCAGCAGTTCTTCCTTCAAAATATCGGTATACTGTTCAATTACGGTTTCAGGAAGCGCCATAATCTCCACCTCTTTCATGGTCTTTCGTCCATTATACACACACTGCGCCATTTTGGCAAATAGTTATTTTGAAGGTTTGAAACACAGGTTAATTTTAACGCGCCAACAAATGATTCTTTCTTTCCATTTGACAAGGCACTGAGCCTTTGTTATAATATGGATAACAGAACAATACTAAAAGGAGGCTACTCTATGGAAAAGAAAATCATTACCATCAGCCGGCAGTTTGGCAGCGGCGGCCGCACCATCGGTCACCTGGTGGCTGAAAAGCTGAATATCCCCTTTTATGATAAAGAGCTTGTGGATCAGATTGCTCTGGAATCCGGCTTTGCCCCCAAGTTTGTGGAAGAACATGGCGAACACGCTCCCGGCCGTAGTCTCCTGGCTTATGCCTTCGCACCCCAGGGTGTCCCCGGTGTTATGAACGGCCTCTCCACCGCTGATTTCCTGTGGAACATTCAGTGCGGTGTCATTCTACAGCTGGCCGAGAAGGGCCCCTGCGTCATCGTGGGCCGGAATGCAGACTATGTTCTGAAGGATCGGGAGGATGTGCTTCATACCTTCATCCATGCTGACGAAGACTTCCGGGCTGATCGCATTGTTCGTCTTTACGGTGAGTCCGAAAAGAGCCCCAAGGCCCGTCTTGCCGAAAAAGATAAGCGCCGTAAAGTTAATTATCAGCATTACACCGGCCGAAACTGGGGAGAAGCCTGCAACTATGACATTTGCCTGGACAGCGGCACCATCGGTGTGGAAACCTGCGCCGATATCATTGTGGACATTGTAAAGCTTTCCAAGTAACCCATCATAAACCCAAACCCGCCGACTTTGTCGGCGGGTTATTCATATCTGTTATGTACCCAAAATCAGACGCCAGCCGTTTCTTCTTCGCCAATGTGGATGCTGACACCGTTTACTTCCACATCCTGATCGGCGCAAATCAGAATATACTTGACACCGCCGATGATCCGGGTTTCAATCAAATCGGCCCTGGCAGGGTCCACTTTGATGGAAACATCCGGGGTGTGGATCTCAAACTTCCGATGGTCGATCAGGTTCCTGGGGTGAAGCTCCGCTTCATGGCCAAAGGTTTCGTCAAATTCCACGCTGAATTTAGCCATGTGCTTTTCAGAAATTGCGCAGGAGGCGAGGGCCGCCTGAACCTGATCTTTATTAACCATCAGAGGCTCTGCCACACGACTTTCCTTATGCAGCTCAATGGCCTGACAAAAATGATCGTGGACTGTCTGGACCACATCCAGGCTGCACTCTTCCCCCAGGGTAGACGACAGCAGCGCCTCAAAGGACTTCTTTTGTTCGGCTGCAGGTTTTACAGGCTTGGTGTTAAAAACGGCTTCCACGAAGGCCTCATGGCCCTGAGCGGCATCGTGGGTATACATCAGCGCATTGTAGATATTGGTGGCGCGCTGATCAAAGGCCGGGAACATAAAGCCCAGAGCCGGCGCTGCCACAGCCTGTGCCACACCGCCATCATGGAAGAGTTTCTCCTCTGCCACATACCGCAAAGCGCCCTTGGTCTGTTTCACAGGGCAAATGGCGCAGAGCAGGTAGGTAAAGGTTTCGCCGGATGCATCCGGCTGATCAGTGCCGTCTTTGCTCTTGAAGGGCACATCATAGCTGTCACAGCCCATCAGGATCAGATAGCCACCCTCAATGGTTACCGCCTCCATGACCTTCCGGTAGAAACGAAGGCGCACCTCTTCGTCCTGAAGCCGGGAGCTGCGAAGATCCATCAAAAGCCGGTGTTCGGGACTGTCTGCCACCTGAGCCGTCCGAAACACGATGTCCACCAGGTTCTTTCCAAGGGTTCCGGAAAGGGTCTTTTTCATCAGGCCAAAATACCGCTCCGCCTCATTTTCGGGCATAGTGGCTGTGGAGATCCGGTATTCGGAGACAATCTCCTTGCTGTCATTTACAAAGCAGCCATAGATTGCTGTCATATTGCTGCGATCCCGACGAATTCTGCGTCGGATTTCGCCAACTTCTCTTTCGTTCATTAGTACCTCACATCCATTCAGCGTGATTATTGGGGCGCGCCGTATGTACGGCGCGCCCATCATTTATGTCTTCAGACATTTCCAGTTCTTCACAAAGTAGTCTGCACCGGACAAGACGGTGGTCACCACGATCACCCCGATGATCACCTTGCGCATCAGCACCTCACCTGGGAAAGCCATCCAGAAGCAGAGCCCCACCATGGTGCAGGCGGTTTTCACCTTACCGCTCCAACCGGCAGCAATCACATTGCCCTTTCCTACTGCCAACAGACGAAGTCCGGTCACCGCAAATTCCCGGGCCAGCACGATCATCAAGGCCCAGCCGGGAAGCGTATCCCACTGGCAAAACATCACCATAGAGGACAGCACCAGCAGTTTATCCGCCAAGGGATCCAGGAATTTACCAAAGTCCGTGATCTGCCCATACTTCCGGGCAATATAACCATCCACGAAATCCGTAATGCTGGCCACGATGAACACTGCCAGAGCGCCGATCATCCAACCGTTGCTCTCTCCCCCGCTCATATGCATCAGGAACATATACACAGGAACGAATCCAATTCGCACCAACGTAATCATCGTTGCAACTGTCACAGATCGTCCTCCACAATATATCCGGACAAATCGCCGTCCACTACACCATCCACACAAACGGTGACAAACTGGCCCTCGCTGAGGGCTTCTTCAGTAGCAATCCAAACTCTGCCATCAATTTCAGGAGAATCGGCATAGGTACGGCCATAGAACTGCTCTGCATCTTCGTCGTAGCCATCCACCAGCACTTCCAGGGTTTTGCCTATCATAGCGGCATTGTAATCATCCATAATCCGGGACTGAATGCTTTCCACCATGGTGGCTCTGCTGACAGCAACTTCGGTATCCGGGAATTCCATCTGCGCGGCAGGGGTACCATCCTCAGGAGAAAACGGGAATGCACCCACCCGCTCCAGCCGATATTCCTTCAGGAAGTCGCAAAGCTCCGCAAAAGCCGCTTCATCCTCGCCGGGTAGACCCGTAATGACGCTGGTACGAAGGACAAGACCGGGAATCCGGCTGCGCAGCTTTTCAATCATCTGACGAAGATACGCGCCGTTACCGCGGCGGTTCATCAGCTGCAGAATGTTGTCATTGCAATGCTGGATGGGAATATCCAGATATTTCACAATCTTAGGTTCGGAAGCAATGGTATCAATCAGTTCATCATCGATCAGATCCGGATACAGATAATGGACCCGAATCCAATGGAACTGCTCGATCTTGCACAGTTCATGCAGCAGTGTGGACAGCATCCGCTTATGCTCCGGGAAATCGGTGCCGTAACGGCAGGTATCCTGAGCAACCACAATCAGCTCCTTCACGCCGCCGTCAGCCAGCATCCGGGCTTCATACTGCAAGTCATCCATCTCGCTGCTGCGGTATTTGCCCCGAAGGTAGGGAATGATGCAGTAGCTGCAGCGATTATCGCAGCCTTCCGCGATCTTAATGTAAGCATAATGCTCAGGAGTGGTCACAACGCGGCCCGTTTCCTCTTCAGGCGCATCAATGGAGTCAAAATCCGAAATGCTGTTGCCGGAAAGGATCTCCTCCACCGCAGAAACCACTTTGTGATAGCTTCCGGTTCCGAGAATCCCATCCACCTCAGGCATTTCCGTAAGGATCTCCTCCTGATAGCGCTGAGAAAGGCAGCCAGTCACCAGGATCTTCCCCACCAGGCCCTGTTCTTTCAGTTGGCCCATCTGCAGGATATAGTCGATTGCCTCTGATTTAGCGGAATCAATAAAGCCGCAGGTGTTGATCACCACCAGGTCGCAGCCAACAACATCCGGGCAAACCGTATGGCCGGCTTCCTGCAGACGGTACATCATCCGCTCGCAATCCACCTGGTTTTTGGCGCAACCCAGAGAAATAAAACCGATATTTGCCATTGTCATTCCTCCTGAAACTCTTCATGATCCACCTTAAGGCGATCCAGAGCCCGTTTTACATCCCCGTAGCTATGACCCCTGCGAAGGAGCGCATCCACGGCCCGTTTCAGATCCCGCTGGTCCCATGCACCTTTCAGCCGGGTGCGAAGAAAATCCGCAATTGAATCTATTTGATCGGGATAGTCCGAAAGCACCTTATCCCAAAGTTCTTTCGGAATTCTCTTTTCATATAACACTTGTTTTGCTCTGGCTGCCCCATAGCCTTTGCGAATGCACTGCTCCACAATCTGCCTGGCAGTGCGCTCGTCATCCACAAAGGATAGGTCTTCCATCCATTCCACGGCCTCCCTGGCTTTTTCAGGGTTTTCTCCCTTTTGGACCAGGCGATGCTCCAGCTCAGACCGGGAAACATTGGACGCAGAAACAATCCGGACTGCCCGCATTTTTGCAGACATGGTATTCGCCGCATCCTGAAGGGCAGCAAATTGCTCCCGAGTCAGTTCCAGCCCCGAATACAGGCCAAAATCTTCCACCGTACGGCGGTAAAGCCGCATTTTGGAGCCATCCGAAAAACAGACCAGATGCCGACCGGCCCGGTCGGGCCGCTCGGCAACAGAATCAATCCTCATCATCGAAGTCGTCAGCGCTTACAGCTACAGGACGGTCAGCAGCCTTGGCAGGAGCCTTGGAATCCGCAACGGAACGCTTCATCAGATTCTGGCGAACCATTGCTTCCACCCGCTCTGCCACTTCGGGGTTGGACATCAGGTAGGTCTTGACACTTTCCTTACCCTGACCGATGCGCTCGTCGCCCATGCTGAACCAGCTGCCGCTCTTCTGGACGATATCCATCTCCACAGCCAGGTCCACCAACTCGCTCCACTTGCTGATGCCTACGCCATACATGATGTCAAAATGGGCTTCCCGGAAAGGAGGTGCAACCTTGTTCTTCACCACTTTCACACGGGTCTTATTGCCAATGACGTTGCCGCCTTCCTTGATGGACTCCACACGGCGCACATCCAGACGGACGGAAGCATAGAACTTCAGTGCATTACCGCCGGTGGTGGTTTCGGGGTTGCCGTACATCACACCGATCTTCATACGCAGCTGGTTGATGAAAATAACCACGCAGTTGGTTTTGGAAATGGTGCCGGCCAGCTTTCTGAGGGCCTGGGACATGAGTCTTGCCTGCAGACCCACAAAGGTGTCACCCATTTCGCCCTCAATTTCGGCCCGGGGGGTCAGGGCTGCAACAGAGTCCACAACCACAGCATCCACGGCGCCACTGCGGACCAGGGCGTCGGTAATTTCCAGAGCCTGCTCACCGGTATCGGGCTGAGCAACCAGCATATTCTCGGTATCCACGCCCAGTGCAGCCGCATAGACGGGGTCCAGTGCGTGCTCGGCATCCACGAAGGCCACTTCGCCGCCCATTTTCTGGGCTTCTGCCAGAATGTGCAGGGCCAGGGTGGTCTTACCGGAAGACTCGGGTCCGTAGATTTCAATGATACGGCCCTTGGGAACACCGCCAATACCCAGCGCAGCATCCAATGCCAGGGAGCCGGTGGGAATGGCGTCCACATTCATATCAGGACGGTCGCCCAGGCGCATAACGGCACCCTTGCCAAAGCTCTTCTCCAGCTGTGCCAGAGCCGTCTGCAGGGCCTTCTTCTTGTCGGTTGCGGGGGTAGGAGTTTCGTAAGAGGTTTTCTTTGTAGCCATAATTATGATTCCTTCCTGCCGTACTGAGCCAGTACCGCGCGTTCTACTTCGTTAAAATCTTTTGTTCTTTCCAAAATTACAAATCCGTTCTGTTCCAGGATTTCGCAAACCGCATCCCCCTGCCCCATTCCGAATTCAAAGCACAAGTATCCGCCAGGCTTCAATGCCGTCCTGTATTTATCTGCAATGGCCCGATAAAAGTCAAGTCCATCCTCTCCTCCATAAAGCGCCAGGTGGGGCTCATAGTCCTTCACACTGACAGGCAGTTCCTGCATTTCCTGGGCGGTGATATAGGGAGGATTGGAAATGATCATATCAAATTTTCCCAGAAAAGGTGCCGGCTCTTCCAGCGCGTTGGCCTGAACACAACTGACTCTTGCTGAGAGTTTCAAGGCTGTTACATTCTTTTTGGCCACGGCCAACGCCTCTCTGGAAACATCCGCAAGGGTCACTTTCGCGTCCTTCACCCGGTTGGCAACCGCAAGACCGATGCAGCCGGAACCGGTGCAAAGATCCAAAATCCTGGGGTCCTGCTGTAAAAACAAGGCATTTTTGATGGCCAGAGACGTCACCGCACAGGTATCATCCCGGGGAATCAGCACATTCCGGTCCACGGTAAGCCGCATTCCGTAGAAGTCCCATTCTCCCATAATGTAGGCAATAGGTTCCCCCGCAAGAATCCGCCGAACGGCATCTTCCATTTTTTCGCAGGTCTCTCCGGAAACATACATCTCCCGGTCCGCCAAAATGGCTTCCTGGGATTTCCCGGTGACAAAGGCAAGGAGATTTCTTGCCAGCAAACCGGCAGTCTGGGGATCTTCCACCGCAAGAAACGCCCGTCTGGCCTCCAGGTAGAGATCCGAAATCTTCTTTACCATTGGTCGGCCCCCTCCTCTTCGGGAAGGACCGCATTGAGGGAAGCAATGGCCACTTCGATCATGCCTTCGTCAGGCTCATAGGTTGTAAAGTTCTGCATCCAAAGGCCGGGGGCTGTCAGAATCCGGGTGAATCCATTGTCGTGTTTACCCACAATCCGGTTGATCTCGTAGGTAATGGACACAACCACCGGCAGAAGCAGAAGCTTAAAGGCAATCATAATCAGCCGGTAACCCAAATTGGCGGTTTCCCGCATCACTTCCAGACCGGGTACCACAGAAAGCAGCAAAGTGGACGCCACCGAGAACACCAGAATGGAAAGGACCATGACGATCAAAAGGAAGCTGGTGCCGCACCGGGGATGCTTCCGGGTCTGGATCTTCACATTCTCCACCGTCAGCGGCAGGCCCGCTTCATAGCAGCGGATGGTCTTGTGCTCTGCGCCGTGGTAGGAAAAGACCCGCTTCATTTCTTTCATACGGGATACCACGATCATGTAGCCCATGAAAATCGTCATACGAACCAGGCCTTCCACCAGGTTCAGCAGCAGAAGATTCTCAATCCAGCGGTCAAAGAAGCTGCTGACCACCATAGGAAGCAGGAAAAACAGCAGAATGGAAAAGCCCAAGCCCATTGCAACGGCAATGCCAAGCACCACCTGCTGGAATTTCTCATTGCCAAGCTTCTTCTCCAGCCAAAGGTCCAGCTTGCTGGGCTCCTCCTGAAGTTCTTCACTGTCAGAAAAATCAACGGATTTCATCAGTGCCTTCACACCCGTCACCTGGGCATCAAAAAAGTTCACTGCACCGCGTATAAAAGGCCAGGTGAGCGGAGAATTCTTGGGCCGGATCTTCCGGTCGGTAACCTCCACCTGAATGCCTTTGGAATTACGCACCACCACCGCGTCCTTTTCAGGACCGCGCATCATAATGCCTTCGATCAGCGCCTGTCCACCGATCATTGTCTTGAATTTTTCGCAGCAGGGCTGCTCAGTCTTTTTTTCCATTGGGTTCCTTCCTTACTGGGTCGCCGGCAGCTGAACAGTTACAACAGTGCCGCCCCCCTGGGCATTTTCCAAAATCAACTCGCCGCCGTGCATTTGCACAATTTCATCACACACCGCCAGACCGATGCCGTTACCGCGGGCCTTGGAGCTGCCCTTATAAAATTTCTTTTTCACAAGAGGGATCTCGTCCTCGGGAATACCGGGGCCAAAGTCCCGGATACGAACCACCACAAATCCATCTTCAAAGGTCATGGAGGCTTCGATCCGCTTTCCGTCACCGCCATGCTTGGCGGCATTGTCCAATATATTCAGAAATACCTGACGAAGGCGCTGGCCGTCGCAGATGATTTCCGGTATTTCGTCTTCATTCTCCAGATAATCCAGAGTGATGCCATCCTGAGCCAGACGGCTGCTGTACATAAAGACAGTGTCTTCAAATTCAGCACGAATGTCCGTAGGCTCAACGTTAAGGGTCATGCGCCCATCCTGGATCCTGGTAAAGTCCAGAAGGTCCACCACCATCTCCGTCAGCCGCTTCGCCTCGCTCTGAATGATCTTCATGCCCCGCAGGGTATCGGGATCCATGTTTTCATCGTCTATAAGTGTTTCACTCCAGCCGGTAATCACCGTCAGTGGCGTACGCAGCTCATGGGACAGGGACGAAATGAATTCCGTCTGCATTTTTTCATTCCGGGCAATCTGAGCAGACATTTCGTTGACGGTTTTTGCCAGTTCTCCGATTTCATCGTCGTACTTGGTGCTGATCTGAATGCCGTATGTACCGCCGGCGATCTTCTTTGCTTTCTCGGTGATCTCTGCCAGGGGAACCAAAATGGAGCGAATGTAATAATTGCTGCTGATCACTACGACCACGCACACAACCGCCAACACCAGCAAGGCCCACATACCGATCACCGCGATCTGGTGATTGATCAGCGCCGCAGGAGTCACATAGCGCAGCACACCGATCACTTCACCGCTGCCGTAGATAATGGGGCTGGAAACCGCAACGATCCAAGCATCCGTCACCGGATCCTTACCGATAAACGGCCGCACATCCCGGGTATCCATGGCCTCCTGAATCTCCCTTGTGGAAGGATTCACGCCGGATATTTCGCCGGTGGACGATGCCACCAACTGTCCCTGGGCGTTGATAAACTGAAGTTCGATATCGTGATGGTCATCATAGCTGTGGGTATACAGCACACAAGTCTCATAGAATTCCTGGTAATCCCGGTTCAGAAACTCCGAAAAGAAATCCGTTGTGGTTTTGGCCCGGTACTGCATATCGGATACCATGTTGGAATAATAGGATCCTGCAAACAATGCCGTCACCACTACCACAAGAAGTAAACCAAGCGCACACACAACGCCCACCGTATTGACAAACCAACGCCTTCTCAGGCTTTTTTGTTTTTTCATGAGCGTTCCTCACAGACGGATGCTCAGGCACCCCACTTATAACCAAATCCCCAAACTGTTGTAATATAGGTAGGATTGGATGTATCGTCCTCAATCTTAATGCGCAGGCGACGAATGTTCACGTCCACGATCTTCAGTTCGCCGTTATAGTCCTTGCCCCAAACGGCGGTCAGAATATCCTCTCTGGACAGGGCCCGGCCGGGATTCTGCATAAACAGCTTCATAATGGAGTATTCCACCTGGGTCAGGCGAATCCGGGTACCAAACTTCTCCAAAGTATGATTGCGGGTATTCATAATGAAGGGTCCCTGAGACAGCAGCTCGCTGCTGGCAGCGCTGTCACCGCCCAAACGGCGGTACAGGGCATCAATCCGGGCGGTCAGCTCCGCAGGAGAGAAGGGCTTGGTCACATAATCGTCAGCACCGGTCATGAGGCCGGTGACCTTGTCCATCTCCTGGGTCCGGGCGGTGAGCATGATAATGCCAATCTGCTTGTTAGCTGCACGAATCCGGCGGCACACCTCAAAGCCGTCAATATCCGGCAGCATGATGTCCAGAAGGGCCACACCGATGTCGGGATTCTCCTGGAGTCGGTCCAGTGCCTCCTGCCCCGTTCCGGCTTCGATGGCATCATAGCCCGCACGCTTCAGGTTAATCACCACAAAACTGCGGATATTCACTTCATCTTCCAAAATCAGAACTTTTTTCATGATAAAACCTCTTTACTTTTCTCCGGTTTTCCACAAGGAAAGATCTTCGGAGTCGCCCGGAGGGGAACCTCTCCCCTTCCGGCGGCTTTTTTCTCAATAAATCATTATAGCACAATTGTCCCCAAAAAGATAGTTATTTGAGCACAACATTTTCTTTTTCCAGCACACGGACCAGTTCATCGGTCATGCGACTGTCCAGAGCACAGCGGGTTCCCCTTCGGATCCTGGTATCCTCAAAATACAGCACCACCTGGCTGTCCCCGGGGAACATATTGAGGATGGCCCGCACCTTTCGATACCGGGGATCCGACTCGGATTTGAGCCGCAGGTACAATGTTCCCTGGGCCACCGCCGGCTGTTTTACCGCTTCCTGGCGCCGTACCTCTTCATTGGCAAAATCAGAAATAGGCCGAACCCGGTTGATCACGATCTGGGGCTCCTTATCGTCCCGCATGGAGAGCCGACCCACCACCACAATGGGAGTATTCTCCCGGAGGTGTCCACCGTAATCGGAGAGCACCTTGGAAAATGCGATCATCTCAATGGAAGCGGTATTGTCTTCCATGGTCACATAAGCCATGGTGGAATTATTCCGGGTGGACTTGGTTTTCACCGACTGTACAATACCGGCCACCGTAATCACCTGATCGTCCTGGTAGGGAGAATCTTCTTCCATGAGGCTTCCGATGGGAACGGCGTGAGTGTTACGAAGAAGGGCCCGGTATTCATCCATAGGGTGGCCGGAAAGGTAGATGCCTGTGGTTTCCTTCTCCATCAGCATCAGTTCCGAACGGCTTAGTTCCGGTCTGGGAGGAATCTCGATGGCGACACCCTCTTCCTCTTCGTCCATCATGCCGAAGAGCCCCATCTGCCCTTCCAGATTCTTCTTTCTGGAATCGGCAATGCTGTCCATCATCTGAATGTAAACCCCCAGCAGCTCACTGCGGTGGTAACCAAAGCAATCCATGGCGCCACATTTAATGAAATGCTCCACGCTGCGCTTGTTCAGTTCCCGCTCGTCCATTCTCTGGAGGAAGTCTTCCAGGCTCCGGAAAGGACCGTCCTCTTTGCGTTTTGCGGCGATGGTTCTCATCAGACCGCGGCCCACATTCTTGATGGCACCCATACCAAACCGGATGCCGTCCCCTTCTACGGAGAAATGGTCCTCGGAATGGTTGATATCCGGCGGAAAAACGGGGATTTTCAGTTCTTTGCACACAGCAATGTAGCCGGCAATCTTCAGGGCAGAATCCTGGGCAGAAATAACCGATGTCATCAGGGCAGCCATGTACTGCTTGGGATAATGGCACTTGAGATAAGCGGTCTGGTAAGAGACAACCGCATAGCAAACCGCATGGGCTTTGTTGAAGGCATAGTTGGCAAAATCTACGATTTCATCGTAAATGGATTGGGCTGCCGCCTCGCTGACGCCGTTGGCCACGGCACCGGGAATATTCTGGGCAGCATCACCGTAGACGAAAACCTTCCGCTCCGCCTCAATGACCTTCATCTTTTTCTTGGAGATGGCCCGGCGGATATTGTCGGCCTGGCCCATGGTGTAGCCACCTAGGCTCCGGAAAATCTCGATCACCTGTTCCTGGTATACAATACAGCCGTAAGTAACCTTCAGAATGGGCTCCAGCTGGGGTGTTTTGTAACGGATTTTCCGGTGGTCCAGCTTGTTGGCAATGAACGCAGGAATGGAATCCATGGGGCCGGGGCGATACAGGGCCACAATGGCGGTGATGTCTTCGATGGAAGTGGGCTTCATGTTGATGCACACACCGGTCATACCTGCAGATTCCAGCTGAAAAACGCCCTGCGTCTTGCCTTCTGCCAGCATGGCAAAGGTTTCCGGGTCGTCGTCGGGGATACTGTCGATGCTGAATTCCGGTTCCAGAAGCCGGATTTGCTGCTGAGCATCTTCGATAACGGTCAGGTTCCGAAGTCCCAGGAAGTCCATTTTCAAAAGGCCCAGCTCCTGGATGGTGGTCATGGTATACTGGGTCACAATGGTATCGTCATTTCTGGACAGGGGCACATAGCTGCAAACAGGGTCCGCCGTGATCACGACGCCTGCAGCATGGGTAGAGGTATTGCGGGGCATCCCCTCCAGTTTACGGGCCGTATCAATGGGGGTCCGTACCCGCTCGTCGCTATCGTACATCTCCTTCAGCTTGGGAGATACCTTCAACGCTTCCTCTAACGTAATATGAAGGGTATTGGGCACCAGTTTCGCCACTTGGTCCGTCTCCGCATAGGAGAAATTCAGCACCCGGCCCACGTCCCGGATGGCGCCCTTGGCAGCCATGGTACCGAAGGTGGCAATCTGCGCCACATGGTCGGCACCGTACTTATTCATAACATACTCAATGACCTCGCCCCGGCGTTCCTGGCAGAAGTCCGTATCGAAGTCAGGCATACTGACGCGTTCCGGATTCAGGAACCGCTCGAAAATCAGAGTATATTTCATAGGGTCCACTTCGGTGATGTGCAGGCAATAAGCCACAATGGATGCTGCACCGGATCCACGGCCGGGCCCCACTGGGATACCGGATTCTTTAGCAAACCGGATGAAATCCCAAACAATCAGGTAGTAATTCACATAGCCCATCCGGCTGATGACACCGATTTCATATTCCAGTCGCTCCCGGTAATGGGCAGGAGGATCAGGATAACGAGCCGCAAAGCCCTTCATGCACAGTTCCCGGAAGTACTCCTCATTGGTATATCCCTCCGGAACCGGGAAAGAAGGAAGATGGTACTGGTTGAACACAAATTCCACATTGCAGCGCTCTGCAATCCGGGCCGTATTCTCAAATGCCTCTTCCTGGTTGGGAAACAGCTGGCGCAGTTCCTCTTCGCTTTTCAGATAGAACTCTTCGGTCTGGAACTTCATGCGGTTTGCATCATCCACGGTTTTACCGGTCTGGACGCAAAGCAGTACATCCTGCATGGCCGCATCTTCCTTGCGAAGATAATGGGCATCGTTTGTAACCACCAATGGCAGACCTGTTTCCCGGGCAAGCCGCAGCAGGCCCTGATTCACGGGCCGCTGCTCCGGAATGCCGTGATCCTGCAGTTCCAGAAAGAAATTCCCGGGTCCGAAAATACCCGCCAATTTCAGGGCATATTCCCGGGCCTGTTCATAGCGCTCGTTCATCAAAAAACGCTGCACACCACCGGCCAGGCAGGCAGAGAGCGCGATGAGTCCCTCATGGTGTTTTTCAAGGAGGGCCAGATCCACACGAGGCCGCACATAAAAGCCCCGCATAAAGGCTTCCGACACCAGAAGGCAAAGATTCTCATAACCCTTCTTGTTTTCACACAGAAGCACCAGGTGATAGCCTTCGTTATCGATGCCGTGGATCCGGTCTTCCATGCCACGGGGCGCCACATAGACCTCACAGCCGATGATGGGCTTGATGCCGGCAGCTTTCGCAGCTTTATAAAAATCGATACAGCCGTACATGACACCGTGGTCGGTGATGGCAATGGCACTTTGGCCCAGTTCCTTCACCCGGTCCATCATACCGGAAATCCGGCAGGCACCATCCAGGAGGCTATATTCACTATGGACATGAAGATGTACAAAACTCATGTATTTGCCTCCCCGGACAGTTGTACCAGTTTCTTAAGACGGTGATTCATAGCAGGCTTCGTAATGGGCGGTTCCATCATGGCAGCCAGCTCCGTTAAAGAAGCATAAGGATTCTCCTCCCGGGCCAGTGCCGCCTGCAGCAGCTTTTGAGGCAGATGTTCCAATCTCCCCTGCTCCCGCAAAATTCGAATGGCAGTGAGCTGCTCCTGGGCAGCTTCCACCACTTTGGATGTATTTCCTTCGTCGCAATTACAGCGCCGATTTACTTTATTTTTCAGTTCCTTCTCAAGCCGGGCTTCCATGATTCCCATGGCGGCCACACCGGCCCCCAGATAAGTAAGGAAATCGCAGATCATGTCACTCTGCTTCAGATAGAGCATCCGGCTGCCGCCTCTTTGGGCTGTTTTGGGATAGAAGCCAAGGACCTCTTCCATAAGGCCGTAGGTTTCCGGGGCAACACTGGCGTGGGTGGTGGTAATTTCCAGATGGTAACCCTTTTCGGGATCGGTAACGGAACCGCCCGCCAAAAAGGCGCCCCGCAGAAAAGCCGCCTTGCAGCAATCCTCCTCCACAATGGGAAGGTTCACATGAAGTGCCACGGTGGTATCCAGATTAAAGCCATAGGCCTCCATGATTTGACGAATCTTCCTCTGATCAGTAATTTGAAACACCAGTTTTCCGGATGCATCCTTATCGGGAAGCACATCAAAGCTCAGGGAAAAAGCCTTGCGAAACAGCTTGGGAAGCATGGCCGCAAACTCCCGGCTTTCCGTAATAATACGGATGCATTCCCGGCTGAAACTGTTGCAAAACAGCAAAATACCAAAGCATTGCGCCATGGCACAGCAGGGTTTATGGCAGGACACTTTGCTGATTTCACTTTTTGCCGAGGCGGAAAACGAAAGAGCCATGGTGCAATCTCCTTTCTGTATTTACCAAATACGAACTTCCGGTTCCAGAGAAATTCCGGTGGCATCCAACACCTTTTTCGCTACTTCTTTCAAAAGCAGGCGCACATCGGATGCGGTTGCGCCCCCCAGATTCACCACAAAACCGGCGTGTTTCTCGGAAACAGCCGCGCCGCCGATTTGGAAGCCCTTGAGCCCGGTCTGATCAATCAGAGCCGCTGCATAGCCGCCCACAGGCCGCTTGAATGCAGAACCGGCAGAGGGCAGCTGCAGCGGCTGAGAAGCAGAGCGCTTAGCCTGAAGCTCCTTCATACGTGCTTTGATCTCAGCCGGGTCGCCGGATGTCAGCCGGAAGACAGCGCTGATCACAATACCGCCGTTCTCTTCCAATACACTGTGCCGGTAGGAAAACGCCATTTCCTCACAGCTGTAAGTGCGAATATCCCCTTCCGGGCTCATTACTTCCACGCATTCACAGACATTGGAAATCTCACCGCCATAAGCGCCGGCGTTCATATAGACGCCACCGCCAACCGTTCCGGGAATGCCATGGGCAAATTCCAGGCCGGTCAGGCCACGTTCTGCTGCAAAGACCGCCGCCCGGGTCATGGTCACACCGGCCATCACCCGAATCCGGTTCCCTTCCAGCAGTTCCATACCGCCCAGGCAATCCTTCAGGCAAACGATCAGGCCGCGAATACCCTCGTCGGGTGCCAGCACATTTGTTCCTGCACCAAGAATAACAGGATTAATGTCCAACCGTGCGGACACTTCCAGCACCTTCCGCAGCTCCGACGGATTCTTGGGAAAGGCCATGATTTCAGCCGGACCACCGATCCGGAAAGAAGTATGCTTTGAAAGAAGTTCTTCAAAACGAACTTCCACATCCTGTAACAAAGAAGAAATATTTTGTTGTAATTCAGTCATAACCGTCATAAACGCCTCCGGGTGTTTAATCTAATACAGTATATCATATCCGCATTTTAATTGCAATTATTACAGCAGGGAAATTTCTGTAACAAAGAAGAAAACAACCCGGTGACATTTGTTTAACCAAAGAAATCCTTGTATTCTCTCCGTACAGGAATTCCACTTGTTGACAATTTCACTCCACAGTGATACTCTTAGTTTGCATTGCAGACTAATGAAGATTGGAGAACCGCCATGGATACGATTCGCGCTCTGCTGAAAGATGTGTATATTCCCCCTTTCGTGAAGGTACGCCAGCATTTTGCGGATGATCATATCCCGCCCGAAAAAATCCCCGGAGCAGTAATCGAGCAGCTTTCCAGAGAGGAAATCTCCGGCAGGATCAAGCCCGGGATGCGCATTTGTCTTACCTGCGGAAGCCGCGGTATTGATAATATGCCCGCCACGGTTGCAGCCATTGTTGCCTTCTGCAAAGTCCGTGGCGCCATCCCCTTTGTGATCCCCGCCATGGGCAGCCACGGCGGTGCCACTGCCCAGGGGCAAATGGGTGTTCTGAAATCCCTGGGTATTACCCCCGAATCCATTGGTTGTCCCATTCACGCCACTATGGATACAGTACAGATCGGCACCACCGAAGAAGGTCATCCCGTTCATATTGACCGCTATGCTGCTGAATCTGACGGAATCATTGTCATCAACCGCATCAAGCCCCATACCTCTTTCCGGGGAACTTACGAAAGCGGTTTGATGAAAATGATGGCCATTGGACTCGGGAAGCAGCGGGGCGCGGAGATCTGTCATGCGGATGGTTTTCCAAAGATGCACCACATGGTTCCCCTGTTCGGAAAAGCAATCCTGAAATATGCGCCCATTCTCTTTGGTGTGGGAATTCTGGAGAACGCCTTTGACCATACCGCAGCGTTTCACGCTCTGACCCCTGAGGAAATCATCGCCAAGGAACCCATCCTTCTGAAGGAAGCGTTCAAACTGATGCCTTCCATCGGGATTCCGGAATGTGATGTGCTGGTCGTGGATGAAATTGGCAAGAACATCAGTGGCTGCGGCATGGACCCCAATATTTCCGGCGTCTTTGCCACTCCCGGCATGACCGGTGGCATACAGGCGAAACGCAGATGCATTCTCTCTCTGACAGAAGAAACCCATGGCAACGGCTATGGCATGGGTGCTGCTGACGCAGTTACAGAGCGGCTCTATAAACAACTGGATCTCTCTCAGATCTACCCGAATTCCATCACTTCCACCTCCCTGGGGTTCTCCAAGATCCCCATTATCATGCCCAACGACCGGGCCGCCATAGCTCTGTGTATTCGCACCTGCAACGGCATCGACAAGTCTGCTCCAAAAATTGTCAGAATCAAAAACACACTGTGTCTCAGCGAATTCGAGGTATCCGAAAGTTGCATCAGCGATCTGAGTGAGAACATGCAGGTGCTGACCGGACCTTATGAACTCCCCTTTGACGAGCAGGGTAACTTAATATAAACTTGGTGCTGTCTCAAAATACATATGTAGGGAATGACCTGTGTGTCATTCCCGGGAAAGTCTCTTAAATACGCAATCAGGAACGGCACACAGGCCGTTCCCTGGCTAAATATTCATCTCAGGGGCCGTCTCATTCATTTTGAGACAGCCCCTTTTGCCGTT
>JAZSLC010000005.1:0-14645 GCA_045535175.1 Faecousia sp. | reverse complement strand
AACCTCTTGCCCCAATCCCTCCGACTGGCTGGAGGCTTTCGGCGAAGCGGAGGAAGTCTACTGCATTACCATCACCAGCGGCCTTTCCGGCAGCTACAATGCCGCCTGCATCGCAAAGCAGATGTATGAGGAACAGTACCCCGGCAAGCGGGTCTGTGTGATCGATTCCCTGTCTGCCGGCCCGGAGCTGGTGCTGCTGGTGGAAAAACTGAATGAATTCATTGCCCAGGGCCTTTCCTATGAGGAAATCAGCAGCAAAATCGGGGCCTACCAGCAGCAAACGGGTTTGATGTTTATGTTGGCATCCCTGAAAAACTTCGCTGCCAATGGCAGAGTTTCTCCGGCGGTTGCCAAGATTGCCGGTGTTTTGGGAATCCGGATCGTGGGTAAGGCCAGCGACCAGGGCACGTTGGAACCCACCAACAAATGCCGGGGCGAGGAAAAGTCCCTCACCACCCTGCTGGGCAACCTGCGCCAAGCCGGCCTGCATCTGGGAAAAGTGCAGATTGCCCACTGCGAAAACGAGGGTGCCGCCCGGAAGCTGATGACCATGATTCGCCAGGCCCTTCCCCAGGTGACCGTGAAAATCCACCCCTGCAGAGGCCTTTGCAGCTACTATGCCGAAAAGGGCGGCCTTCTGGTGGGCTTTGAAAAGCTGTAAAATGCCGGAAAAAACATTAAGATTGGATTTTATCCATTGATGAATCTATAATAGTGTGCTAAAATAGTCAGATAACTGAGATTGAGAGGAGGTGCAGTGAAATTGATTGTACGGGAGCGACCCAAATACCGGGTTTTAGTGGCTGTCGGCGTGGTGCTGATTTTGGCGCTGCTGGCGCTGATCGCCCTTTCCGGCGGCAACCTGCAGCTGATTAAAAGCCTGATCAAGGCGGACCTGTCCAATGAAGAACTGAGCGATCAGTTGAAGGAAATCGGCTGGCGCGGCTATATTGTCATCACGGCTCTGGCTATGATGCAGGTGACCTGCACCTTTTTTCCTGCAGAACCGGTTCAGGTCCTTGCGGGATTCACCTTCGGCTTCCCGGTGGGCCTGCTTTGCTGCACCGTTGGTGTGTTTCTGGGGGGAACCCTGATTTATATGCTCCAGAACATTTACGGGGATAAACTCCGGGGGTTCTTTATGAAAAAGCTGAACCTGGATCTGGAGAAGATTGCCCGGTCCAGCAAAGCGGTGCTGATTGTATTTGTGTTGTTCTTCCTGCCTGCCATTCCCTATGGCATGATCTGCTTCTTTGCAACCAGCATAGGTATTCGCTACCGCCGCTATATTACGGTGGTGGTGCTGGGGGCATTGCCCTCGGTGTGTATCGGCGTGGGCCTGGGCTACATGACCATCATGTCCAACTGGATCGTATCGGTGTGTGTATTCTCGGTGCTGATTGTAGTGGCGGCGGTTTTGGTCTGGAAAAAAGAGGTCCTGTTCGCAAAGCTCAACAGCTTCGCAGAGCGCCATAAGCCCGGTTCTAAAACCAAGGTGCGCAGGGCAAACGGCTTTGTATTGAATGTTTTGTATTGCGCGATCCGGTTTTACCTGTTCCTTTGCGGTGTCAAGGTAAAGACTACCAACCGTGTGGGAAAACCCGAAGCGCCCGCCATCGTTTTGTGCAACCACGGTTCTTTTATCGACTTTATCTATGCTGCGGCGCTGCTGCTCAGGTTTAAGCCTCATTTCATTGTGGCCCGGCTCTATTTTTATCATAACATTCTGGGCTGGATGCTGCGAACTGTGGGGGCCTTCCCCAAGAGCATGTTTGCCACCGACCTGGAAAATGCCAAAAACTGCCTGGTGGTGCTGCGGGAGAAGGGGATTCTGGCCATGATGCCCGAGGCGCGGCTGTCCACTGCCGGGCGATTTGAGGACATTCAGGAAAATACTTATTCCTTTATCAAAAAAGCCGGGGTCAACGTCTATACCGTCAAAATCTCCGGCGACTATTTCGCGGACCCCAAGTGGGGCAAGGGCTTCCGCCGGGGCTCGGTGGTGGAGGCGCAGCTGGACCTGCTGTATACGGCGGACCAGGTCAGGGACCTTCCCATGGACCGGCTGAAGCAGGGCATTGAGGAGCGGCTTACTTATGATGAATTCCGGTGGCTGGAGCAGCATCCGGAGGTTCACTATCGCTCCCGGTGTTTGGCTGAGGGCCTGGAGAACATCCTGGCGGTGTGCCCCGTTTGTGGCGGGAGGCATACCATTACCACACGAAAGAACCGGATTTCCTGCGAACATTGCGGATTCCTGACCGCTCTGGACGACCGATACGGCTTTGACGAAGGATTCCGGTTCCGGAATTTCGGCCAGTGGTATGACTGGCAGACGGACCTTCTGGAACAGGAGATTGCCGGAAATCCGGACTATGCCCTGACTTCCAGGGTGGAGCTGCGGCTGCCCGGCAACGGAAACAGCCTGACCCGGCACGGCGGGTTGGGCGTTTGCACCCTGAACCGTCAGGGTCTTACATACGCCGGAACCAAGGACGGGGAGACGGTGGAGCTGCACTTCTCCCTGCGGCGAATCTACCGGCTGCTGTTCGGCGCCGGTGAGAATTTTGAAATCTATGACGGCTCGGAGATTCTGTACTTTGTGCCGGAGGAGCGCCGGTCGGCGGTGGATTGGTATATGGTATCCAAGATCCTCCACGACGAGACCGTTCCGACCACCTAAGGGGGAATTCCTGTGAAGAGAGAAAAAAGAGAAGCCCAGCTGAAGCAGATCCAATCCAATATCAGTGTCCGGTCCTTTGTGCTGGTGGCGGTGATTCTGCTGGCCATCCTGATTTTCTGCGGATCGCTGTCCTACTTTATCCCCCAGGGTGCCTTTGAAACCGATGCAGACGGCAACATCATTCCCGGCACCTACCAAAAGGGCCAGGTGGAGGGCATCGCCCCCTGGCGGGTCCTTACGGCACCCCTGCGGGTCTTTGCGTCGGAGGATGCGCTGACCATCATTATGATCAGCGTTTTCCTGCTGGTTATGAGCGGCGTTTTTAAGCTGCTGGACGAAACCGGCGGCATCAAAACCTTCATTGCCTACATCATGGCCCGTCTGCGGGACCGGGGGAACCCGGTGGTCTGCATTACGGTGCTGGTCTTTATGCTTTTTGGCAGCTTGTTTGGTATGTTTGAGGAACTGGTGACGTTGCTGCCGCTGATCATTGTGTTTATGCTCTCCATGAACATGGACACCATGGTGGGCCTGGGTACTTGTCTGATGGCGGCCTGCTTCGGTTTTTCCACCGCCATCACCAATCCCTTCTCTGTGGGTACGGCGGCCCAGCTGGCGGAGATCCATGTGTCCTCCGGTGCCTGGCTGCGGGTAGTCTTTTTCGTCATAGTCTACATCATCCTGTGCGGCTTCCTGCTGGGGTATCTGAAAAAGCTCCGCCGGGATCCCAAGATCTCTCCCACTTACGAGGCGGACCTGAAGCGGCGGGAAACCCTGATTCAGCAGACCGGGGACTTAAGCGGCGATCAGCAGCGGATCTTCCGGGTATACGGAACCTTTTTTGCCGTGCAGGGTGTACTGCTGGTGGCAATTGCCTGCATCCGGGCCATCTCCGGCTTGGCCATTCCCATTCTGGCGGCCAGTTTTCTGATTTCCGGCCTCATTGCGGGCCAGCTGGTGTGCAAGGACTTCCGACGGGTGCTGAGATGCTTCCTGCAGGGTGCGGCAGAAATGCTGCCTGCGGTAGCCATGATTGCCCTGGCTTCTTCCGTAAAGCTGGTGATGGTGGAAAGCAACATCATCCACACCGTGATGCACACGGTGCTGCAGCTGCTGACGGGGAAGGGCAAGTTCCTTACGGTGCTTTTGATCTATGGGCTGATCCTGTTCCTGCAGCTGTTCATCGGCTCGGCCTCTGCAAAGATTTTCCTGGTGATGCCCATTGTCCTGCCCATTACCAATGCTCTGGGGATTTCTCCTACTCTGGTGATCCTCACTTACTGCATGGCGGACGGCTTTACCGATGTGATTTTGCCCACCAACCCGGTGCTGCTGATTGGCCTTTCCATGGCCAACGTGTCCTACGGAAAGTGGCTGAAATGGACCTGGAAACTGCAGTTGCTGTTACTGGCAGTTTCCGTGGCGGTTTTGTTCTTTGGTGTGCTGATTGGATATTAAAACCCATGGGGTCAGGCGAAAGCCTGACCCCATATTTTGTGGCCTTCCGGTGGGGGGGATTTTTGGTTGACAGGCGGGTCCGTCGGTGGTATATTTTTCTTAGACAGTGTCTGCTTAAGCAGACCGGAAAGGAGCTTCAAAAGTATGATTGTTCGCGAGGTCGTTACCAGCTAACTGAATAGGGCGCGGATAAAAATGGGGGTTCAGGCCTCCTGATTCAGTGCGCCGTTTTTAAGTGACTTTCGAATATGGTAGCCGTAGTGTGCAGCCATGAACGGGAGCTACACGCTGCGGTATTTTTGCGCCCATTTTCAGTTGGTGGTATTAAGAAAGGATGATGCTTAATGAAGAATTTGCTATTTTACAACTTAAAACTGAATTTGGAGGAACGCAAACTTGAATATAAACGATTACGGCATGGTGCCGAATACTGAGAATCTGCCGGGCATTCCGGCAAGAGTCACCGCGCAGCATAAAGAGCGGTATGAGATCGTCTGCGAGCATGGCACCACCCATGCCCGGCTGAAAACCAAAGAATATTATGTAAACTCGCAGGACTTTCCCACCACCGGGGACTTCGTGATGATCAACTATATCCCCAATGGGGACAGCCAGATCATCGCGACCCTGCCCCGCAGGTCCTTTTTCTCCCGCCGGGATCCGGGCCCCATCCCAAGGGATCAGGCGGTGGCGGCGAATTTTGACTATGTGTTCATCATGCAGTCCCTGAATCATAATTTTAACCCCAAGCGGCTGGAGCGGTATCTGACCCTGGCCTGGCAATCCGGAGCCACTCCGGTGATCCTGCTGACGAAAGCGGACCTGGTGGAGGACTACTGGGACTACCTGACCCAGGTGGAGCGGGTGGCAGCCGGTGTCAACACCCATGTGGTCAGCGCCCATACGGGCTACGGGCTGCAGCGGCTGAACGCCTATTTGCAGCCGGGGAACACTGTGGTGTTCCTGGGGTCTTCCGGTGTGGGCAAGTCCAGCCTGGTCAATGCCCTGGCCGGGGAGGAGATCATGTCGGTCAGCGCCATCCGGGAGGAAGACTCCAGAGGCCGCCATACCACCACCCATCGCCAGCTGATCCGCCTGAGCAGCGGCGTGATGATCATTGATACCCCGGGGATGCGGGAGCTGGGAATGTGGGATGTGTCAGAGGGCCTGGGGGATGCCTTTGCCGATGTGGAGCAGTTTCTTGGGAAATGCCGCTTTTCCGATTGCTCCCATGAGTGCGAACCCGGCTGCGCCATCAAAGCTGCCATTGCTGCCGGAGAACTGGACCTGGGCCGTTGGGAGAGCTACCGAAAGCTCAGCGAGGAAGCGGTGGACAAGGCGGAGATGCTACGCCGGAAGAACGAATGGCACAAGGGCGTTGCAAAATTCACAAGACAAAGAAAGAAGGAGATCTGGTAATGAGAATCATCAAAGCTATGGAAGAAAAGTACCAGGTTCCCGCGCTGGAGCTGGTGGAGGCGGTTTTTACGGACCATGAAAACGCCGAAGAAGGCAAACTGGTGCGCCGACTGGTGGAAGAGATCCGCAGCAAGCGGTTTTATCTGCCGGAACTGGAACTGATTATGGTGGAAGAAGAAACGGATGAGGTGGTGGGATATGTGATGTTCTCCCGGTTTCATTTGGAGGGCAAGTATGAAAATGAGTTGTTGCTCCTGTCCCCGGCGGCGGTCAAAACCAGCCTCCAGCGCCGGCATATTTCCAAGGAACTGATTGAATACGGCTTCGAGAAGGCAAAAGCTCTGGGCTATAAAGCTGTCATCGTGGAGGGCAATCCCATGAACTACCGCAGCCGGGGGTTCGTAACCTCCGCATCCTTTGGTATCACCGCCCACCGGTCGGTGGGGCTGCCTGCTCCGGAGTGCCTGATGGTAAAGGAGCTTGTCCCCGGCGGTCTTACCGGCATTCACGGCCAGGTTTGCTACGCCGATTATGAGTGCCTGCGGTAAAACCGCAAAACCGGAAATGTTTTTTGTTCCTTCGTGTGCTACAATGCCGTTGTAGCTACAAATCCGTGAGAAAGGAGGGGGCTAAATGGACAACCGGACCATGATTCAACGAAGCCTTGACTACATTGAAGAGAATCTGCAGACCGAGATCACTGCCGCAGAGCTGGCAGAGGCGGCGCATATTTCCCTGTATCACTACTATCGGCTGTTTCAGCAGGCCACCGGCCTGCCGGTGATGCAGTACATCCTGCGCCGCAGGCTGCTCCATGGAGTCTACGCCATGAAGCAAGGCCGCACCAAGGTGGACGCGGCGCTTGCCTACGGTTTTGATACCTATGCCGGGTTTTATAAGGCCTTCTGCCGGGAGTTCGGCTGTACCCCCTCCGACTTTTTGAAATTCTGCCGGGCCAAACGGCCTTACAGAATCGACCTGACCAAGGAGGAACACATGACCGTTACCCATAAAAAAGCTGCCGCCATTCTGAAACACTGGAACCTGGAGGGGGAAACTCTCACCGATATTTACTATGAGGGCACCGGGAATCAGAATCACAGCGCCCTATATGTTGGAAAAGACTATGTCCTGAAACACACCGCCAACCTGGGCAAGCTGAAAAAGCACATGGAAGTTTCCAGGGCGCTCCAAAACGTTGGCCTGTTGGCCGCAGTTCCGGTGCCCACAGCCCACGGGGAAGCGTATATTCAGGAGGGGGAAGTGTATTTCTACCTGACCCGCCGCCTGCCGGGTTCCCAGATGACCCCTAACGCCTTTGGGGCAGGGGATGGGCGCTTCGTGGGCGAGATCATCGGCCAGCTGCACCTGGCTCTGGCCACCATCGAAGATTGCGTCAGCGAGGCGGACCTTCTGACCACGGTTCGCAACTGGGCCCTCCCCAGGGCAAAAGAGACCCTTCGTCTGTCCGATGCCTTCTGCAAAGGGTATCTGGAAACCTTTGAAAGCCTCTATCCCAAGCTGCCCCGGCAGATCATCCACCGGGACCCCAACCCCGGCAACATCATCTGCGCAGAGGACCGGTGGGGCTTCATCGACTTTGATCTGGCAGAGCGGAATGTGCGGATCTATGATCCCTGCTACGCCGCCACAGCGGTGCTGTCGGAAACCTTTGGAGCCGACAATGACCGCTGGCTGGAAATCTACCGGGACATTCTCCTGGGCTATGACAGCGTGGCCCATCTGATGCCGGAGGAACGCAGGGCGATCCCCTATGTGATCCTTGCCAATCAGTTCGTCTGTGTGGCCTGGTTTGCGGAGCAGGAGCAGTATGCAGAGCTCTTTGAAACCAACAAGCGCATGACCCTTTGGTTGATGGAACAATTTGAGAAACTGGGTGAACTCTGACCCAAGAGCCGGGATTCTTCCCGGCTCAAGCTTTGCAATCATTGGGCGGCTATGGTATAATGATCAAAAATAGATATCAAAGAATTCATGTAATGGAAGGAGTAGAAGAAATGATTATCCTGATTGCCGGGGCATCCCACACCGGGAAAACGCTCCTTGCCCAGCGATTGCTGGAAAAATATCATTTTCCCTACTTGTCCATCGACCATCTGAAAATGGGTCTGATCCGCAGCGGCAATACCCACCTGACCCCCATGGACGATGACAAGTTGACGGGCTACCTCTGGCCCATCCTCCGGGAGATGAACAAAACCGCCATTGAAAATCGGCAGAACCTGATCGTGGAGGGCTGCTACATTCCCTTTGACTGGAAAAAAGACTTTGGGCCGGAGTACCTTGCCCACATTTGCTACCGTTGCCTGATTCTGTCCCGGGACTATATCGAAAACCGTTTTGAGGACATCAGAAACTACGGCAGCATCATCGAACAGCGGCTGGATGACAGCGGCCTCAGCAAGGAGGACCTGATTGCGGAAAATGAGGAAAATCTCCGGCTATGCCGGGAAAAGGGCTGTGAATATATCCTGATAGATGGGGATTATGAGGTTTCGCCGGCGTGTTTTGAAGAAATTTTCTAAAATCCCCCTGGGTAAGGGCTTGCTTGTTACGCCGCGTCATGATGTAGAATGGGCGGCGTAAGGAGGTGAATGCTATGTCCAAATATACAACGGGAGAAATCGCCAAGCTCTGCGGCGTGTCCGTCAGAACGGTCCAGTATTACGATTCCAGAAATATTCTGGTGCCCAGCCAGCTGTCCGAGGGGGGCCGCAGGCTGTATTCCGAGGACGATCTGAAACGGATGCGGATCATCTGCTTCCTGCGGGAGGCCGGAGTGCCCATCAACAGAATCGGGGAACTCTTTGCCGAGGAACACCCCGAAAAGGTTATTTCCATCCTGCTGGATCAGCAGGAACAGGAACTGCGGGAGGAGATTGCCCAGGGGCAGAAGAAACTGAGGATCGTTGAGACCATTAAACGGGAACTGAAAGAGCTTCCCGGTTTCTCCGTTGAAACCATCGGGGATATAGCACACATTATGAAGCAAAAGAATCAACTGATAAAAATGCGTTGGGTGATGATCCTTACGGGGATCCCCGTAACGGCACTGCAGTGGGCATCCATCATCCTTTGGATCACCCGGGGGTTTTGGTGGCTGTTCGTGGTTTGGGCCTGCGTGGCAATCTCTTGGGGAATTGCCGCATCGGTTTACTATTACCGCCATGCAGCCTATATCTGCCCCGAATGTCACGAAGTCTTCAAGCCGTCCTTCAAGGAGATGTTCTGGGCCTACCATACACCCAAGATGCGCCGCCTGACTTGCCCCAAGTGTGGTCATAAGGGCCTGTGTGTGGAAGTCTATGATGATCAGAGAGGGACGGACCATGGGTAAATTCAAAAAGCCCCTCCTGTTTGCCCTGTGCCTGCTGCCGATTGCCATCGTGGCCGGTATTTTTGTGGGATTCTATCAGTTGGACACCCTTTCTGATGAGATGATCGCAGAGGTTCTCACCCAAGTAGGAAGCACCGATGTGCTGATCGTGGTTGGGGCGGTGCAGACCGTGGGCTATGCCCTGTTTTGCGGCTTTTTTGGCTTTCTTCTGGCGGAAAAAGTGGGCCTTTGGAAGCCTGTCAAGCTTGAAAAGAAGCGTCTCGGGGTGACCTTTGCCGTATCTGTGATTGGTGGCATCGTCTTCAGCCTGGACCACTGGGTCTTTGGCAGCATGATCGACGGCATCCGGGAAGCAAACGCTGCCGGTTTGACCGTCAGCGGGGTATTGGCCTCGGTCCTATACGGCGGCATCATAGAAGAGGTGCTGATGCGGCTGTTCTTCATGTCGCTGATTGCCTGGCTCCTTTGGAGGGTCTTTTGCAGAAAATGCGCCCGGGAGGACATTCCGGCTTGGGTATTCGTTGGAGCGAATGTGATTGCCGCCGTTTTATTTGCTGCGGGACACCTGCCGGCAACGGTTGCCATTTTCGGAGTACTGACGCCGCTGCTTTTGCTGCGCTGCTTCCTGCTGAACGGAGGCTTCGGCCTGGTTTTTGGTTGGCTGTACCGAAAATACGGCATTGTGTATGCCATGATCAGCCATGTATTGTTCCATATTGTAAGCAAGCTGATTTGGATTTTGTTTTTATGAATTTAGGCCCACATGGTCTATTTTCACGGTGGATTTGCGGTAACAAACTAACCTAGAAGGGGGGGCTGACATCATGCTCTCCTGGGGCAACTGTCAGGTGGGGGACCGGCTGGTGATGGAGCGAAAATTAGGGCGATTCCCCAATGAACAGGATCTGAGCAGGGATTTCACTCCCGGTGTTCGGTTTTACTTCCGCTATGAGGATCTGGTTAAGCACCCCGGCTGTACCTTCGACGGCGTTTTGCCCATGAAGATAAAGGACGAAATCGTGCTGAAGGACTGGCTGTATTCCATGGTTGTTCCGGAGGCACTGCGGGAAACAGTCGAGCCCATCGTTCCGGAAACACTGGCAGACCGGGTGTTCTATGTAGAAAACGATTGCAAAGATATCTGGGACTGGTCCGAGAAAGTATACCGTGTCATTGAAAAGAGGATTTGAATATGCATTATACGATCAAAGAAGAACGGCTGACGGCCGAAGAGTACATTGCATTTCTGAAACGCACCGATCTGGGGTCCCAGTACCCCAAAGAGCGGTTCCGGGAGCGCATCGGCACCCTGGTAAACCGTGCTTCCATCAGCCTTGTGGCGAGAAATGATGAAGGGGCCATTGTGGGTGTCTGCTTCGGTATCACAGATTTTGCGTACTGGCTTTTTATCACCGACCTGGGTGTGGTACGGGAATGTGTCGGTCAGGGGATTGGTACTGCGCTGGTCAAAGAACTGCACCGGCTGGCCGGCGGCGAAGAAAACATCATCATGTATACCTGCTTCAATGAAAATGCATACGGCTTCTATGAAAAGCTGGGAATGACAAAACCCGATGATGTGGTAGTCCTGAACAAAATCCAGTGGACCGATTTTACAGTGGAATAATAGGTGAACCGCCCGGAAATATTCCGGGCGGTTTCTACATATTAATATTTCTCAAACATTTCAGAAAATTTTTGAAAAAATCCTTTGATTAGAATATGCGCATCAATCAAAGAAAAGGAGTTCAATCAGATGTCTGGAATTGTAAAAGCAGGCGAAAGAATTGCCGAAAGAGTTGTGGGCGGCTACAAGAAGATTGAAGACGGCGTGGTGGGCGGCTATAAGAAGATCGAAAACGGCGTTGTGACCGGCTTCGGCAAGGTGGTTGACAAATGTGTCCGGCTGCTGTTTGCCCGGGAAGGGGAAACGGTGGAGGAAGCTAAGGCCAGACTATCCCGAAAGGGCAGGAAATAAAGGATTTTTCAAAAATCAAGTGGGGCATTATGCACTCACAGAATTCAGAAATGAGGTAATGAATATGACAAGCAATGATCAGCAGTTTTCGGTGCAGAAGATCCGCACCCAGTACACGGAAAAGCAGCACACTGAGCTGGACGCCCTGAAGGCGCTGGACGCCAAGGTGAAACGCCCTGCAAATGTATTCGCCTATACTTACGGCTCTCTGGGGGCCATCGTTATGGGTGCCGGCATGAGCCTGGTGATGACCGAGATCGGTGCCATGCTCGGCCTGGCAAGCACCATGGTTCCCGGCATCGTCATTGGCATTGTGGGCATGGCCATGGCCCTGACCACTTATCCCATCTACAAGAAGATCCTCAGCAGCCGCAAGAAAAAGTTCGCTCCTGAGATCCTTGCCCTCAGCGAGAAACTCATGCGGGAATAATCCAAGTGCAGTCCTTTGGGGCTGCACTTTTTCCGTAAAACGCAAACAAAACTTTAACATTTGGGTGCTATGATGTATAATCAGAAGGAATCAATTTCGGAGGGATCGCCATGTTTCAGATTTTGGTTGTGGAAGACGATAAGGACCTGAACCGCACGGTTTGTGCCTTTCTCAACGCCAGCGGTTATCGGGCCACCGGCTGCCTGGATGCAAACAGCGCCTACGATGCTATGTATGGCGCTATGTTTGATTTGATCGTATCGGACATTATGATGCCCGGCATCGACGGGTTTGAATTTGCAAAGACCGTCCGCAGCCTCAATGAGAATATTCCGATTCTGTTTATGACTGCCCGGGATGATTTTGCTTCCAAACAGCGGGGCTACCGGATCGGCGTGGACGATTATATGGTCAAGCCCATTGACCTGGACGAGCTGTTTTTGCGGATCGGTGCGCTGCTGCGCCGGGCGAAAATCGCCAGCTCCCGGAAACTGGAGGTGGGCAGCTTTTCCATGGACATGGACGAGCATATTGCCATGCTGGGGGAGGAAGAGATTCCCCTGACCAACCGGGAATTTAACATCCTCTATAAGCTCCTTTCTTACCCCAAAAAGACCTTCACCCGCCAGCAGCTGATGGATGAATTCTGGGACGCGGATACGGATACGGCTCCCAGAGCGGTGGATGTGTATATGACCAAGCTGCGCAGCAAGCTGTCGAATTGCGAAGACTTTGAGATCAAAACCGTTCACGGCTTGGGCTACAAGGCGGTGATCAAATGAAAAAGCTGACTACCCGGCAGGTTTTGAAAACCGTCAACAACTACGTGATCTTCTTTTTGACCGTTGGGTTTGCGGTAAGCTGCTGCATGATGCTGTTTCTGACGGTCCTAAGCCGCTCCATGGGCATTGCCTTCGATGCAGAGAATATCGCAGTGGCGGCCAAGCTGACCTTCGGTAATGTGCTGCTGATCACATTCCTTTTTGGAACCGTAGACTACATTCGCCGCAAGATCACCGTGGACCGGCCCGTCCGGCAGATTACGGAGGCGGCTGAGAAGATCATGCAGGGGGACTTTTCTGCCCGGGTTCCGCCCATTCATGGCGCCGGCACCGAAGGCTTTAACCAGATCGGGGCTGCCATCAACAAAATGGCCCAGGAACTTTCCGGCACGGAGACTCTGCGAACGGATTTTATTGCCAATGTGTCCCACGAACTGAAAACGCCCCTGGCGGTGATGGGCAATTACGCCACCATGCTCCAGCGGCCCGGCCTGACGGAAGAGGAGAAAAACCAGTACGCCAAGGCCATTTCGGAGGCGGCCCGGCGGCTGGCTCAGCTGATTACCAACATTCTGAAGCTGAACAAGCTGGAAAACCAGCAGATTTTCCCCCAGGCTCAGGAGTATGACCTGAGTGCCCAGCTGTGTGAAAGCCTGCTGCAGTTTGAGGATGCTTGGGAAAGCAAGAACTTGAACATTGAAACTGACATTGAAGATGAAGTTCGGATTCGCTCTGACGGGGAACTTTTGGGCCTGGTGTGGAGCAATCTCATTTCCAATGCGGTGAAATTCACCCCGGAGGGAGGTACTGTGGCGGTTTCCCTGAAAACCGAGGGGGAATATGTGGTGGTATCCGTCCGGGATACCGGCTGCGGCATGAAGAACGAAACCGGAATCCACATTTTCGAAAAGTTCTATCAGGGGGACACCTCCCACGCCACCCAGGGCAACGGCCTGGGCCTGGCTCTGGTGAAGCGGGTGATGGACATCCTGAATGGAGAAATCGGTGTGCAAAGTGTTTACGGGGAGGGCAGTACCTTCACCGTACGGCTGAAGAGGTAATATGGACTGGAAAGAGATCGGAAAGAAACTACTGTTTCCCCCAATTTGGCTGATGCTGATTCTGTCGGTCATCAGCGCTGCAGCCCTGGTGACGGTGTTCCTGAAGGGCTGGGAACAGACAATTGCGGCATATTTGATATATGTGCTGGCCTTTTACACCCTGAGCGTCGTCACGGTTTTCCTGGTGATGGTGCTGCCGGGGCAGTATGGGGTCATTAAGAAAAGGATTTACGACAATCCCCTGGGGAACCGCTACATGACGGACCGGAAATTCCGGGCTAAAGTCTCCCTTTACCTGTCTTTGGGGATCAATTTGCTGTATGTGCTGACCAATCTGTGGTCCTGGTATTTGATCCGCAGCTGGTGGTTCGTGGTGCTGGCGGTGTACTATGTGATCATGGCGCTGATGCGGTTTTTGCTGGTTCGCTATGTCCGTGTGGATGGCCTGGAGATCCTCCGGGAGTGGAAGCGGGCCCGGACCTGCGGCTGCATTCTGCTGCTGATCAATTTGTCCCTCAGCGGGGCGGTGCTGATGATCCTGTATCAGAACCGGGGCTATGACTACCCCGGCATTATGATCTATGTGATGGCCCTTTACACCTTCTACTCTGCCATTCACGCCATCATCGAGCTTATCCGCTACCGGGCGTGGGGGAGTCCCATTATGTCCACGGCAAAAATCGTCAGCCTGTCTGCAGCGCTGGTATCCATGCTGAACCTGGAAACAGCCATGTTTGCTCAGTTTGGCGCGGATATGGCCGTGGAGCATCAGCATATTTTTATCATTCTTACCGGTGCGGGAATCAGCGTGACCGTTGTGACGTTCTGCGTGATTCTGATTGTGAAAGCTACCAAAGAAATCAGGAGAGAGAAAGATGGAACATAAAGAAGGTTTCAGTTATACCTATTCCGCTGCCCAGCAGCAGGAGATCCAGAATATTCGCAAGAAATACCTGCCCAAAGAGGGGGATAAGCTGGAGCAGCTGCGAAAGCTCCACCACTCTGCCACCCAAAAGGCCCAGGCTTGGGCAATTGTGATCGGTGTCATCGGGGCGCTGATTATGGGTACCGGTATGAGCTTTGCCATGACGGAGCTTGGGACTCTGCTGGGCGCACAAAAGGACCTGGCCATGCTGCTGGGGGTTGTGATCGGCATCGTGGGCATGGTTTTGGTGGCGCTGGCTTATCCGGTCTATAACCGGGTCCTGAAAAAGCAGCGAGCCCGGATTGCCCCGGAAATCCTCCGCCTGACGGACGAGTTAATGAAATAATCGTGGGGATAGTATAAGACACACATCGGATGGTGTGTGTCTTTGGTGCCCGGACAGTTTTTGGTTGTTCGATTCCCGTACTGAATAAAAAAGAACACACACCGAATGGTGTGTGTTCTATTTTTGGTGACCCGTACGGGATCGTTTGCATTTTCTTCCCCAGGGGGGAAGAAAATAGAGGTGCCGCCGGGGCTGCCCGGCGGAC
>JAZSLC010000152.1:0-14289 GCA_045535175.1 Faecousia sp. | reverse complement strand
ACGGTTCTCTGTCTTTGTTCTGTTTCTACAATTTACTTCAGGCATTTTTCGACCACTCCTTTACGAATACCTGTCAATCTACTGATTTGCCGAATGGATACACCTCTATCGTGTATCTTTTTATACTTCGTTCTCTTTGGCTCTCATTCTGACTTTCCAAGACAGAGAACCGTCCCATGTCCTGCCCTTATTGCGCCTTTTTATTGCAACTTTTCTTTAGGGTTCACGCAAACCGTCCCCTGTCCTTACTTCTCGTCAATTTAGTTCGAATTATCATCCATAATTCTGATGCATGTTCCATTCTCATTGTGAAACAAAAAAGAACATGTTTCTTTTTATTAAATGCTAAGTAATAACCAAACGGCATTTTCCTAATTATACAAATGTCATCACTAGCATAGCTTCGTTTCCGAAAAAACCGAGTGATCGCGAAGTCATTTCCATCTATTACAATAGACCAATTCCAGTAATAGAATATATAATACCAACCAGTGAAAGATTGGCCGGTCAAAATAACCACTAATAGTTCTGCACCACCCGCTATGTACCATGCAATTGAAAATAACAGGGAAACAACAGCAAAATAAAATGCAATAACAACTGCTGAGTTACTAACTCTTATTTTCCCTTTATTCTTCCGCAAATTCAGACCTGTTCGCACTGCTTTATTATGTATTTGGAATGTCAAAGCGCTTACGGATGCGGAAATGAGAAAACACGAGGTTAGCAGCATAAGATTCAACTTGGAAAAAAGAATTGTGACGCATAATGCGATAGCCCACCAAGATATACAGCCGATCGTACCGCGAAGCTCTTTCCTGAGATCTGTAACAACAGACGGAAGTAAATATGCAAATACCATACTTGTTATTCCGGCACCGTAATTCAACTCGGTAAGGAAAATGACATAGCATGTAGTTGTTGCATACAAAATACCAGTTCCCAATATCCAGGTAGTAGACCTCAGTTTTTCAATATGTCCCATTAGGCTACCCCCCCAAAGACAGGGGACGGTTCTCTGTCTTTGTTCTGTTTCTACAATTTACTTCATACATTTTCGATCACTCCTATTACGAATACCTTTCAATCCACTGATTTGCCGAATGGATACACCTCTATCGTGTATCTTTTTATACTTCGTTCTCTTTGGTTCTCATTCTGACTTTCCAAGACAGAGAACCGTCCCCTGTCCTTCTTTGAAGGGTTATCTAACAGTGTCCATATAGCCGTTGTCACAAACAAAGTACCCAGCACAACAAGAAAGATTATTCCAATTACTCCGGCCTCATAAGATGGCCAATATGTAATGCTGTTTTCGGAATATTGAGTCCGAAATCGTTTCATAATTATTAGACCCCTCCCCGTGAGTCAGTTAATAACTCGAGTTATTGTAAGACATGGGCCGGTCTTGTTACCGCTAAACCATATATTTTTTATACAGAAAACAAACAATTGGAAGAAGTAAAACGTGAAAAACAATTGTCCTCCTAGCCTGGAACAAACCAAGCAAAGCACTTCGGTGTACAATCATTTCGGCTATGCCGTCCTCGTTTACAAACCAAACCGAAACGCCCCGGAGTTCGTACTGGCCATTGTTACTGCTCCCTTTGGATTCTTCCAGCTTTGCATTATTTCGAATATGTTCTATTTCCGACTTGTTAGTCTTTCGATTATAGTATCGCACAAAGCTCAAGCCAGAGAATTCATACAAATCTTGATCGCTACTTTTTACATATAGATTCCCGCCAACAGTTAACAGTTCGGTTGTTCCATTTTGAGGAAAGGCAAATCTGTAGGAACATTGATAATTGCCATCTGTATCGTAACACTGCACAATACTCTTCGTATCATACAATAAGTATAGGTAATCCCCGCATACTGCGATATCAGTTATCTGACTCCAATGCTGTTTTGGATCATAAAAATAGAAGGGTATTCCTTTTCCAGATTTCCCCCACAGAGAAAAAGGTATTGTTGTTGAAATCACAAATGTCACAATATTTAGCACAAAACAAACCAAAAGAACCCAAAATAGAACACGAAAATAACAATGCTTTTTCATTTTGGCACCTCACAAATCACCCAAAGTCATGGGCCGGTCTTCGGGTGGTAGTACTTTTACGCCAATCTTTGCTTGTTTTTGGGCAACTTTTAGCTGATCACTGTAAGAGATCTTCTTTCGAAACAGCATCCCAATGGACATTTCATATTCAATTGCCATGTTTATCCCTCCAAAATCAATCCACACAGAGAAGACAGGTGATGATTATCTTTCTTATACAGCGCCTGTCAATCACTGCCTTCCTCTGTTATCCTTAGTAACGAACGAAGAGGGCAATTTAGGACACTTATTTCAAAAATTTTACTGACGGTTAGGGAAGTACCTGAAAAGGGATACGAGTGTCTTCGGAATTACAACAAAAAAGCACACAAATCGGTGAGATTTCTCCCCGGTTTGTGTGCTTTCTTAGGTTATGCGCTTTAAGTAAGAAGGTTGCGCGCAGCACGGCCGGGGACTTTGGTATCACTCAAATGAACCATCTCCGGCACCTCCTTATCTGGAATTATTTGTATGCTTATTATCGCATATCCCCAACCCATTGTCAAGGAAATTGAGAATCCGTCAGAACAGGCTGACCTGACTGGTATCCGGCAGGTTTCCGTACGCCCCTGCATCTTTGAGCATCTGGATGTGGGTCTTGGAAGCCTTGGGGCAGGCGGCAGAAAAGTCCTCAATGGAAATGAAGGTCTTCCCTTCCCGGCCTTCCATGATATCCTTGGCTGCATTTTCACCCAAACCGGGAATGGCCACAAAGGGCGGCCGCAGTTTGCCGTCCTCAATGAGGAACTTGGTGGCGTGGCTCTTATAGATATCGATGGGCAGGAAGTCAAAGCCCCGCAGGTAGAACTCATAAACCACTTCCAGGGTGGTCAGCAGACCTTCGTCCTTGTCGGTGGCTTCCTCATCGTCGTCGATGTTTTTGATGTTCTCCTTCACCTGTTCCAGACCGCAGGTCATCAGCACCGCATCAAAGCCGCCCTTCTGGCTGCGGCGGTAGAAATAGGCCGCGTAGAACGCCAGAGGATGATAGACCTTAAACCAGGCAATCCGGAAGGCCATCATAACATAGGCCACCGCGTGGGCCTTGGGGAACAGATACTTGATCTTCTTACAGGAACCGATGTACCAATCCGGCACGCCGGCAGCTACCATTTCCTGCTCCGCTCCTTCAGGAAGTCCCCTGCCCTTACGAACGGACTCCATGATCTTAAAGGCCCGTTTTTCCGGCAGGCCGCAGGAGATCAGGTAGATCATAATATCGTCACGACAGCCGATGGTCTGGTCCACAGAGGCTTTGCCGGAAACGATCAGATCCTTTGCATTGCCCAGCCACACGTCGGTACCGTGGGTGTAGCCGGAAATACGAACCAGGAAGTCGAACTTTTCGGGTTTGGTGTCCAGGAGCACTCCGCGGGTAAGCGGGTATTGAACTCCGGCACCGCCACTGCGCATGTGGGACCCAGAATGGGGTCATCCTCATAGCCCAGTACCTTGGAAGAGGTAAAGATGGACATGGTCTTCTTGTCATCCAGGGGAATGGTCTTGGCATCCACCCCGGTCATATCCTCCATCATGCGGATCATGGTGGGGTCATCGTGGCCCAGCATATCCAGCTTCAGAAGGTTCTCTTCCATGGAGTGATATTCAAAGTGGGTGGTGATCTGGTCGGATTCCGGGTCGTCCGCAGGGTGCTGCACCGGACAGAAGTCCCAAATCTCGTTTTCCTGAGGAATAACCACCAGACCGCCGGGGTGCTGACCGGTGGTGCGCCGCACACCCACACAGCCCGCCGCCAGGCGGTTTTCTTCCGCCCTGCCGGGTGTCAGGCCATGCACCGAAAGATACTTTTTGGCGTAGCCCAGGGCCGTCTTGTCCGCTACGGTACCAACGGTACCGGCGCGGAACACGTGGGACTTACCGAACATCTCCACGCAGTAGGCGTGGGCTCTGGACTGGTATTCGCCGGAGAAGTTCAGGTCAATATCGGGGACCTTATCGCCGCCGAAGCCCAGGAAGGTTTCGAAGGGGATGTTAAAGCCGTCCTTTTCAAACTTACTGCCGCACCGGGGGCAAACCGCATCCGGCAGGTCCGCGCCGCACTGGTAGCCCTCGGGAATGTCGAAGGTGGTATACTTACACTCCGGATTGGGGCAACGGTAATGGGGCGGGAAGGAATTCACTTCCGTGATGCCCGAAAGGTACGCCACAATGGAGGATCCAACGGATCCACGGGAGCCCACCAGATAGCCGTGTTCCAGAGAATTCTGGACCAGTCGCTGGGCGGACATATAAATCACGTCATAGTGACAGGTGATAATATCGTTCAGCTCCGTCTGCACGCGCCTGGCCATCAGCTCCGGGGGATTCTCGCCATAGAGCCGGTGGAGTTTGCCGTAGACCAGGCTCTTCAGGTCCTCCACCGAGTTTTCAATGGCAGGAGCAAACAGATTATGGGGCACCGGCCGCACCAGATCGCACATATCGGCAATCAGGTTGGTATTGGTCACCACCACCTCGTAAGCCTTTTCTTCACCCAGGTAAGAGAACTCCCGGAGCATTTCATCGGTGGTTCGGAAATACAGAGGGTTTTCCTTGTCGCAATCATCAAAGCCCTGGGTAAAGAGCAGAATGTGCCGGAAAATCTCATCCTCTGGATTCAGGAAATGGACGTCGCCGGTGGCAACCACAGGCTTCCCCAGCTCCTCACCGATCCGGACTATGGTCCGGTTAAAGTCCCGCAGCTGTTCTTCGCTCTTGGCAATGCCCTTGGCCAGCATAAAGCGGTTGTTGGACAGGGGCTGAATCTCCAGATAATCATAGAAAGAAGCAATCCGCTTCAGTTCATCGTCGCTCTTGCCCGCAATCACAGCCTGGAAGAGCTCGTTGTTCTCACAGGCAGAGCCGATGATGATGCCCTCCCGCAGTTCCATCAGATCGGACTTGGGGATTCTGGGCACCTTGCGGAAGTACTCCAGATTGGCGTTGGACAGCAGATGGTAGAGGTTCCGCAAGCCCATCTGGTTCTTGGCCAGAAGAATAATATGCTGGGGCTTCCGGGAGAAGATGGCACCCTTGGACTTTTCCTTCATCAAGGCTCGGTTGGCTTCCTGAATGGTACGGAAGCCCCGCTCCTGAAGCATTTTCAGGAACTTCGCCATAATCAGGCCGCAGATATTTGCATCGTCCGCAGCCCGGTGGTGCTTGAAACCGGGCAGGCACAGAGCCTTTGCCACCAAGTCCAGCTTGAACCGGTTCATGTGAGGCATAAGCTGCTGGGAAAGGGTCAGAGTATCTGCAGCCGTATACTTGTATTCATAGCCCAGACGGCGGCAGGCATTGCGCACAAAGCCTGTATCAAACCGGGCATTATGGGCCACCAGAATCCGGTCCCCCACAAAGTCCAGGAATTTGGGCAGCACTTCCTCAATGGGAGGGGCACCCTGGAGCATTTCATCGGTAATGCCTGTCAGGTCCACAACCGTCTGGCTCAGTTTCTGGCCCGGGTCCACAAAGGTCTGGAACCGGGAGACCTCCTTGCCTTCTTTTAGAATGACGGCACCGATCTCGATAATCCGGTCGTTTTCGGGAGAAAGACCGGTGGTTTCCAGGTCAAAGGCCACATACTCCTGGTCAAAGGCCATGTCCCCATCGCCGATGACCACCATACGGTCATCCACGTCATTGACGTAGTAACCCTCGCAGCCATAAAGCACCTTGATGGGTTCCTTGGTTCCGGCTACCAAAGGTGCGCCCTTCCAGTCTTCGATGGTATGCAGCGCATCCGGGAAGGAAGAACAGGCACCGTGATCCGTGATGGCGATGGCCCTGTGACCCCATGCAGCCGCCTGTTTGATGGCCGCCTTTGTGCCGGTGGTGGCGTCCATTTTGCTCATCACCGTATGCAGGTGCAGCTCCACGCGCTTCATGCCCTCGGCAGTGTCTTTGCGCTTGGGCAGGGACCCTTCTATAATGGAATAGGGCCGCAGCACCCACTCGTTGGCGTAATTGTCCATCTGCATTTTGCCCTGGACTCTGACCACAACGCCTTCTTTAATGGCATCCAAAATGGGCTTGGCCTCCGCAGCCTTCATGTACTTGCTGATCCGAACGGAGCCGGTATGGTCGGTCATGTCAAAGCCGATGACGATGGCGCTGTTTTTGGGAAGCTCCTTATGCTCCACCGCGAACACGCGGCCTTCCACAATGACCGTTCCCATGTTCTCCTGAATATCCTTCATGGAGACCGGCGTTCCCTTAAAGGGTTTTCCGTAAATGGCCTCCGGCTTGGGCGCAGCGGCAGCCTTTTCCACCACGGCGCCTCTGGGCAGATTTTCCATCATCTCCAGGCGCATTTTTTCCGTGTACTCAAAGAGTTCCTCACCCTGGAGGGTATTGCCGGCAATGACCTCGATCTGTACATCCACATCAAAGCGGCTTTTCAGGTGTCTGCGCACTTTCTCGAGACACTCATCCAGCTCCGCTTTGCCGTTGGCCGCAAGGTGGATGGTCAGGTTCTCCCCTTCCCATTCCCAGCTGGCGCCTGCCAGGCTGGCCCGGTTCATGGAATTGTGATCCACAAAAATGGCCATCAGTTCTTCCGGCTCCACGCTGTGAAGCTGCCCGGCCGGGTGTTTGGCCATGATCCGAAGGTCTTTCAGACCATACAGCTTGCAAAGTTCCAGTTCTGTCAGGAACAAAATGCGCTGGGGTATGTAATTGTCGGACTCCACAAACACATCCACCAAACGGGCAGAGGGGTCGATGTCCGCAGAGACTACAACCGCCTGAGAAAGAAAGCTTTGCAGCTCTTCAGGCGGCTGATAGTCAGAAAACATATCAAAAAAGTATATGGTTTCCCGCATATTTAATCCTCAAAACTGTTCAATTCTCTTCAGCAGCGCAGGGAGCAGCTGATCGTAGGGAAGCTTTTCCACAGGCTCTCCCTTCTCAAAGAGCATACCCCAGCCATCGCCGCCGGCAATGCCGATATCTGCCTCCCGGGCTTCTCCGGGACCGTTGACAACGCAGCCCATCACCGCCACAGTAATGGGTTTTTGGCAGTCTCTCAGGGCTTCATCCACACGGTTCACCAGACCGATCAAATCGATCCTGGTTCTGCCGCAGGTGGGACAGGAGATGATGTTGACGCCCTCTTTGCGCAGCCCCGCCGCTTTCAGAATGTCCTTGGCCGCAAAAACCTCTTCCACAGGGTCATCGGTCAGGCTCACCCGAATGGTATCACCGATGCCATCCAGCAGCAACGCACCGATGCCCATGGCAGACTTCATAAGTCCCATACGCACAGGCCCCGTTTCCGTGACGCCAATGTGCAGGGGGTAATCACACTTTTCCCGGAACAGCCGGGCTGCCGCCACCATGGTGGAGACCGTGGAGGATTTCATGGAAACGCAGGTATCATAGAACCCAAACTTCTCCAGAAGGGCAATATGCTCGAAAGCGCTTTCCACCAGGGCTTCCGCGGTGGGATGGCCGTATTTCTCCAGAAGCCGTTTGTCCAGGCTGCCGCCATTCACGCCGATCCGGATGGGGATCCGGCGCTCTTTACAGACCGCAACCACCGCCTCCACCCGGTCCTCACCGCCGATGTTACCGGGGTTGATGCGGATCTTGGCTGCACCGCCTTCGGCAGCTGCAATGGCCAGTTTGTAATCAAAGTGAATATCCGCCACCAAAGGCAGCTCTGAAGAGGCGCAAATCTCCGCAAAGGCCCTGGCTGCTTCCATATTGGGGACCGCCAGACGGACGATCTGACAACCGGCAGCCTTCAGGGCACGGATCTGGGCAAGGCAGCCCTCCACATCGGTGGTTTTGGTATTGAGCATGGACTGAATGGCCACAGGAGCGCCGCCGCCAATGGGCACGCCTCCCACAAGAATCTGTCTCGTCATAGGATCACCTCTTTCTCACTTAAATGAACAGGAAAATAATATCCTTGAAAAAAATCACTGCCGTCAGCAGAAGCAGCAGCACCATACCCGCCATATGAAGGTACCCTTCATACTTGGGATTCAGCTTTCTGCCCAGAATGGCTTCCGCTACGGTGGTCAGCAGCAGGCACACCACTCTGCCACCGTCCAGGGCAGGTAGGGGCAGCAGATTCATCACTGCCAGATTCACCGCAATCAGGGCGCCGAAGCTCAGCATATTCAGCAGGGCATCCAGCACCGTTTCCGATGCAGCCGCCGTCTGAGACATCTGATCCACAATGCCCACCGGGCCGGAGAGATCCTTAAATCCGGCTTTGCCGTTGATGATCATCTCAATGCTGAGTTTTACGGACCGGGCATAATTCATAGCCACGTTCCAGGAATAGCGGAGTTTGGTCCCAAGGGTTGCTTCTTCCGTGCCGAAGGTAAGACCGTACCGGGAGGATTTGGTACCATCGGGGTCGGTAAACTCCCGCAGTTCCATCACCACATCTTCCAGCAGCACCCGCTGGCCGTTACGCTCCACCACAATGTCGTGGGTTTCGGTTCCCTTGGCATAAGGAATCATGGTAAAGTCGGAATGGACAAAGATCTTCTCTCCGTCAATTTCCAGGAGACGGTCCCCGGCCATCAGGCCATTTCCTTCCGCCAGAGAACTGCCGGGTTCCACATAGTCGATCCTGGTGGAAATAAAGTTCTGGGCAGGCGCGAACAGCAGCACAAGGATCAGCAGACCCGCCACAAAGTTCATAAAGGAACCGGCCACCAGAATGATCAGCCGCTTCCACCATTTGGCATTGCCAAAGGCACGGGGATTATCACTGCCCTCGTCTTCGCCTTCCATGGCGCAGTAACCGCCGATGGGAATGCAGCGAATGGCATACAATGTCTCCCCCACCTGTTTCTTATAAATGGCAGGACCCATAAAAATGGAAAATTCGTTGACCTGAACGCCGGATGCCTTGGCAGCCAGAAAATGGCCCAGTTCATGGACAAAGATCAAGAGACTAAAAAGTAAAAATGCAAAAATAACAGCCATAGATTTCCTCGCTTAAAGATTACCGGCCTTTCACCGCAAGTCTTGCCAGCCGGTCCGCTTCCAGAATCTCCTCCAAAGAAGGATTCCGGACAAATGGCACCGCATCCACAGCAGCGCGAACGCGGTTATAGATCTCATAGAAACCGATTTCGTCCCGAAGGAACATGGCCACGGCCTCTTCGTTGGCGCCATTCATGGCGGCGCAGGCGCTGCCGCCTTTTTTCGCACACTCCCTGGCCAGCGCCAAACAGGGAAAAGCCTGCAAATCAGGCTCTGCAAAGGTCAGCGGGCCGCAGGTCACCAGATCCAGAGGTTCCGCCACGCAGGGCATCCGCTCCGGATAGGTAAAAGCCAGCTGAATGGGCAGGCGCATATCTGGGGTGCCCATCTGGGCCATCACCGCGCCGTCCACAAATTCCACCATGCTGTGTACAATACTCTGGCGGTGAATGAGCACATCCACCTGTTCCAGTGGAAGCTCATACAGCCGCATGGCTTCAATCACTTCCAGGCCCTTATTCATCAGGGTGGCACAGTCGATGGTGATCTTGGCACCCATCTTCCAATTGGGGTGCTTCAGGGCATCCGCCTTTGTTACTTTTCCCAAAGAAGCGGGGTCCATTCCATAAAAGGGTCCGCCGGAACAGGTCAGAATCAGCCGCTTCACCTGGCTGGGATGGCGATTGCCCATAAGGCACTGGTAGATGGCAGAATGCTCCGAGTCCACGGGGATGATCTGGGCATTGTACCGCTTTGCCTCTTCCATCACCAGTTCGCCGGCACAGACCAATGTCTCCTTATTGGCAAGGCCGATTCGTTTTCCGGCACGGATGGCAGCCAGGGTTGGCTTCAGCCCAACCATACCCACAACCGCAGTGATGACACAATCCGCATCTTCCAGGGTGGCCGCTTCAACGAGGCCCTCCGGGCCCCAGGACACGCGAATGGGAAGATCGGATATCAGCTCCGCCAAAGAATCGGCTGCCTCCCTGGAAGCCATAACCGCCAACTGAGGGCGATATTTCCGGCACTGCTGTGCCATACGTTCCACACTTGTTCCGGCAGTTAGGGCACCAACCTGCACACCGAGATGCTCCACAATATCCAGACTCTGTCGGCCGATGGAGCCGGTGGAGCCTAAAATGCTGACACACTTAACCATGGAATCACACCTTGACCACGGGGATCAGCAGGAGCAGCGCTTCTGCCAGGGGCGCCACAAACATCATGGAATCAAAACGATCCAGAATACCGCCGTGTCCGGGCAGAATGATGCCGTAATCCTTGATGCCGGTCTGACGCTTGATGGCAGAGAAACACAGGTCGCCAAAAATGGCTGCGGCAGAACCAACCAGGCCGTAAATCAGCGCAAACAGGTAGTTGATCTGCAGCTTGAAGCCGATCTGAAGCACCAGCATATAGGCAACCATGCCGATCATGCCGGTCATCACGCCGCTGATGGCACCTTCCAGAGATTTGTTGGGGCTAATGGAGGGAGCCAGTTTGGTTTTGCCATGCTTAATGCCCACAAAATAGGCACCGCTGTCTGGAATAAAGGCCAGCACAAAAGGAAGCAAGACCAGATGGCGGCCCATCTCTCCATCCTGAATACGTACAATCGCAGCAAAGGCATAAGGAAGCACCAAAGCCGCCACAGCGCAAAGCGCGAGCTTACTGAACTTCTGCTTGCCTCTGGACAGAAGAATCTCCATAAACAGAAGGCTCACATAAACAAGCACAGCCAGAACCCGCCAGGCATGGTCTACACCATAATGGCCGAATAGAGGCACCAGCAGCGCCGCCACGGCAGAATATGCAACCAGACGAACATGGCGCACCAGCCCCGTTCTATACAGCAGTTCATAAACTGCAATGGCAGAAAACACAGCCACGATCCAGGCAAGGACCCAGGTGGGAAGTACAAACAAAACAACCAGCAGCAGCGGCACCGCAACCGCAGCAGTGAGCAAACGGGTCTTCATAGATCAAACCCCTCCAAATCGACGATTTCTCTGATGGTATTGTTCAATGGCACGGTCCAGGTCCTCAGGGCCAAAATCGGGCCACAGTACATTCATAAACACAAATTCCGAATAAGCGGATTGCCAAAGAAGAAAGTTACTGATCCGCAGTTCTCCGGAAGGGCGGATAATCAGTTCCGGGTCCGGAACATCCGCAGAATAGAGGTAAGAGGAAAGCTTCTGCTCCGTCAGTTCTTCGGGCAGGCACTTCCCTGCCACAACCTCTTCGGCAAAACGTCTGGCGGCACGGGTGATCTCATCACGGCCACCGTAATTCAGGCAGAAATTCACCTGAACATCATACTCGCAGCTGCGGCTTTCTGCATCCCGGCAAAGCTTCTGCAAATCGGGACTCAGCTTGGCTAGGTCCCCAAAAAAACGAAACCGAACCCGGTTTTTCTCCATGTCCTGCAGAGCTTCCCGCAGATAGGTCCCCAGAAGCTTCATAATCCCGGCAATTTCCTCTTGAGAGCGCTTCCAGTTTTCCGTAGAGAAGGCATAAACCGTCAGATACTCAACCCCGAGGGTACGGCAGTAGTTGGCGATTTTCCGGAAGGTTTCCGCACCGGCGGCATGGCCCGCTGACCGGGGCAAGCCCCGCTGCTTTGCCCATCGGCCATTGCCGTCCATGATGATGGCAATATGTCTGGGCGTATTCTTTTCTTGGGCGATAAGTGCCATCACAGCACCTCATTTCAATAATGATAGCATAACATTGGGGGTGCAAGCACCCCCAATGTGCACAGGCGTTCAGATCGCCATCAGTTCCTTTTCCTTGGCTGCAGTTGCTTCGTCCACCTTCTTGATGTACTTATCCAGCAGATCCTGCAGATCCTTTTCGGCCTTCTTCTGATCGTCTTCGGTGATCTCGGACTTCTTCTTCAGCTTCTTGATGTAGTCCATACCGTCGCGGCGAATGTTGCGCATGGCAACCTTGGCTTCCTCGGCATACTTTCTGACCTGCTTGGCCAGTTCCTTACGCCGCTCCTCAGTGAGCATGGGGAACACCAGACGAATCACACGGCCATCATTCTGGGGATTGATGCCCATATCGCTGGTCTGAATAGCTTTTTCGATGGGCCGCAGCAGCTTGCTGTCCCAGGGGGAGATTACCAGGGTACGGGCATCGGGAGAGGAGATGGATGCCACGCCGTTCAAAGGAGTCTCCTGTCCATAATATTCCACGGTAATGCGGTCAAGAACCTTGGCATTGGCACGGCCGGCGCGAACTGCACCAAACTCTTCTGCCAGATGATCCAGAGCCTTATCCATTCTTCTTCCATATTCCTTAAAATCAACAGCCATTATATAATCCTCCTTAAAATTCATTCTGAACGGTAGTACCGATGGCTTCGCCACGGATCACACGTACAATACTGTTTTCTTCGTCCAAGCCAAAGCATACCATGGTCATGTTGTTGTCCATAGCCAGGGCCATAGCGGTAATGTCGGTGGCTTTCAGGTTGCGGGCCAGGGCCTCGCTGTAGGTCAACTGGGTGTAGCGAACTGCATTGGGATCCTTGGCAGGATCGGCAGAGTAGATGGCATCCACGTTTTTGGCCATCAGGATGGCATCCGCCTCGATCTCCACACCACGCAGGACAGCGCCGGTATCGGTGGAGAAGTAAGGATTGCCGGTTCCGGCCGCAAACAGAACCACCTTGCCTTCACGCAGATAACGCTCGGCCACATCCCGGGTATAGTACTCGGTAAACTTGTTCATCTCTACGGCGCTGAGAACTCTGGCATCGATGCCGTGCTTTTCCAGAGCGTCCGCCACAGCGATGGCATTCATCACGGTGCCCAGCATACCCATGGCATCAGCATGGGACCGCTGCATTTTGTCGGCGCCGTCCTTCACTCCACGCCAGAAGTTGCCGGCACCGATGACCAGGCCAATCTGGACGCCCATCTGCACACATTCCTGAATGGAACGGCACAGATTATTGATGATGGAAAAATCCAACCCCCGGCGTGCTTCACCGGCCAGCGCCTCGCCACTGACTTTCAGCAGAACGCGCTTATACTTGACTTCGTTCAAGTCAATCACTCCTCTCTATTCTTTCCTATTTTAATATAAGACAGCCCAATTGACAACCACAAATTCTCCAAAATTCCAAAATGTTTTTCAAAAATTCATAATTGGCCACCGTCTGTGGGATTCCATCCTTTCATTTCCCACAAAAAGCCGCCCCAAAGCGGATTTACAGTTGCAAATCAAAAGGAAATCGGTTATAATATCCAGAAGATTTATAATAAGAGAGGATTATCCATATGGCTGAAATCATCGAAAGCAAGAATTTCATTCACGCTTTTATTGAAGAAGATATTGCTGAGGGCGGCCGCTTCGCCGGTCAGACGGTTCACACCCGTTTCCCCCCTGAGCCCAACGGCTACCTGCACATCGGCCACTGCAAGGCCCTGATCATCGACTTCGGCACTGCCGAAAAGTTCGGTGGTCTTTGTAACCTGCGCATGGACGACACCAACCCCACCAAGGAAGACGTGGAATTTGTCCACGCCATCCAGGAAGACATCCGCTGGCTGGGCTTTGACTGGGGCGACCGTTTCTTCTACGGCAGTGACTACTTTGAGAAGGACTACGAGTACGCCGTGGAGCTGATCAAGAAGGGTTTGGCCTACGTCTGCGAGCTGACCCCTGAGCAGTTCAAGGAGTACCGCGGTGACCTGAACACCCCCGCCATCTCCCCCTACCGGGACCGTCCCATCGAGGAAAGCCTGGACCTGTTCTCCCGGATGCGTGCCGGTGAGTTCGAAGACAACCGCTACACCCTCCGCGCCAAGATCGACCTGGCTTCCGGCAATTTCAATATGCGCGACCCGGTCATTTACCGGATCCGCCATATGCACCATCACCGCCAGGGTGACAAGTGGTGCATCTACCCCATGTATGACTTTGCCCATCCCATCCAGGACGCACTGGAGGGCATTACCCACAGCCTGTGTTCCCTGGAATTTGAGAACCACCGCCCCCTGTACAACTGGGTCGTGGAGAACGTTTCCGTACCCCATACGCCCCGGCAGATCGAGTTCGCAAGACTGGGCATTGACCACACCGTGCTGAGCAAGCGCAAGCTCCGCGCTCTGGTGGAAAACGGCTATGTGTCCGGCTGGGACGATCCCCGGATGCCCACCCCCTGCGGTCTGCGCCGCCGGGGCTATACCCCCACCTCCATCCGAAACTTCTGCGACCGTGTG
>JAZSLC010000161.1:0-5633 GCA_045535175.1 Faecousia sp. | reverse complement strand
AAAATGCATATGTAGGGAATGACCTGTGTGTCATTCCCGGGAAAGTCTCTTAAATACGCAATCAGGAACGGCACACAGGCCGTTCCCTGGCTAAATATTCATCTCAGGGGCCGTCTCATTCATTTTGAGACGGCCCCTTTTATGATGCATATTAACATTTTTCCGGGTTGCAATCGGGGGCATCTTTTTTTATACTAAAAGCAGAAAGAAAAGGAGGTACAGCCATGGAAGATCGGGATGTATTTGTCAGTTGGCGGGGTGTGGACCGGGATTTCAAGGACCGGGCGGTGTTTGCCCTGCGGGAAGCGGGCTTTACCGTTTGGGAGTCCGACGAGGATTGCCTGTCCAATGTGTCGGAGTGCCTGGAGGCCATCGGCACCTGTGAGGTCTTTGTGATCATTATCAGCGATGCCACCATGGAAGATTCCTATGTGGACAACGAGCTGACCAAAGCCCATGAACTGAGCCAGCAGGGAAAACTGAATATGGTGGTCTACCGGCTGACCGATGCCCCCATGGGAGCCCGGATGGAAACCCACCTGAACAATGTGCCCGACGTGAACCGGCTGAACCGGCAGCGCCACGGTGCTCCCGAGGAGGGCCTGGATGCCCTGGTGACCCGGGTGGGTATGCTGCTGGAGCGCCGCCGGGCCGGTGACCCGGTGCGGCCCAACGACGTTTTGGAGCCCAAGATCACCGGCGTGCGGCTGAGAAAGCCCGGCTACTTTGTGCCCGGCAGCCGGGACCGGGAGCTGGCGGCACTGGATCAGGCTCTGGCCCAAAGTGACACCGTGATTCTGACCAGCCCCCTGCCCGGTTACGGCCGCAGAAGTCTGATGCGGGAGTACGCCCGGAAGGTGCTGGAAGAAAAGCGGTATGAAGAAGTGATCCTCCTGGAAGGATTCCGGGGTTCCCTGGACCAGGTGATTTCCTTTATCAGCTTTGACAACATCAATCCCGAGGCCTTTCAGAATCTGGAGCCGGAGCGGCTGCGCCGCCGGAAGGGAGAACTGCTGCACCGGGTGGGAAAAGACACCCTGGTGGTAGTTCCCCAGGTGCTGTGTGGCCCTGTGACGGAGCATCTGCGGCAGTTTTGGACGGATCCCGGCTGTAAGTTTGTGATCCTCAGCCGGGACAAGGCGGAGGATTGGGCACCCTGGTTCCCGGTGCTGGATGTGGGAGCCATGGAGCCGGAGCATCAGAGGGAACTCTTCTGCCATATTTGCGGCGCTGCCGAAGAAGAGCCTGTTGCCCGGTTTTTGCAGGATATTGAAGGCCACACCCGTACCATTGAGATTACGGCCCTGGCCCTGCGGCGGGAGAAGGGGGAACTGTCCCGGTTCCTGGAAGGAGCCCGGGATGGGGACCTGGAGGACCGGGTGGCCCACCATCTGAGCGTGGCCTTCCAAATGGAAAGCTTTACACCGGCCCAGCGGCAGCTGCTGCAGGTGGCCGCCTTGTTGGCGGAGCCACCGTTGGAAACGGAAGTATTTCTGGACCTGCTCCGGCGGTGCCATCTGAGTGGTGACCACCGGAAGATGATCCAGGACCTGGCGGAGGACCGGTGGCTGAACCTGAGCGAGGACGGCAAGTGGGTCCACACCGAGGCTCTGCTCCGGAAGGCTTACCTGGCGGAGCAACCCCACCCCAAGCTGGTGGAGCGCTGTGCCGATGCCGTCTGCCGGATGTACAAGCGGTATTTTACGGATCATTCTCCCGGCCGTCTGATGAGCGCCATGGAACGGATGCTGGCATTCCTGGAGCAGGTGGGTGCTGTGGAAGCGGCCCGGCTTATGGAATTCTGCTGCAGTATGGGCGAGGGAAGGGTTCGCCCGGGCAGCGCCACCATTCGGGAGGTGGAGGACCTCTGCCGGCAGGTTCGCCGGCGCTATGAGGAAGATGGCCGGAAAATGCAGAAGGAAAACCCGGCACTCTATCAGCTGTACGGAGTCATCTGCAGCATGGTGGAGCCCTTCCTGGTATCCTTCATCCCCAAGGGCTTTGGCAGCAGAGGACAGGTGGTGGTGGAAACGCCCACGGTTTGGATGGGTATTTTGCCGGCCCTGAAGCGGATTCTGGATCCCAACCGGGACTGGGTACTGCAAAACTGCATTTATGATGTCACGGCTGCCTGCGTGGAGCGCAACCCCAGCCGGATGCATCAGAGCCGGCAGCAGCTGATGGAGCGGCTGGCGGTGACCAAAAACAAGATGCTCCTGACGGAGGCCCATTGCGCTCTGGCCAATGTGACCTTCCAGATGGCGATGGAATATAAGGAGGCCGGGCTCTATTACGGCGCTCTGGACCTGATCCGGGAAACCTTGGCGTTTCCGGGAACCTTGGAGCAGGTTCTTCCGGTCTATAGTTTTTATCTGCGCATCACGGCCATTGACGTGCTGTGGAAGCTGATGCGCTTTGACGATGAGATGTTCGAGCATTTCGAGTACATCGTGGACCATTTTGCGGAAATCTGTGCCGATGTGCCTGCGGGTGCCCAGCTGAGCCGGTCCAAGTACCTGAGAGACTGGATCGACGCCCAGATTCGGGCGGAAACCCTCAGCGATGCCCGGCGGACCCTGGCCCGTTTTGGGCGGGATGACCGGGTGGAGGACTGGATTTGCTGCGGCCGGGACGTGACGGATGCCCTTTTGAAGGGGGGCCGGTTCCGGGAGGCCAGAGAAGTGCTGCAGATGATGAAGGCTTCCCCCCTCTATGTCCAGGGCAGGGAGGAGCCGGAGCTTCAGGACCTGATGGCGGTGCTCCGGGCCATGGAATCCCCACAGGTGCCGGAGCTGTTCGGTGACGGCAACGAAACCTATCAAAGCTACTACGACACCTACCTGCCGGAGGACCGGAGAAAGCTCCCCGGCAAATACGCCGCTATGGCCCAGAAGGCCCAGGAGTATGACCTGTCCGGTCTGACGGACCAGCAGCTGCTGGAACGTGCAGAAAAGCTGCGCACCCGGGCAAAAATGGGTGCTGCGGCCAAGGCCTTGATGGCCGAGGCCTTTGCGCTGGTCAGTGAGGCGGGCTTCCGGGTGCTGGGCTACCGGCACCACTATGTCCAGTATCTGGGCGGTGCCGTCATGGCAGAGGGCCAGATTGCGGAGATCCTCAACGGCGAGGGTAAAACCTATACCATTTTGCTGCCGGCATTCCTTTACAGCCTCTTCGGGAAAACCGTGTGGATTCTGGATGAATCCCCCTACCTGACCGGCCGCAACTATCGCTGGATGGCCGGTGTTCTGCGGCAGCTGGGGATTCCGGTGCAGTTGATGCTGGAATCCTCCAAGGAACTGCCTGCGCCGGGCACCGTTTGCTATGCCACTATGAAGGCGGCGGGTATGATGCAGATGAACAGCCGCACCTTCCAGAACTTCCAGAGAGAGAAAGATATCTGGGGCGTGGCCATTGTGGACGAAGCGGACAACGACATGATGCTCCATTGCGGGGAATTTACAATGGTTCGCCGGGAGGGGTATCTGAATCGGGATCCCTTCATCCGGATTTGTGACCTGGCCCTGTGGATGCACCGGGAGAAGCACTGCTCCCTGCCCCGCAGCGGGTTCCCCCAGTTTGACAAGGTGGGCATGGAGCGCATTGAGGCCCTGGCCAAGATCCTGAGAACCCCCGATATTCAGCAGGTTCAGTGGCAGGTGGGCTTTGCCCTGTTGGGCCTGGTGTATCACCGCCCGAATGTGGACTATTTCATCCGGGATGGCCGGGTGTGGCAGGAGGACCCCTTCACCGGCGGCCTGAAGAGCGTCCGGACGGAATATGAGGTGGCCGTGTGCCTGCGGGAGCGGGTTCCCATCAGGAACAGGATTTTTGAGCAGGTCAAGCTCATTGACCGCACGACTATGCGGGAATTTTTGGGTGGCTTCCAGCTGGTTTGCGGCACCACTGCCACCGCCTCGGAGCACCGCAAATTCTTTGAAAGCTTCTACGGCCTGAAGGTGTGGACCATTCCGCCCAACATTCCCGTGATGCGCGAGAACCATTTGGCCTGGTTCTTCGGAAATGAAGAGGCGAAAAACCGTGCCATCGGGGAACTGGTGGCGGAGCTTCATAAAACCGGCCGCCCGGTGCTGATCGTGGCGGAAAAGGTGGGCCAGGCGGATCTTCTGTGTGAGGCGCTGCGGCAGGCCGAAGTGCCCTTCGAGAAGCTGGATGTGCGCAACGACGGCGAAAAGGCGGAACGGCTGGCCCGGGCCGGTATGAAGGGCTCGGTGCTGGTGGCCAACGCCATGGTGAACCGCGGCGTGGACATCCGTCTGGGGGGCGATCCCTGGTGGATGGCCCGTCAGGAGCTTCTGGAGGCCGGCTATTCGGAGGAACTGCTGGACGATGCCATTTACGGCCCTCTGGACCAGGATGAACAGCACCGGAAGCTGCGCCAGCGGTATCAGAGCCGTGCGGCTACCCTCCATGCCCAGCTGCGCCGCAGCCGGGAGGAACTGGAGGAGCTGGGAGGCCTGTGCGTCATTGGCAGCTGCTGCTTCAAGGACCTGCGCACCGAGCAGCAGGTTCGGGGCCGGGCAGGACGCCAGGGCGTTCCCGGGGAAACCTGGATGTTTTACAGCGCCGAGGATGAGGTTCTTTACAGCATTATGGGCGAGCGGATTCGGGTGTTCGCCTCCATGATCGAGGATGACTACATTGAGGCCGGAGGCCAGCTGAAGAAAGCCATCTACTTTGCCAGAGTGAAGCAGCGGGACCGGCTTTTTGACCAGGTGAAGGAAGAGATCGCCTGGGAGGACTGTCTGGTACGCAGCAGACAGCGGCTCCTGGAACTGACGGAGCACTATCGAGCCATGACCCCCGAGCAGCGCTACGATGCCTTTATGAAAGAGGCCCGGAAGACCGAATGCTTCCGGGGGAGCGAGCAGCCCTGGGAAATTGCCCTCCGGAGGGATCTGGACCGGGGCGAAAAGAAGGGTCTGGAGGCCTTCGCAAGGGCCGCAAACCGGGATGCCCGGGAGCTTTTGCAGACGAATGCCGCCGTGTTTGACCGGATGATCGGCGTGGGCATGGCCGACCACTGGTGCAAAGCCATGGGTCAGATCGTTCAGCTGCGGGAAACGTGCAAGGCTGATTCCCGGCTGGGTGTTCGCAACTTTGCTTCGGAGCTTTCGGTGCTTACGGACCGGATTGGCTTTGAAGCCATCAGCCGGGTTCTGGCCCGGGTAGCCCCTGCAGACCGGCAGGCCGTCACCCGAACCAAATAACAAAAGGGGACGCTCCCAGGGGAGCGTCCTGCTTTTTCGTCTGGATCTTTACACAGATTCCAGAATATGGTATTATGGATAACACAAGGGGTTTTGCGCCTGCGCAACTGTGCGTTGCTGAAATGCAACAGATTGGTTGTTGAAAGCAACTGCATTTGGTTGTATCGTTTTCAGTGAAATCTCCCGGCGAAAGGACGATATTATGAACTTCTCTCAAAACTTGATCAATCTTCGGAAAAAGGCCGGTTTATCCCAGGATAAGCTTGCTGAGCAGCTGCACATTACCCGGCAGGCTGTTTCGAAATGGGAATCGGGAGCATCGGTGCCGGATGCAGATACCTTGATGCAGCTGTGCAGCATTCTGGGGGTGTCTCCAAATCAATTGCTGTTGGATTGTCAGGAACC
>JAZSLC010000003.1:0-6712 GCA_045535175.1 Faecousia sp. | reverse complement strand
AAAATGCATATGTAGGGAATGACCTGTGTGTCATTCCCGGGAAAGTCTCTTAAATACGCAATCAGGAACGGCACACAGGCCGTTCCCTGGCTAAATATTCATCTCAGGGGCCGTCTCATTCATTTTGAGACGGCCCCTTTTTCGCGCTCTGTGATTCTTCCTGTTTTTTTGCATATACTAATGCAATCAATTGCGGGGAGGAATTGCCCATGGAGTTTCCCAAAGGTGGGCTTATCGGCAGGACGGTGCGGTTTGTGCGGGGTGTGGGGGAGCTGCGGATTGGTGTTCATGCCGCCAATACGGCTTACTTTCTGATTCTGTCCGTTTTCCCCACCCTGGTACTGCTGCTGGGCATCCTCCGATACACCCGTTATGACGCCGCCGATCTGGTGGCGTTGCTGGAAGGGTTCCTGCCGGAGGCCATTTTGCCGGAAGCGGAAGTGCTGATTCACGGAATGTACCGCAGCACCTCCTCTGTTTTGGTGGGTTTTTCCGCCCTGACCGCCATCTGGTCCGCCAGCCGGGGCATCTATGGGCTGCTGACGGGCCTCAACGCCATTTACGGGGTCCGGGAAAACCGGGGCTACTTCTACACCCGGGCCATCAGTGTCCTCTACACCTTCGGCTTTTTGCTGGTGCTGCTGCTGACACTGATTCTCCATGTGTTCGGCACCGGCCTGCTGGAGTTTCTGAGAAACTCCGGCAGCGGGTTTCTTGTTTTTGTACTGCGGATCATCGACCTGCGTTTTTTTCTTCTGCTGTTTTTACAGACCTCCCTCTTTACCGCCATTTTTACCTTCCTCCCCAGCCGGCGCAACCGGATTCAGGACAGCCTGCCCGGCGCTTTTCTCTCTGCCATCGGATGGCTGGTGTTTTCCCATCTGTTTTCCCTGTATGTGGAATATTTCCCCGGCCGTTCGGATATTTACGGCAGTGTCTACGCCGTAGCCCTTTCCATGCTGTGGCTTTATTTCTGCATTCTGATTCTGTTTTACGGGGGACTCCTGAACCGGTGCCTGACAACCGGGGATTTTCGGAAATAAAACAAAATGTTTACCTCCTATTCACAAAATCGGTTTAATATGGTAAAATAGACTGATAAAGGAGGGATACCATGTTCGGATATGTAACCGCGGCCATGAAAGAGCTGACGAAGGAACAAAAACAGCGCTATACTGCCGTTTACTGCGGCATTTGCCGCCGGATCCGCACCAACTCCTCCAACTTTGCCCGGCTGGGGTTAAGCTACGACATGGCCTTTCTGGCCCTGCTGCACATGAGTCTGTATGAGCCGGAGGAAACTTCCGGCCACCGGGCCTGCAGCCTGCACCCCATCCGCCCCCGGCCCTGGACCGACAATCCCTATATCGGCTACTGTGCCGATATGAATGTGGCCCTGGCCTACTACAATTTCCTGGACGACTACGAAGACGACGGCTCCCGGTCTGCAAAATTCCTGGCGGACCGATTCAGTGCGGGGTTACCGGCTATAAAGGAGCGCTACCCCCGGCAATGCAGTGCCATCGAGCAATGCATCCGGCAGCTGCGGGAGCTGGAGCAGGCCAACTGCCCCAATCCGGACGAACCGGCCGGCTGTTTCGGCCGGCTGATGGCGGAGCTGCTGGTTTATGAAGAAGATCTCTGGGCCCCCACCCTGCGGGAAATGGGCATGGCCCTGGGCCGCTTCATCTACCTGACCGATGCGGCGGTGGACTACCGCCGGGACCGGCGCAAAAAGAATTATAACCCCTTCCTGGCCATGGGCAAGGGGGAGGATCACGCCGCCTGGGAGCAGTATCTTTTGATGGACATGGCCCGCTGCACCGAATACTTTGAACGGCTTCCCCTGGTGCAGGACAAGGCGCTGCTGGACAACATTCTCTACAGCGGTGTCTGGACGGAATTTCGTATGATGCAGAAGCGCCACACAGCGCAGGAGGATCCACATGATTGACGATCCCTATAAGGTATTGGGGCTGAGCCCCGGCGCCTCCATGGAGGAGGTCAAAAAGGCGTACCGGCGCCTGGCCATGCAGTATCACCCGGACCGGAACCCCGGCGATGAAGCCGCCGCCCGGAAAATGCAGGAAATCAACTCTGCCTACGAGCAGATCACCGACCCCTCCAAAAACGCAGGCCGCTCCGGTTACGGCGGCCAAAGCAGCTACGGCGGCTACGGTGGTTACGGTGGCTACGGTGGTTACGGTGGCTACGGTAGTTACGGCGGCTACGGCAGAAGCACCGGAGGGGCAGACTATCTGTCTGCGGCAGAGCAGTACATCCGTTTCGGCCGGTATCGGGAGGCCCTGACCATTCTGGCCAATGTCACCGATCGGACTGCCCGTTGGTACTACCTCAGCGCCATTGCCAACGAGGAACTGGGCAACCATGTCACCGCCCTGGAGCACATTCGCCGGGCCGTATCCATGGAACCGGACAACGCCCAGTACCTGAACGTACTGGATGCCATCGAAAACGGCACCCGCAGCTATCGCCGTCAGGCAGAAGCCCACGATACCTTCCGGTTCGGCGCAGGTCCCTGCGCGATCCCCTGTCTTTGCTATATTCTGCAGTTTTTCTGCTGCCGGGGACATTTTTTCTGCTGCTGACGGTCCGGCCTCTTGCATTTTCCGATTCCCTGTGCTACAATGTCTTCGACAATTTGATAACCCATTCCGTGGCGGATCGGGCGTATGGCCTTTTCCGCTGAACAAGATAATCGGGTGTAAATCCCGAACGGTACCGCCGCTGTAAACACAGAGTTGGTTTCTTGGTGAAAACCGGTCACTGGAGTCTCTCCGGGAAGGCTGGAACCAACGCAGGGCCCGCAGCCCCCCGACGATGAATCATCGCCGTGTATGTGTGAGTCAGAAGACCTACGGAACTGGATTCTCCCCACAGCCGCGCGTCTACGGTTGTGTGCGTTTGTCGCAGAAAAACGGCTGCGGCACCAGTATTTTTGGTGCCGCAGCCTATTTGTTTTCAGGAGGTAAAAACATGAACAAGAAAATCATTCTGGCAGCCGTGGCGCTGGTTGCCCTCATTGCCGTCTTTCTTGGAGTCTGGGTGCTGACCCGTCCCGAAACCAGCCAGGGCTCCAAAGCCTACACCGTCACCGTCATCCACTCCGACGGCACCAAAAAGGAGTTCTCCTATCGGACCGACCGGGAGTTTCTGGCGGAAGCCCTCACCGATGTAGGTCTTCTGGAAGGTGACATCACCCAGTACGGCTTAACGGTCCACACCGTCGACGGTGAAAAAGCCGATTGGAACGTCAACAAAAGCTACTGGGGGCTCTACATCAACGGCGAATACGCCATGACCGGCGCGTCCGAAACCCCCGTCCACGACGGTGACCACTTCACCTGGGAGTATACCATTGGCTAAGAATCGGATGCCTCTTGTTGAGGTCGTACTCTTCGGCATTCTGGGAGCACTGACCTTCGGTGCCAAGGTGGTTATGGCACCCCTGCCCAACATCGAACCGGTGTCCCTGATGGTCATGCTGTTTGCAGTGGTCTTCGGTCTGAAGGGCCTTTACCCGGTTTTTATCTACGTGATGCTGGAAATTCTGGTCTACGGTCTTGGTACCTGGAACGTCATGTACCTGTATGTGTGGCCCCTTCTGGCCATTGTCGCCTTTTTGCTGCGGAAAATGCGACATCCCCTGGCTTGGGCCATGCTTTCCGGTGTGTTCGGTCTGCTGTTTGGTCTGCTGTGCTCCCCGGTGGATATGTTCATCGGCGGCTTGGGCTACGCCCTGTCCAAATGGTCCATGGGTGTTATGTTTGACATTTTCCACTGTATCGGCAATTTTGTCATCGCCCTGCTGGCCTTTGTGCCCCTGAGAAAGCTGCTGACCCAGCTTTACCGGGAAAAGCTCCCCCGCAAATATCGCAACTGCTAAAACTGAGGCTCCGCCAATGGGCGGAGCCTTTGTTTATTGGTATCCGGAACCGAATAAACCGGTTTTTCCGGGGGTAGAATTAAGGTAACGGCCCCACCAGGGTCCCGGGGCGATCTTCAAAGGAGGAAAGCACCTCCAGAAGGATCCCATGGTCCCGGGCCAGCTCCACACACCGGTCATGGAGCACCCGGGCCCCGTTTCGGGCCATGGAAAGCATCCTGTCATAACCGATGGTATCAAACCGCACTGCATCGGGGTTCCCTCTGGGGTCCCGGTCATAGACTCCATCCACATCGGTGTAGATCTGGCATTTATCCGCATTCAAGAAGGCAGCCAGAGCCACCGCCGTAGTATCGGACCCGCCGCGGCCCAGGGTGGTAATGTCCCCCCGGCTGTTGATGCCCTGGAAGCCGGCAACCACCACCACGTTTCCACGGTCCAGTTCCTTCCGGATCCGGTCCCCCCGGAGCCCCAGAATTCTGGCGTCCGAGTGGGTATCATCGGTGTAGATCCCCGCCTGCCATCCGGTGAGGCTCACCGCTTCCTGACCCAAAGCCTCCAGCGCCAGGGCCATCAGCCCCGCAGAAAGCTGTTCTCCCGCAGCCATACAGGCATCCAGTTCCCTGTAGGAACCTGCTTCATTCAGTGCCCGGGCCTTTTCGAGAAGCCGGTCCGTGGTATCCCCTTGGGCAGATACCACCACAACCACCCGGTGTCCTGCCTTTGCCGCCGCAGCGGCCCGCTTTGCCGCCCGCAGAACCCGTTCCCGGTTTCCCAAAGATGTTCCACCGAATTTCTGTACAATCAGCATATGATTCACCTCCGCTTCATCCTATGCAGCTTCGGAAGTCCCGGTGCGAAAGCAGACGAAGAAAGAAAAAAGCCCCACTTTCGTGGGGCTCGGAATATTGGATTAGCCTGCCAGAATTTCTGCCTTGACCACACCATCCATGGCTGCCAGACTGTGGAGCAAATCCTCAATGGGCTCTGCCATGGCCATGGTTTCGGTGGTGATGGTCACCGCCGCACAGCCGCCGGAAGGGATGGTCTGATTGATGGTCAGAATATTGGCAGAGAAGCCTGCAAAGGTGGCCAGAATTCCACTCAGGACCCCCGGGGCATCATGGAGGATCAGCTGGAAGGTAATGATCCGGCCGGTCATCATATTCTGAAAGGGCAGTACGGAATCCCGGTATTTATAGAAGGCGCTGCGGCTGATTCCGGTCCGTTTGGCCGCTTCATTGACGGTACTGACCTCGCCCATAGCCAGCAGGCGCTTGGCCTCAGCCACTTTCAGAAACACTTCCGGCAAGGCAGACGCTTCCACGATGAAATACTTGGGTGACTTGGTCATAACATACCTCCGATGGCGATTTTTCGTCATAATCCTGGATACTGCCCCATTATTTTACCACACTTCCCATAGAATGCAACCCTAAACAGGAGGAAATCATGTCTTTTTCATCGCAGCACAAATGGATCCTGGTACTGCCCGCTCTGCTGGCCGCCATTCTGGCCTGGAAGATCCTTCTTCCGGTGGCGCTGCCCTTTCTGCTGGGGGGTACCCTGGCCCTGGCAGCGGAGCCGCTGGTGCGCCTGCTGGCCCGAAAAACAGGGCTTCGCAGGGGATTTTGCAGCGCCATCGGCGTCACCATCACCCTGGTCCTGCTGACCACGGTGGTGGTGCTGGCAGCAGCCATGCTGCTGCGGCAGGTAACCCGTCTGGCCGGGGCCATTCCCGATCTCACCGGTACCGCCCGGCAGGGTTTATCCGCGTTGGAGGGCTCCCTGCGCAATCTCTCCGATGCTGCCCCTGACGGCATCCGTCCGGTGCTGGAGCGGACCATCACGGGGCTTTTCAGCGACGGCAGCGCAGTGCTGGACAAGGTAACAGAGCGGATCCCCGGAGTCGTCACCAATCTCTTTGGCTATGTCACCGGCAGTGCCCTGGCGGTGGGCACCGGGATCTTTGGGGGCTACATGATCTCCGCCCGGCTGCCGGTACTGAAAAAGCAGCTGGAAGACCCCAACGGCCTCCCGGGGAAACTGCTGCCCCGGGTCAAACGGATCCTGAAGGCCCTGGGGGGCTGGCTGAAGGCCCAGTTAAAGCTCTCCGCCGTCAGCTTTCTGATCCTGACCCTGGGATTTTTGCTGCTTCGGGTGAAAAACGCCATTCTGTGGTCCTTTTTGACGGCCCTTGTGGATGCGGTGCCTCTTTTGGGCACCGGCACGATTCTGATTCCCTGGGCCATTTTCAGCCTGCTGCAGGGGAAAAACTGGCTGGGTCTGGGACTTTTGGGGCTGTATGCCATCGCAGCCCTGACCCGCAGTGCCATGGAGCCCCGGCTGGTGGGCCGACAGTTGGGGCTGGACCCCCTTCTGACCCTGATCGCCCTCTACGGGGGTTACCGGTTCTGGGGTTTTGGGGGGATGCTGGCCGCCCCTCTGATCTGTGTGGTTGCAAAGGAAGCCGCCGCAGGTCGGGAAGAGCCGGCCTGAGTTGCCACAGCAAAGATTTTCTCTTTCCCTATTGTATCTTGGACCTTTTTTTGTTATAATTGAGGGAAAATGATATAATGGATGTGCTTTTCTTTGAAATACGGTATTTGGAATGTGAACGAACCCAATATGAGCGCGGTCAACGCGCTGGTGGGCAGTGGCTATGCACCTTTGACGGCGATGATCCTGGCTTCCAGAGGGATTACCTCCCAAAAAGAGGCCCAAGACTACCTGGGCTGCGATGCTGCCCTGACGGACCCTCTTGCCATGATGGATATGGCCCAGGCAGCGGAGCGGGTGGCCCAC
>JAZSLC010000165.1:0-3931 GCA_045535175.1 Faecousia sp. | reverse complement strand
CCAGCCGCATTTTCCAGATGTACTCCGCAAAGCCCACGCCCATCTCTTTTTTGAAAAGGGTACTCATGCGGGAGGGGCTTACGTGGTAGGCCTCCGCAATTTCCGCAACAGAGAAATTGGGGTCACAGAAATTGCTTTCCAGCATCTGCCGCAAGGGAGTGATGTGCAGCAGACGGTCCATGGTCTCTTTCTCGTAGAAGAACAGCAATTCGTTCACCAGGGACTTGAGGGTATCGAAATTCTGGCTGTGGTGCAGGTTGCGGCAAAGATTGACCGCCTCGCTAAAGACCTCTGCGTAAGTATCGAACTCGATCCGGGCCTTGCTCATGGAGTTTGTGATGATGGTCAGGCAGTCCAGAATGATGCAGCTGAGGAAATAGTCGGGGGAAAGGCCATCCTCACCGCTGTTGTCAAAGCGGGCAAAGAGGTCTTCCAGCAGTTTCCGGGCAGGGGAAAAGTGGCTTCCCTTCAGCAGCACCGAAAGCTGATTCAGCTCCTCATGGGGATAGGCATGGGCCCCGCCGGAGGCGCTTTCCCGGTAAACAGCCAGAGGCGTCTGGGGCCAGCTGCTGCTGGCAGCCTCCGCATTTTTCAGCAGCATGGGAATATCCATCGCGCTGCCGGAGCGGTTGCTGAAGGCAAACATCAGCCCCTGTTCTTTCTGCATGGCCCGGGCTTTTTCTTCCATCCCGGACCGCTCGGGTCCTTCGCCGGTAAACAGGATCAGGTATAACGCCGTAGCTTCCTTCCGCTGCAGCAGAATGCAGCTTCCGTAGGGGGCCATCTCCTTTTCCAGAACACCGGTGACCCGGTCCGGTTCACCGATGCCGGCGACTTTGACCGCCATAACCTCCCGGGAATGGGACAGGGCGCCCAGAATCCGGTCCAAACTGCCGGGATCCACGGAAAACTGCTGCGTCAAAACGGAACCCAGCAAATCCTTATGGACAAAATCCCGGTAGCCCGCAAGGCTCTGCTGAAGCTGCAGATTCCGGTCACTGAGGTCGGAGTAATTTCTCGACAGCAGTTCCAGATAGTTCCGTTCCCCATTGGGGTTGTGGGCCAGGGACTGAACCAGCCTGTGGAGGGGCCGGTAGGTAAAGAGCATGGCAATGTACACCACGATGATGCCCACCACACTCAGGGCCAGCAGGCTCAGATAGGAGTGCATGAAGGACTTGTTGACCTGGTTGGCCAGATAGTCCTCAGACACCACAGCCGCCAGGGAGAATCCGTTGCGCAGTCCCCCGGTGAGGAACAGCAGATGATCCTCCGAAAGGGGCTGAACCCCCGGCGTCAGAGGCAGTTCCTTCACCGCAGCCCCGTAGCCCTCAAAGCCGGAGCTTGCCACCGGGTTTCCGAAGCTGTCCAGCAGGGCCACCGCCGGAACTTCCTCCGACAAAAGGCTTTCAATGTGGGATCGGAAAACCCCGGTGTCCAAATAATAAAAGAACATATAGTTGGCAGAGGACTGGAGCTTGGGCACATGGAGCAGATACTCCGCGCCGTCTCCGCTGAGCCAGACCAACTGGGCAGCAGCCCCGTCCAGCCAGGGCCTGGGGTCAAAGCGAACCCGTCTGCCGGCATCATCCACCAGGGTGAACACCTGCCCATCGCAGGACACATACCGCTCGGTGGAGAACACGTGGCCGCTGTACTTCGAGTAATAGACAATGGAATCGATCAGTGTCGAAGAGGACGCATATTGCTTCAGCTCCGAATTGACGATCCGGTAATACTTGCCCTCCCGGGTATAGGTAGCCAGCGTAATATCCGGATTTCTGTCAATCAGATCATCGATCTGATTCAGAAAAATCAGTTCCGTATTCAGGTGATTGCAAATGGCCTCCATCTGCCCCCGGATCCGATCCGCCTGCTGGGTGCGGTAGCTTTGGGTCAGCTGGGCGCGCAGAATCATAAAAAAGCAGGCCACCAGCACCGAAAAGACCAGAATGTAAGAAAGGAGGTATTTAATAAAGGTAGATGTCTTCGGTTTTGGTAAATTCATCCAATGTTTCCTCCCATTTTACCATTTATCTTATACATTGTACAACAAGAAACAAGGGAAAACAACTATCCAAATCTTTGAAACCCCAAAGAAACGGATCGTTCCGACACTCCATATATTCACCTGTTTGGAGAGTTGACCGGGTAATAGATATTGTGTTATTTTGAAGATGCACTTACGGAGCGCGCACCGTAGCAAATCGAAACCCCAAATTCAATATAAGATGGAGGAAAAACTATGAAGTGCAAAAAACTCCTGGCTCTGGTTCTGGCGGTTCTGATGATTGTCAGCCTGTTCGCAGCTTGCGATACCGACAAGCCCCAGCCCACCAATCCCCCCGCAACCCAGGGCGGCAATGATCCCAAGCCCACCGATCCCCCTGCAACCAATCCCCCTACGGAAGATAAGACCATCGAGTTCCCTCTGGCGGAGCCCCTGGATGTTTCCGTTATGATGGTCATGGGTAACTCTTCCTACTCCTACAACGACAACATTGCCTGGAAGTTCCTGCAGGAGCGGGCAAACATCAACTTCCAGGTTACCGAGTTCCCCAGCTCCGAAGCCAAGGAAAAGATGAACCTGCTGATGAACGGCGGCGAGTACACCGATGTGCTCTTCAAGGCCAACAAGATCGACCTGGATAAGTACGGCATGGATGGCATCCTGATTCCTCTGGAAGACCTGATCCGTGAATACTGCCCCAACCTGACAGCCTTGCTGGACGAGCGAAACGCATGGAACACCATCGCTGCTCCTGACGGCCATATCTACTCTCTGCCTCTTTTCCAGCACCCCGTGCAGTACGGCTCCGGCGGCTCCGCCTACTTTATCAATCAGAAGTGGCTGGAGGCTGTGGGCAAGGAAATGCCCACCACCCAGGAAGAATTCTACGAAGCCCTGAAGGCCATGAAGGAAGGCGACCCCAACGGCAACGGCAAGGCCGACGAGATCCCCTTCGCTCCTGACATTGCTCATACACACAAAGCGCTCTCCGATCTCATCGGTTACTTTGGCGAGGGTCTCTCCTACGGCGACTACTGGATGGAAATCGACGGCCAGATGGAATACCTGCCCACCACCGAATACTTCAAGGAAAATGTTCTGAAGTACTTCCACAAGCTTTACAGCGAGGGCCTGATGGCTGAGGATGCCTTCACCCTGACCCGCGAGCAGTACAGAGCCATCTGCGGCGCTGAGGAAGTGGTCTACGGTATGGTTTATGATTCCTCCGTTGGCTACTTCGGCGATGCAAACGAACGGTACAACTGGGCATCCCTGAAGCCCTTTGATCCCGCTATGTACTCTGTGGACAACGGCGTCCAGACCGGCGGCTTCGCCATTACCGACAAGTGTGAGAATCCCGAAATCATGATGGCCTGGGGGGACTACCTGTACTCCGACGAAGGCGGCCGTGTCATCCGTCTGGGTATTGAGGATGTCTCCTATAAGATCAATGCTGACGGCTCCTTCGAGAGCATCACTGAAGGCTTTGAATCCAATACCTATCAGGCAACCCTCATGGGCTCCGCCACCGTTCCCGGTGTCATTCCCGACATCTACTATCAGAAGCCTTCTGCAGACGCCAATAAGCACCTGAATAAGGAACTGTACGGCGAGGGCTACGGTGTTTGGAATGTGGGTACCCTGTGCCCCACTCTGGTCTACACCGAGGAAGAGGATGCCGAGTACTCCGTGATCTCCACCGACATTAATTCCTATGTCCAGAACTATGTAGCTGAGTGCACCACCGGCATCGTTGACATCGACGCCACTTGGGAAGCCTTCCAGAAGACTCTGAAGGAGATGAAGGTTGACGGGCTGAACGAGACCCAGCGCGACGACCACGCAAGAGCAAACGGCAAATAATCCATAAACCAATCATACCCAAAGGGGGGAGGGGCCAAAACCCCTCCCCCCCATTCT
>JAZSLC010000187.1:0-13703 GCA_045535175.1 Faecousia sp. | reverse complement strand
CTTGATGTGCAGCTCTACGGTTTCGTCGAACTTGGCAGTGGCGCCCTTGATAACCAGGCCCAGAGCCTCTGCGGGATCATATTGAACAGCGCGGTCAATCAGCTGAGCGCTTTCTTTGTACTTTTTACCTCTAAACACTTGTTAAATCCTCCTATATAGTGGTGATGCGGAAAAATCCTCCCACATTTCCGGGAAGTGACCCGGATAAGCAAATATCAGTCAACAACAACGACGCCCATGGAGCGGCAAGTGCCGGCAACCTGGCTCTCGGCAGCTTCCAGAGTAGCGCAGTTCAGATCGGGCAGCTTGGTCTTGGCGATCTCAGTGATCTGAGCTCTGGTGATGGTGCCAACCTTGGTCTTGTTGGGAACACCGGAGCCACCATTCAGGCCGATGGCCTTCATGATCAGCATGGGGGTCGGGGGAGTCTTGGTGATGAAGGTGAAGCTGCGGTCAGCGTAAACAGTGATGACGACAGGGACCTTGTAGCCTTCCAGAGCCTGAGTACGGGCGTTGAACTCCTTGATGAAAGCGGCGATGTTCACGCCGTGCTGACCCAGAGCAGGACCAACAGGGGGAGAAGCAGTTGCCTTAGCGGCATTGATTTGAAGCTTGATAATACCAGTGACTTTCTGTGCCATTATAAGCACCTCCTGAATATATTGTGGTAATGATGCGCTTTGCGCATTTCTAACGGGGCTTTGAAGCCCTCCCACGTTCCGACCGGGTGATCCGGTCCGATGCGTTTACTGGGAAATAACCTCCACCTGATCGAGCTCGAACTCGACGGAGGTTTCGCGGCCGAACATGGAAACGATAACGCTGACCGCATTCTTTTCGATCTCAATGCTCTCAACCGTACCGGTGAAGGAAGACAAGGGACCGTCGAGAATCCGCACCACATCGCCAACGGAGTAGTTGACAACGATTTCGCGCTTCTCAACGCCCATCTCATAGACCTCATCTTCGGTCAGAGGAGTGGGATCGTTGCTGGATGTGCCGACAAAGCCGGTCACACCGCGTACATTCCGGATGACATGCCAAGTGTCATCACTGTAGACCATTTTGACCAAAACGTAGCCGGGGAACACTTTGCGGTCGTAGGTCTTGCTGGCACCGGATTCGGTGATCTCGGTGACGGTTTCCAGAGGAATGGAAACAGCAAGGATCCGATCGTGCAGGTTACGGCTTTCGACGGTCTTTTCGATGGTGGCCTTTACAGTGTTTTCATAACCGGAATAGGTATGAACCACATACCATCTTGCAGTTTCTGCCATGGCTTCCTACCTTAGTTGGTCAGGCCGATCAGAGCGGTGACACCGGTCTGGGCCAGGAAGTCGAACAGCCAAATGAAGACGCCGACAACGAGAACGCAGGCGACAACGATCAGGGTGTTCTTGGCAACCTGCTTGGGGGTGGGCCAGGTGACCTTCTTCAGTTCGCTCTTGAGCTCACGGAAGTACTTGCAAACGGCGCCCCAGGTTTTCTTGAACCAGTTTTCCTTTTTTTCTGCCATTGTGGGCCCCTCCTTACTTGGTCTCGTTGTGAGTGGTGTGCTTTCTGCAGAATCTGCAGTACTTCTTCATTTCGAGACGGTCGGGGTCATTCTTCTTGTTCTTCATGGAATTGTAGTTTCTCTGCTTGCACTCGGAGCATCTCAAAGTGACTTTAACGCGCATAACGGCACCTCCTTAAACTTGCCTCCCTGTATCACTCCGCCCAGTAAAAAATTTAGGAAGCGGCCAACTACAACTGCCGCCCGGAGCTGAAAAAAGCGCACAAAAATAAAGCCCTCTTTTTCACAGGTAGGATCATTCTATCACAGGGGGGACATCGTGTCAACATAAATTTTTGAAAAAATGAAATTATTTTGCGGAAAAAGCGGCGAAAATGATGGGGAAATTGACTTTATCGTCTGCAGTATGTTATAATACAAAAAACGAAAGACGGCTTTGGAAAGCGGTCTTTCGCACAACACCCAGGGGGATATAAATATGCAAAAAATAATGGCCATTGACTACGGCGATGCCCGTACCGGTATCGCTGTTTCGGATTTATTATGCTCCATTGTGGGCTCCACCACAGTGATTCACAGCCGCAATGCGGATAAGACGGTTGCGCAGATTCAGGAACTGGTGAAGACCCATAATGTGGGGGAACTGGTGATGGGGCTGCCCCGGAATATGGATGGCTCGGAAGGTCCCCGGGCTGCCCTTTGCAGGGAGTTTGCTGCCCGGCTGGAGCAGGAAACCGGCCTTCCGGTGAAGCTTTGGGACGAGCGCCGCACCACAGTGGAGGCCCATAATATCCTTTCCGAGCATAACTATCACGGCAAGAAGCGAAAAAATACGGTGGATGCCGTGGCAGCTTCTCTGATTCTGGAGGGCTATTTGGCATTTCGCCGCCGGTAAAGCAGCTCCCGAATACCTGTAATAATCAGAAGGAACCCAAAGAGTTTCCGAAGAAGTTCCACATCCAAACTTTTACTGAGCCAGGAGCCCAGCGCCGCAAAAAGGCAGCCGGCGATCATTGCAGGAAACACGGTTTTCAGATCCAGGGTGCCTTTGCGCCTGTGGAAAAAGCTGCTGATCAATGCGGTGGGAATAAAGAACAGCAGATTGATGGCCCGGGCTTCCGGTTGCGGAGTAGTTAAGACGGCGGTCAGCCAGAGAAGCAGCAGTGTACCGCCTCCAACACCCAAGCCTGCCAAAAAACCGAGGATACAGCCGACTGCTGCTGCAAATGGGAAACTTGTCAGCATAGGTATCGGATTCCTCCCCATAGCAGCATAATCCCCAATGTCCGGTGAAGCCATTTTGTAGGGATCTTTCCTGCGAAGATCCCTGCCAGAATGCCTCCTGCGCAGCTGCCCAGCAGATACGGCATGGCATTCGCAAGTGGAAGAGGGGTGCCGGATAAAACAAGGCTTGTGATACAGATGGGCAGGATGATGGCCACGGAGGAGGGGAACAGAGTGTCTTCGTCCATCTGGGGGTGTAGAGACAGAGCGGGAACGAGAATCATTCCGCCGCCCCCGCCGAAGAGTCCCGTAACCGTACCGGCCAGAGCGCCGCAAAGGGCGATGCCCCAGTTGTGTTTTTTCAAATCAAACACCTCCTGTAGCAGTATCTGCCCGGGAGGTGTTCCTTATTCTGTTTTCTGTTATAAAATCTCCCTGCCGAGGGCAGGGAGATTTTTATGCGGATTAGTTGGAGCCGATGATCATGCTCCGGTTCAGGCGGGAAGTGTTGTGAACGGTGTACTCTCTGGGCTGAGTGACGGATTCGTACCATTCCTCTGCATCGTGGGCACGCAGGTCGTTTTCGATCATGTAGTCACGGTACAGAACATCCTGGGTACGGACGAAGTAGATCAGGTGGTAACCGTACTCGGTTTCAACCACTTCATAATCGCCGGCTTTCCGATCGGGATCGAAGCACCAGTCGTTGAATGCTTCCACCATCTGGTGGGGGTACACATTCTCGTACAGACCGCCGTTGGACTTGCTGCCGTCGGTGGAGTACTTTTTGGCCAGCTCGGCAAAGTTATCCTCATTGGTCTTCATGCCTTCAAACTCGGCCTTGATGTCGTTGATCTTCTTCAGAGCCTCGGCCTTATCCTCGTCCTTATAAACGGTGTTGCCTTCCTCGTCGGTGGTGCCGTTGGCAATCTGGATCAGGATGTGACGGATGTCAACCATGTTGACGTTGTTGTCTTCCTCGCTGTGGAAGATCACCACGAAGTAAGAAGAAACCTTGGTGGTTTCGGTGCCGTCTTCAGCGGTCTCGGTGTACTCGGTGGGAACAACGGCAATGTCGCCCTCCTTGCGGCCTTCTTCAGCCAGCCACTTGGCGATGGAAGCGTTGATTCTGGAGTATGCGGTATGCTCGGACAGGGTGGCCTTGGCGGTGGTGCTTTCGGCGTACTGCTCCAGGGCCTTGATGGCCTTGTCCAGTTCTTCAGCGTTCTTGGCGCCGGACTTTACCAGTTCATTGGCTGCGGCTTCGGCGGCAATCAGAGCGGCTGCGTTCTCTTCTTCGGTGTGCACGTGGGTCTTGTCGTCAGCGGAAGCGGTGCATTCCAGGAAGTCGGAGGGGTTCACCTGGAAGGAGGTGAAGTTGAAGTTGGAGTACTTGGCGGGGTCCTCGGCTTCGAACTCACGCAGATCGGCATCTTCGTAGACGGGAGTGTCGTAGATGTGATTGTAGTACTTCTGGGACAGCGTCATTACTTCCATGTAATTCCGGAAGGTTTCGATTTCGGCACCGCGGCCGTACATAGCCTTCAGGTACTCTTCCATACTGGCAAAGCCACGCAGCAAAGTGGCCTCAAATTCCATTGCTTCGATGGACTCGTCCAGTTCGGCCTGGTCTTCTTCGGTGAGGTTGAAGTTGTTAGCCAGAGCTTCGTCATACAAGGCGTAAACGTCGTGGGCTTCTTCCACAGCGATGTCAGTGAAGTAGTCAGCCCAGGTCTTGCCGGCAGTGGGGTGATCCTGCTCGTCCAGGGGAACGTTCATCTGGAAGCCTTCGTACCACTGCACCAGCAGGCTCATGTATTCGCCGTAGTTGGTGCTCCACTTGTTATAGGTGTTCTGAATAACATCGGAGTAAAAATAGTTCAGCTCTGCAGCGGTCAGTTCATGGGTGCCGATGGTGATGGCCTTGGTGCTGCGCTCAAAGATGCCGGTGCTGCCAATGCCGGTGATGGCAATGGTAATAATGCTGGCTACCAGAATCAGAGCGATCACGATGGTGAAGGCCCGGGTGTAGTTCTGCAGCTTCTTGGCTTCTTTCTGTTCCTGCACCTGCTTTTCGGTCAGCATGGCTGCATTCTGCTCTCTGCGGAGCTTTTTCTTGCTGGATGCGCTCATTAGATCATTTCCTCTCATAGTCCGGTTGGTTTCATTATGCTCCGGATTCCGAAGCATAGACCGTGACATTATATACTATATTTTTCGTTTTTTCAAGGGGTAAACCGTATTGTTCTGTGTAAAAAAGAAAAAAGTTTACAAAAACAGAGGGCACCAAGGTGCCCTCTGCCTTTAGCCCCGCTTCGGCCGTATGCATCCAATGATGACCTGCACGTGTGAGCAGGTGGGTTGCCGCTCTCTGCTTTAGCTGCTCCCAACGTCCACCTATCGTCAAAGCGTAGGCGGGAGGTCTGCAATCGGGCAGGGAAGTCTAACATCCCGAATCTATAATGTGGGTCCAAAAGGACACATTACGCACCAAGCAGGAGGAAATTACTCCTCGTCTTCGTCCTCTTCTTCTTCGTAGAGCCGGTCCATGAGGATATCATAGACGGTCTTCAGTTCCTGTTCGTCTTCGATGGCGCACAGGATCATTTCCCCGTCCTCTTCAACGTTTTTCAGAATGCTGACTTCCAGATTGGCTGCTTCGTCTTCATCCATTCCGGCGGGGATGACCGCCAGATAGGTACTTCCGTTGTATTCCACACTGGCCAGCACTTCCAGTTCATACTCTTCGCCGTCTTCGTCCACGATGGTCATAAAGTCGGAGCCGAAAAGATCATCCATGGTGTTTACCTCCGAATGTTATTATTGATGGATCTATTGTACATTGGATTTACGGCGAAATCAAGAGGAAAGTGCAGCTCTTTATGAGATCAAGTCTTCCAGAAGGGAAGTCAGTTCTTCGCTGGTCCCGGCAGGGATCCTGTTTTCTAAAAGTTTCCTGTCTTCTTCCGGGAAAAACCGGATGCAGTAGGGGAATACTTTGAATGGCTCGGTGCAATTGTTTTCCCATACCGCTACATAGCCCCGGTAGCTGCCAATGAAAAAGGTCATCAGCAGGATACAATATAATATACGGATCTTTTTCATGTTCTATTCCTCCTTTGCACATAGTATTTACGGCTTGTTAATGGATTATTTATAAATTGGGGCTTTCGTTTTTGGGGTGGGTATGATATAATCATGGGAACAGTAGGGTGTGGTACTATGCCTGCCCGGTGTTAATGATGATTTGCCATGACAGATCCCCCGGGATCCATTGTAGTGGAGGTATGCTTTTATGGCTGAAAAGAAGAAGAAAACAACCCGGACCCCAAAGGTCCGTCAAAATTGGAAACCGCACTGGACCATTTCCCTCCCGCTGCGTCTTTTGCAGATGGTGTTTGGTGCCGCAAAGATTGCCCTGGGCGCTGCCGCAACGGTGGTTGTGATTCTGGGCGTTTGTGTGCTGGTCTTTGTGGGTGTGCTGGGCGATTACCTGGAGCAGGACATCTTGCCCAATTCCTCCGTGGAACTTCCCATTACCGATCAAAACTCCAAGATCCTGCACGTCAAGACTGACGGCTCCATTGGTATTCTGCAGGAGATTTACCCTGAGGTGGACAGTGAATGGGCCTCCTATGAGGATATACCGGAACATCTGATCCATGCGGCCATTGCCATTGAGGACAAGCGTTTTTACGAGCATCAGGGTGTGGACTGGATCACCACCGTGAAGGCCTGTTTCTTCATGTTCTTTGGCAACGGTGACCGGGGTGGCTCCACCATTACCCAGCAGCTGGTGAAGAATACCACCGGTGAAAACACCTATACGGTGCAGCGAAAGGTCCTGGAGATCTTCCGTGCGGCGGACCTGGAAAGGCGATATAACAAACAGGATATTCTCGAGCAGTATCTGAACCGCATCTATATGGGTCGGCGTTGTACCGGCGTTAAGACGGCAGCGGCAGAGTATTTCGGAAAAGAACTGGAAATGCTGACCATCGCAGAATGTGCCAGCCTGATTTCCGTTACCAATAACCCTTCTCTTTACAATCCTTACCGAACCAACCTGGATGCCGGCGGAAAGACCGGTGCAGAGCGCAACCGTGCCCGTCAGATGGACGTTCTGGACCAGATGCTGGAACAGGAGTGGATTACCCAGGAAGAGTATGACGAGGCGGTTGCTCAGGAAATGGTCTTCAAGGAAGGCATTGCCCCTGAGGACAGAATGGCCTCCTGTACTGCCGATGGCTGCGGCTATCGGGGAATTGTGGGCTCGTTGACGGTTACGGAAAATAAGTACTACTGCCCTCAGTGCGGCTCTGAAGTGAAGGTCACCTCCAATGCCTCCCAGGTGGTTTATTCCTACTATGTGGATACGGTCATTGAAGAAGTGGCCCGGGCTTTGGCTGAGAAGGACGGTATTACCGAGTGGACAGATTCCGTCAAATCCCTTTATATTGACCGTGTGGAAAGCGGCGGATACAGTATTTTCGCCTGCTATGACGAAGAGGTTCAGGCTGCCGTTGACAAGATTTACAAGGATCTTTCCCAGATTCCCAACGGACGAAGCGGCCAGCAGCTGCAATCTGCCATGGTGATTGTGGATAACTTTACCGGTGACGTGGTTGCCATGGCCGGCGGTGTGGGCGATGACAAGGTCCATGACGGATACAACCGTGCAGAAGTTCCTCTGCAGTCCGGTTCCTCCATCAAGCCCCTTTCTGTCTACGCCCCTGCTTTTGAATCGGGCCTGTTTACGCCCGCCACCGTCATCAAGGATATGCCCCTGAACTACGATCCCGGATACGGCTGGCCCAAGAACGATAACCATAAGTATCTTTATACCCGTACCATCTTTACGGGTGTGCGTCAGTCCGCCAACGCCATCGCAGCAAATACCCTGAAGCTGAGCGGCCTGAACTATGCTTATGACTTCGCAAAGAATAAGTTCGGCTTGACTACACTGCTGGAGACTTATAACAGCTACGGCACCGAAATGTCCGATATTGACTATGCGCCTCTTGCTATGGGTGCCCAGACCAAGGGCGTCACCGTCAGAGCTATGGCGACCGCTTACAGCACTTTCAGTAATGGTGGCCTGTACCGGGAGAGCCGGACCTTTACCAAGGTCTATGACCGTGACGGCAATCTGGTGGTGGACAATACCCAGGACAGCCGTGAAATTCTGGGCGAGAAGGCAGTTAACTATATGAACTACTGCCTGCAGTTTGCCGTTTCCAACGGTACCGGCGGTGAAGCTTCCATTTACGGTCAGACCGTGTACGGCAAGACCGGTACCACCTCCAATAACAAGGACCGCTGGTTCTGTGGCTTTACCAAGTATTATTCCGCCGCAGTGTGGGTGGGTTACGACCAGCCCGAAGTCATTACCGGTATCTACGGTAACCCCGCGGCCCAGCTGTTCAGCAAGGTTCTGGCACCTCTGCATCAGGGCCTGCCCAGAGTGTCCCTGTTTGATACCAGAAACATGGTGGAGATCACTATCTGCCTGGAGTCCGGCCTGAAGGCAACGGAGGCCTGCAAGAAGGACGTTCGTGAATTCTATGAGGAACCCGTCCACAGAACCGAAAAAGTGTATGTCTATCGTGATGATATCCCCGAGGATACCTGCGATAAGCATGTTATCGTGGAATACTGCACCGAAGGCAACGGTGTCTGCAACGAGTATTGCAGAAAGTTTGCTGCAGCGGAAGTCGGGGAAGAGGAACCTGTTACCACCATTGAAGAGCGGGCGCTGGTGAAGCTGACCCAACAGGAGATGGCGGACATCCTGAAGGCCAAGAGATACGGCCTGCAGGAGCCCTTCTGGAACGATTACTTTATGTATTACGTGGACAAGAAAGGTCAGGACCTTCCCTTCAAGGGCCTGACCGGCAATGTGGAAAACGCAGAGAATGCGCCTTATATGGTGTGTACAGTGCACAACGCCGAGAATTGGGAGGCGTACGAAGAAGCCCATAAGAAGGAAGAAGAGGGCGAAAACGGAGAAGGCACTGAGGGAACCGAAGGCACCGAAGGAGAACAAGAAGGGGATAAGGAGACACCCGTATGATCTGGATTTCCGATGAATGGAAGGATTATGAGGTCCTGGATACCACCGACGGAGAGCGGCTGGAGCGGTGGGGTAAATACCTGCTGGTTCGGCCCGATCCCCAGGTGATCTGGAGCACCCCTCACGCGGATCCCGGTTGGAAAAAGTATGATGCCCGGTATGTCCGGTCTTCCACCGGTGGCGGTCACTGGACGGACCATCATCTGCCTGACCGCTGGCAGATTCGCTACAAAGACTATTTGACCTTTAATGTCAAGCCTATGAACTTCAAGCACACCGGTGTGTTTCCGGAGCAGGCAGCCAACTGGGATTTTATCCGGGATAAGGTTGCCTCCGCCGGACGGCCTGTGCGGGTTCTGAATCTGTTTGCCTATTCCGGCGGTGCCACACTGGCGGCTGCCGCCGGCGGCGCAGAGGTGTTCCATGTGGATGCCTCCAAGGGTATGGTGGCCTGGGCAAAGGAGAATGCAATTGCCTCCGGCCTGGCTGACCGGCCCATCCACTGGATCGTGGACGATTGCGGAAAGTTTATTCAGCGGGAGATCCGCCGTGGCCGGCGCTATGATGGCATCATCATGGATCCTCCCAGCTACGGCCGTGGCCCCAGCGGTGAGATCTGGAAGATGGAAACCAGCTTTTATCCATTCCTGCTGGAAGTGGGCAAGCTGCTGACGGACAATCCGCTGGGTGTTATCATCAACTCCTACACCACCGGCCTTGCACCCTCTGCGGTGGGCTATGCATCCGATTCCGTCTTCGGGGCAACCCATGGAGGACATACCGCCGTTGGCGAACTGGGGCTTCCTGTGAAATCTTCCGGACTGATGCTGCCCTGCGGTGCAGCCGGCCGCTGGACTCCCTGAGGGAGGAACGATATGATCGATGTAAAGAATTTGGCATATACTTATCCGGGCGTGGATGACACGCCCGGCGTTGCCGTATTTGAAGACCTGGACCTGCAGGTGGAAGAAGGGCAGTTTGTGGCTATTTTGGGCACAAACGGCTGCGGAAAATCCACCCTTGCCAAGCATTTTAACTGTATTTTGCTGCCCACCGGCGGTAAGGTCTGGGTTTGCGGGATGGATACTTCCGATGAGGAAAAGCTTATCAGCATCCGCCGGAATGTGGGCATGGTGTTCCAGAACCCTGACAACCAGATTGTTGCCAACGTTGTGGAAGAGGATGTTGCTTTTGGCCCGGAAAACCTGGGTATTGCATCGCCCGTGATTCGCCAACGGGTGGACCAGGCTCTTCGGCAGGTCGGTATGTATGAATACCGGGAGCACGCGCCCCATTTGCTTTCCGGTGGCCAGAAGCAGAGAGTTGCCATCGCCGGCGTGATTGCTATGGAGCCCCGGTGTATTGTGCTGGATGAGCCCACTGCCATGCTGGACCCTAAGGGCCGGCGTGAAGTGATGGAAACGGTTCTCCGGCTGAACCGGGAAAAGCATATTACTGTGGTGCTCATTACTCACCACATGGACGAAGCAGCCCAGGCCGGACGGGTGGTGGTGCTGCATAAAGGCAAGGTCGCAGCGGACGGAACACCGAAGGAGGTCTTTTCTCAGGTGGACCTGCTGCACAAAATCGGCCTTGCGGCCCCGGAAACAGTGGAGCTGTGCCGGGAGCTGAACGAACACGGATTTGATCTTTCGCTGGATCATCTTACCATAGAAGAATGTGCGCAGGCACTTTATGATGCGGTGAAGGCCTGACCCACAGGAGGAATGGATTGTGGCACCTATTTTACAGGTACAAAACTTAAGACACGTATACAGTGTGGGTACGCCCTTTGAGCATGTGGCTCTGGACAACGTGAGCTTTTCTCTGGAACGGGGAGAGTTTGTGGGTGTCATCGGTCATACCGGTTCCGGTAAGTCCACCCTGATGCAGCATCTGAATGGCTTGCTGAAGCCCACCTCCGGTAAGATTCTGCTGGATGGTAAGGACATTTGGTCCGATAAGGCAACCACCCGAAAGGCGAGGTTTCGGGTAGGCCTGGTGTTTCAGTATCCGGAGTATCAGTTGTTTGAGGAAACGGTTTATAAGGACATTGCCTTCGGCCCCGGCAATATGGGCCTTGGCAAAGAAGAAATTGACCGCCGGGTGCGGGAAGCGGCGGCCATTGTGGGGCTGACCGATGCCCAGCTGGAGGTATCTCCCTTTGATCTTTCAGGCGGTCAGAAGCGTCGTGTGGCCATTGCCGGCGTGATTGCCATGGAGCCGGAGATTCTCATACTGGACGAACCCACCGCAGGCCTGGACCCCACCGGTCGCGAGGGGATTCTTGCAAACATTGAGCAGTATCGTCAGGCTAAAAATGCCACCATTATGATGGTCAGCCACTCTATGAATGATGTGGCCCGTCTGACGGATCGGCTGCTGGTGATGAACCGGGGTGCTCTTGCTCTGGACGGCACCCCCGATGCAGTATTCCGGCACGCCGAAGAGCTTCTTGAAATGGGCCTTGATGTGCCGGAGCTGACCAGAATTTTCATTCGGCTGCGCCGGATGGGCCTGGACGTGGAGCCTGTCTATACCCGCAGCCAGGCTGTGGAAGCCCTGAAAAAACTGAGAGGGGGCGCATCCGATGCTTAAAGACATTACACTGGGCCAGTATTTCCCGGGAAAGTCTTTTGTACACCGGCTGGATCCCCGTACCAAACTGGTGCTGCTGGTGGTCTATATTGTTGCATTGTTTGTGGCAGTCAATTGGGTTTCTTATGCCGTCTGCTTTGCTTTCCTGGCCTGCAGTATTGCTATCTCCCGGATTCCCTTGAAATCCATTCTGCGGGGTATGAAGCCCATTTTGTTCATTCTGGTATTTACGGGTATTCTCAACATTTTCTTTACCACCGGCGAACAGGAGAATCTGATCTTTTCTGTTTGGGGGATCTCGGTCTACTGGGAAGGCATTTTCCAGGCCATTAAGATGCTCCTTCGGATTATGATGCTGATTACCGTTACCTTCCTGCTGACCTATACCACTTCTCCCATTGCGCTGACCGACGGCTTGGAGTCTTTGCTGGGGCCCCTGAAGTACATTAAGGTGCCGGTTCATGAGCTGAGCATGATGATGTGCATTGCCCTGCGGTTTATTCCGACCCTTATTGAGGAGACGGATAAGATCATGTCTGCCCAGAAGGCCAGAGGTGCCGATTTTGAAACAGGCAACCTGATGCAGAAGGTAAAGGCACTGATCCCTATTCTGGTGCCTCTGTTTATCAGCGCATTCCGCCGTGCCGATGAACTGGCCACCGCCATGGAGTGCCGGTGCTATCAGGGGGGCGATGGCCGGACCAAGATGAAGCTGCTTCGCTACCGACGCGGTGATCTGATTGCCTATAGCGTGGGTGCTTTGCTGGTTGCAGGTGTCATTACACTGGTACAGTTTGGTTTGTGAGGTAATTATGCGCAATATCGCTTTGTTCCTGACCTATGAGGGCACCGCCTATCACGGCTGGCAGATGCAGAAAAACCTGGCTACGGTGCAGGAAACCATGGAAAAAGCCATTGCCATGGTGGTGGGCCACAGTGTCCATGTGACCGGCTGCGGCCGCACCGATGCAGGCGTTCATGCCAAATGCTATGTGGCAAATTTCCGTACGGAATCCACTATTCCGGTGGACAGACTTCCTTACGCCCTGAATACCCATCTTCCTGCGGACATTGTGGTTACAAAGGCCTTTCAGGTCCACGATGATTTCAATGCCATTGGTTCCTGCGAAAGAAAAGAGTATACCTATTTGATTTACAATTCCCGGGTGCGGGACCCCTTCTATGTGAACCGGGCCTGGTTCTATCCTAAACATCTGGATGAAAAGATCATGCAGGAAGCGGCTTCCCAGTTTGTGGGTACCCATGATTTTGCGGCGGTCCGCAGTGTTGGAACCGATGTAAAATCCACCGTCCGCACGGTATACTATTACAATGTGGAGCGGAAGGGGAATCTGATCTACCTGAGAGTATGCGCAAACGGTTTCCTGTATAACATGGCCCGGGCCATGGCGGGCACAGTGGTGTATGCGGCGGAGGGGAAGATCAAGCCTGCCGATATCGGTCGCATTCTGGACGAGGGTAACCGTACCGCCGCAGGTCCCACGGTTCCTCCCGGAGGACTCTATATGTCCCACCTGTGGTACAATGACGGCGTAGAGCTGTTCCAGTGCCCCGGTGAATGTGAATTTGTTAATATTTAATTTTCCAGTTCCCTTTTGCAGAAAATATGTTATACTGCAACCCAAGGAACGTTCCCCGGCAAAGGAGTGATTATTATGCAACCGAAGCTTTGCAGCAAGTGCAAGAAAAATATTGCGGTTGTTTTTATCAGTAAGATTGAAAACGGCGTAACCATGAATGAAGGTTACTGCCTGAAGTGTGCCAGAAGTCTGGGGATTCCCCAGATTGATCAGGCCGTGAAACAGATGGGCATTTCTGAGGATGATCTGGATGCCCTCAGCGATGAAATGAGCAGCATCTTCGGCCAGAATGAAGCGGCCGAAGGTACCGATGACGAACTGGACAGCCGGACGGCCACCTTCCCGCTGCTGAATCAGCTCTTTGGCGGCAATTCCGGTGTGCCCGCTAAGAAGCCTGATGCACAGCCGGAACAGGGAGAAGGGGACGGCAAGCAGGCCAAAAAGCGCTCTAAAAAGCACAAGTTCCTGGATGCCTACTGCATGGACCTGACCGGTCGCGCCAGAGCCGGCAAGCTGGACCGGGTCATCGGCCGGGATGTGGAAACCGAGCGCGTGATTCAGATCCTGAACCGCCGTCAGAAAAATAACCCCTGCCTCATCGGCGAGCCCGGTGTTGGTAAGACCGCCATTGCAGAGGGCCTGGCCCAGCGGATTGCTGCCGGTGATGTGCCCTATAAGCTGCGGGACAAGG
>JAZSLC010000035.1:0-54859 GCA_045535175.1 Faecousia sp. | reverse complement strand
AAAATGAATGAGACGGCCCCTGAGATGAATATTTAGCCAGGGAACGGCCTGTGTGCCGTTCCTGATTGCGTATTTAAGAGACTTTCCCGGGAATGACACACAGGTCATTCCCTACATATGCATTTTGAGACAGCACCTTTTATTTTTCTTACATACGATGAGGTTTCAAATATCTGCCCAGCCATGCGCCGGTGGGTTCGTTGTCCCGGAGGACTGTTTTTCCCGCCATAAACACCGCATGAATGCCCTCGTTGGGCTTAAAGGGATCCATGAAATCTGCATGATCAATGATCCGGTCATAGTCAAACAGCACCAGATCCGCATCCATGCCCTCCCGGATCAGGCCCTTCCCCTGAAGACCGTACCGCTGGGCCGTCATACCTGTAATCCGGTGAATGCCCTCTTCCCGGGAAAGGATTTTTCTCTGACGGATGTAGTAGCCCAGGTACCGGGGGAAGGTGCCCATCGCTCTGGGATGGCAGCTCACATCCCCCTTCATGTAGATTCCGTCGGAACCGACCATGCACTTCGGATGTTTCAGAATCGTCTCAACATTCTCTTCACACATACTGAAACGGCATTCGTAAACATTACCCTTGTTCTTTTTCACAATGTACACCATTGCATCAAAGGGCTCCATGCCCAGTTCCTGAGCCGCCTGGGTATATGTTTTGCCAATAAACTCCGGTGTGGCAGCAGCCCGGACAATCAGGAAATTCTCAAGTCCCACATAGTACATACTGTTGTCCCAGCCGGGGTCGTTGACCTCGTAAATCTCCCGGCGGATCTCTTCCACAATGGCAGGATCCTCCATCAGCTTGGCAAGACCCTCGCCACCGCCGGTCAGGAATCTGGGCGGAATCGCAGACAGAGTGGTGGTGGAAGCTGCGATATAAGGATAGCAATCCAAAGTAATGTCCAGGCCTTGATCGTTGGCACTGTCGATCATGGAAAGGGCCTGCTCACAGCGCTCCCAGAAGGGCTTGCCCACACACTTGAAATGGGAAATATTCACGGGGATTCGGGCCTCTCTGGCAATGGTAATGCACTCCCGGACACTGTCAAAAAGGCCCATGGACTCACTGCGGGAGTGGGTGGTGTAGATACCGCCCTCTCCGGCAGCAGCTTTGGCAAGCTCCACCAGTTCATGGGTGTCACTGTATATGCCCGGCACATAGGAAAGGCCGGAGGAGAAGCCCGCAGTGCCCTCTGCCGTGGCCTGGGCAACCAGTTCCTGCATGGCGCTGATTTCTTCCTCCGTAGCCAAGCGGTTACGAAGTCCCATCACACTGCCCCGCACCGGCCCGTGACCGCAGAAATAGAACTGATTGGTACCCAATTCCAGAGCATCCACCACCTCCAGCTGCCGGGTGAAGGAGGGATACATGGTTCCGACTTTGGTGGTGAAATGCTTGCGGGCATCTTCGGTCATTGTGTCCAGCGCCGGACTGTTGGTGACGCCGCACTGTCCTGCAATTTCTGTGGTAACACCCATGCGCAGCACATGGAGCCGATGCGGGTCGGTGAATACCGCATAGTCGGCATGGGAGTGGGCATCGATGAACCCGGGCGACAGGGCCAGACCCTGGGCATCGATTACTTCCCGGGCCCCCTCCAGAGGCTCTTTGGAAACAACCGCAATCTTCCCGTCCTTTACGGCGATGCTGCCCATGTAGGATGCTCCGCCGCTTCCGTCATAAATATGGGCATTGTTGATAATCAGATCAAACATAAGAATCCACCCTTTCCTCTGCTGAAACAGGATCCTGTGTATATACCCGCCGAACTCTGGAGGAAACGGCGCAGGTAACCTCCCCGCTGACGCTTTCTCCATAGGCCATCAATTCCTGGGCCGTAACACTGTTGATTCCATCACTGCCCAGCAAAATCACCGGATCTCCCACTTTACAATCCACCTGTGTCAGGTCCACAAGCATATAATCCATGGCGACCCGGCCCAGCACCCGCACTTTTTTTCCGCCCACCAGCACACTGGTTTTACCGGAATACACTCTGCGGTAGCCGTCGGCATAGCCGCAGGACACCATACCAATTCGCATATCCCGGTCCGCCCGGTAAGTGCAGCCGTAGCTGACAGCTTCTCCGGCACAAAGAGCCTCTGTCTGAACCAGCCAGCTGACCCATGTCATGGCAGGAATCAGCCCCAACCGGGCCACACTTTCATCGCTGAAGCTCATGCCCATGGGAAGCATCCCCAGTCGCACCATGTCCAGACGGTACTCCGGATGCACCAGGCTGCTGCCCGTGGAGCAGCAGTGCCGCACACCCACCGTCAGGCCCGAACGTTTCATGGCTTCCAGGGCCTGCTGAAATCGGTCAAACTGCTGCTTGGTATATTCCTGCTCCCATTGCTCCGTACCGTCACCGCAGGCAAAGTGGGTGTAGGTGCCCGTAAAGGTCATGGCCGGCAGGGCGTGGATTGCCTGAATGGTCCCCATTGCATCGGCGCTCCGCCAGCGAACACCGGACCGGTTCAAGCCCGTATCGATTTTCAAATGGCACTGAGCCGTCAGCCCCTCCCGGACCAGCACCGCAGAGAGCTGTTTCCCATAATCCAGGCTGCCGACGGTAAACGTCAGATCCATCTGGGCTGCCAGGGCCATTTGTCCCTCGGGCACGGGTCCAAAAATCAGCACCGGCTTTGCGCTGGCTGCCCGGACCGCCAGACCTTCCTCCACCGTTGCCACGGCATAGGCATCGGAAAAGGTTTCATAGGCCGGCATGACCCCATGGATGCCGTGTCCATAGCAATCGGCCTTCATCACAGACATAATCTTCTGATCCGGAAACAGGGTTTTTGCTACCCCGCCGTTATGACGGATGGCATCCAGATCCACCCGGGCCATGGTACGGCAGATGGGTCGGAACTTCCCGTAAAAATCATCCATGAACATCCCTCCTGTTTCCTTGATTTTATCAGGAAATGAATTCTTACGCAATCTTTCTTCGAAAAAGGATCAAAACATAACATAACGGCACCGGAAACATTAAAAACGTTCGCTCTTACCTGTGCCGCCCCCCCTCTGTCAGAGGCCATCAAACAAAACCACCCGAAAAGGAACAAAACAGTCCTTTTCGGGTGGTTTTCGGTAAAGCGAAAGCTTAGATTTTCAGACCGGCCAGGTCCAGAATGGTGGGCACGTTCTTCTCAGCGCCGATGGCCATGATATGTACGCCGTCGCAGAGCTTCTCGTCATGGATCTTTGCGATCATCTCAGCGGCCATTTCCATACCCATCCGGGCAGGCAAACCCTTGACGCCCTTGGCCTTGCCCTCTTCGGCAGCAGCAGCCAGCCGGTCGATCATGTGCTGGGGCACATCGATACCGGGCACGTTCTGGTTCATGTACCGGGCCATACCGGCGGACTTCAGAGGAATGATGCCGGCCATGATATGGGTCTTGATGCCCATGGCGTCCACCTTTTCCAGGAAGGCCTTGAAGGTATCCAGGTCAAAAATGCCCTGGGTCTGGACATACATGGCACCGGCTTCCACCTTCTGGCGCAGCTTATTCAGCTGCAGGAACACAGGCTCATACACAGGAGTGACGGAAGCACCCTTGTAGAAGGTGGGTGCGCCGCCGGCGATGGGGTTGCCGCCGCAATCGCAGCCGGTGGCTTCCATCTGGCTCAGCATTCTCAGAATGCCCACGCTGTCCAGGTCGTAAACGGGCTTGGCTTCCTTACAGTCGCCCACCACAGGGTGGTCGCCGGTAAGGGCCAGCATGGTGTCGATGCCGAAGGAAGCTGCGCTCAGCACGTCGCCCATGATGCCCATGCGGTTGCGGTCACGGCCGGTGATCTGCAAAATGGGGTCGATGCCTGCCTGCTTCAGCTTGATGCACAGGCCGATGCCGGAGGCCTTCAGGCTGGCGGACTGCATATCGGTAACGTTGACGGCGTGGACCTTACCGGACAGAAGCTGGGCAGCCTCCATCTGCTCGGCAAAGTCGTAACCCTTGGGGGGCGCCATTTCTGCGGTAATACCAAATTGACCGTTTTCCAGTGCGTCTCTCAGATTGCTCATTACTTCTTCCCCCTCAAGCTGATGGTTCTGGGATATGCAACAGCGGCATAGCCCTTGTCTTCCCGCCGTTCGGTCAGCTTCTCCAGCTGTCCGGTGGCCAGCAGACGGTTGTAAATCTTGATCCAGGCGCAGTCATTTTCGGGGTTGACCTCGCACTTGCCGTTCTTGGCACCGCCGCAGGGACCGTTGACCAGGCTCTTGGCACACTGGGTAATGGGGCAGATGGCACCGGTCTGACCCAGCACACACTCGCCACAGAAGTGGCAGGCCTCTTCCCACACGCCAAAGCGAACGGCTTCGCCCAGATACATGGTGTTGTTGGAGGGATAAACGGGGATGTTCTTGGCATTCTTGGCCACACACTGTACGCCGTCACCGCAGCTCATACAGATGACGCAGTCGGGGCCGGCCGCCAGCACGGGCTTCATCTTGCCCCTGACGCCCAGGTTCATGCAGCAATAGTCCGCCATGGTGGTGGCAACCACCTTTTTGCCGGCCTGCTCCAGAACCGCCGCCAGCTCTGCCACCTGGGCTTCGCCGCCGGTCTGGCAGGCAGTGGCACAGCTGCCGCAGCCGATGATGGCAACGGTCTTCGCATCGCCCACCATGGCCATGATCTCTTCAATGGGTTTCTTCTGAGTGATAATCATGTAAACGCTTCTCCTTCCGTAATTTCAAACGGGTTTCTGATTTCATTATATCGCGAATGCTGCAAAAATCAACCAAAAAATAACAGCTTTTTGAACCAATTCCAGAGGTATTCAATATTTTTGGCTTTCTGCTTTTGTTTGACCCAAAAGCCACAGGAAACTCCCAAACCCCTTTTTACACGATCCCGGGTTTTATGGAATTTTGCTTGCACCGGAGGCTGTTTCATGGTATATTGAGGTTAATCAGAGAGAAAAAGGAGGCCCCATTATGGTATACGGTGACGGAACCAAGCGATATTTTGATCTTCTGGCCCAGGAGGGCCTTTCGGACCTGAGTCAGGACAAGGAACTTCTGGTGATACGCCGGGAGATTGCCGAACTGAACGCCGCCCACCCCACCGACCAGGAACGGGCTCAAAGAGTGCTGCTGCACCCCCTGGGACGGATCCACGCCCGCCGGGGTCTGGCCATCCAGTACGGCATCCACGCCACCGAGATCCCCATGTTTCTGAGCCTGAGCCGCCGCATCCGTACGGAAGTGGTGCTGGCATCGGTGCTGATGCAGGAAACCCCTCCCACGGTCTATGAAGTGAATCACCTGCTGATGGAAGTGGGCAGCCCCTGCCTTTTCTACGCCACCGCCTACCCGGATGTGAACCGCCGCAATTACCTGCTTTGCAGGATCATCGAATACGCCCACAGCAAGGGCCCCTACACCGCAGAAGGCTCCTGGCTGGACTTTGCGGAAGCGGTGCTGGACAAGTTCCGGGACATTTACCAGAGCGCCGTGGAACCGGGCCGCTGGGGCGAAGATGAGAAGGAAATGGAGCGGCTGCGCCGCCTGGTGCCCAAGGAGACCCCTGTGGTCACCTTCACCCAGGAAGAAACCGAAATGATGGACCTGTGGCGCTGGGAAATCGACCGCACCATCGGCCACTGCGACTATTCCCAGACCCGGGCCGAATATCTCAACAGCTTCATGCAGCAAACGGGTCTGACCCGGGGCCAGGCCATCACCCGGCTGGCAGACGAGATCTTTGTGACACGGGAAACCTGCTCCGCCCTCTTTGCCAGAATGACCGCCGCCAATTCCAAGGGCAGCCGGGAAACCCTCCTGTCCCTGGCCGCTGCCATGGGCTGCTCCATTGACCAGGCCAACGTGATGCTGCTGCAGGTGAATGAGCCCCTGCTCTATCCCTTCCAGCAGCTGACCGATGACACTTACTGGCTGCGAAAACTGACCCCCCAGGTTCCTTAACAGAGTTCAGCGCGCCCAAAGCCCCGATACAAAACCCCACGGATCGATCCGTGGGGTTTTGGCATTTATGAGATTACTGGTTCAGATACTCGTTAAACAGCTGCAGGGTATCTGCGAAGCGGTCCTCATGCTCGGGGCACCCAAAGACACCCACGATCACCACCACATCCTCATAGCGGAAGGCGGACAGCAGGCAGTTGCCGGCGGCATTGGTCTTGCCGGTTTTCAGGCCCACCGCCAGGGGGCAGTAGTAATCACTGTCCGAATGGAGGAGCAGGTTGGTGTTCTTCCAGGTCTTGCGGCTTTCGTCCCCGGTGAAGGGTGTTGCATCCTTGGCCAGGGCCGCGTATTTTGCGATCAGCTCGTTTTCCAGGGAAAGGTTTGCAATGACAACCAGGTCCCTGGCGGTGGTGTAGTGATCGTCCTTGTGGATGCCGTCGGGATTGGCGAAGTGGGTGCTGGTGAGGCCCTCTTCCTGGGCAGCCTGATTCATGCGCGCCACAAAGGCATCCACCGCCGCCTGGGGCTCCAGGCTGGAATCCTGGGCAATCCGGCGGCCTGCCGCCGCAGCCAGGATATAGGCAGCATCGTTGCCGCTGGGCAGCAGCATACCCTCGATCAGCTGGGCAACCGTCAGCCGGTCACCCCACCAGATCATGGCAATGGAAGACTCGGGATCCCGCAGCCGCACTTCATCCCCGGCCCGGAGGGTCTCCTCGGGATCCAGGTACTGCAGGGCCACATAGGCCGTAAAGAGCTTGGTAATGCTGGCGGGGTAGATCCGCTCCTCCGGATCACAGGAAATATTCGTAAAATCCCCCACATAGGAATCGTAAACAAAATACTGGGAAGCGGTCAGCACCCGGCCCTCAGGCACCGTGGCCCAGGTCACTCTGGGTTTGGAGGGAGGCGGTTCTGTGGTGGTGGGGGCTGCGGTTGTTTCGGTGGTGGTGGGCGGCGTGGTTTCCGGGGGTGTTTCCGGCTTGGGCCCGATATTCAGCATGGCCGCCACCAGCAGCAGCGCCAGCAGAACGGCAATTTCAATGGTCAGTACTTTTTTCACGGTATGCACCTCGCAGCAGGTTTTTTGTCTATTATAAGGCTTTCCTGTCGAAGTTGCAAGACAAAAAGAGCGGCATAGCCGCTCTTTTATAGGGAATACAGGCCCTCATAGCAACAAAACATCTGCTCGTTCAGCTGCACATCCATGTGGAAGTGGCCGAAATACCAGCTTTTGAACCGGACCTCATGGTAGACCCAATCCAGAAATCCCGTCAGTTCCCGGTCGTGGGGATCCGGATACCGGCAAATGAGTCTCGGAATCATGGTGGCCGGAGCCGTGTGGGTCAGGATGTGATCCACCGTCATATTTGCGCTTTCCAGGGCTGCGATGGCCCGCCGGTATTCCTCCGGGGTTGGCAGTTCCTGGGAAAACCAGACCTTTTCGGGCCAGGTGAGCCGGAAGGCCTTGTCGATAGAATAGGCGCCGCCCATGACGAAGAAGGTTTTGCCCTCTATCTCATACACATAGCCCCGTTGGAGCCAGAAAATATTCTCCCGTACCTTTCGGACAGGGGCTCCGTAGCGGGTTTCGGCAGGATACTGCTCCAGCCGGTCGAAGTTTTCGTGGTTCCCGTCCACAAAGAGGATCCGGAAGGGCTTTTGAGCCAGGGCATCCAGCTTCCGCTTCTCTGCGGGGGACCGCTCCTCTTCCCGGAACACGAACCCGAAGTCCCCGGTGACGATGACGATGTCCCCGGAACCGGGTTCTTTCAGGTCCAGCCGCTCCGGGACCCCATGGGTATCACCGGTGATGTAGATCATGCGGCACCACCGCCCCCTGCCCGCATCCCCCGGACCGAAGCCAGGGTGAACAGGGTCTTGGCATCCAGGGCCTCCACCACCAGAATACCGCCCTCATAATCCCGCAGCTGCCCGATGATCTGGCCGGTACCCAGAGGGGCATACAGAGTCGTCATGCCCCGGTCCTTCATCATCTTCAGAATGGGCAGCAGCTCGCACTGCTCTGCGTAGAGGTTACCGTGGAGGTCGCAGCCACCCAGGAACAAAATCTTGCCCAGATCCATGGTGCGGCCGCAAAGCAGGCTGCAAATGGCCGCAAACACCGCCATACCCAGGGTATTACCGGCGGACTCCTCAATGGGATAGCGGGCAAAAAGGGTCACATCCACCCGCTCCAGATCGAAACCGGAGGTGGTGCGGACGCATTCATAGGCCGCCATGGCGTAATCCTTCTGCACATCGGTCAGGGGACCCAGAATCCGCAGGTCGCCGGAACCGGCGGTGAGGGATGCCTGCACATCAAAGAGCCGGGCCTTACCGTCCTGGCAGTAGGCACCCATGGCCCGGCCGGGATGGGAAATGTTCACATTGACGATCCGCCGCCCGGGACCGAAGAGCCGCCGCAGCTCCTGTTCCCCGTAGACCTGCCGGGTCCGGAAGTCCTCCAGCTCCGCTCTGCGGGCATAGTCACCGGCAATGGTCTGGGCGTACTGCTCCAAATCACGAACGCCGGACTCAGTGGCATATTCCTGCACCAGGAGCTTCACGGCCTGTTCGTCCACTGCCAGCTCTCTGGGGGAGATGTTCATGTCCCGCATGGCACCGGGCATCACAAACCGGCGGAAGATTTCCATCTTCTCTTCCTCGCTGTAACCCGGCAGATGGACCGTCAGGAAGCGGTTTCGCATGGGCTCGGAAATCTGGTCGAGCTCGTTGGAGCTGGCCACAAAGAACAGATGGTCCGTGGGGATGCACTCTTCCAGGAAGTTTTCATAGAAACCCAGCCGGTCAATGAGGGTCAGCAGCACATCGGACACCCGGCCTTCGGACCGGTTGCACTTATCCAGCTCGTTGATGACCACAATGGCCTGGCAGGTACCGTTCAGGTACATACCGCTGAGAATCTTGCCGCCGTAGGCGTTGGAGAAGATCCGGGAGGAGCCGCTGATGGCCTCCACGTCCTTACCGATGCTGGAAATGTCCAGCTGGATCACCGGCATACCCAAAATCCGGGACACGGCCTTGAGGATGCTGCTCTTACCCACACCGGCAGGTCCGTTCAGCAACAGGCCCCACTTGGGCATCTTACCGGTGCGGTTCATCTGGGCCACCATTTCCAGAATCCGGGTCTTGGCTTCCTTCATGCCGAAAAACTCCTGATCCAGAATCCGCTCTGCCTGCCGCACCGTAGGCACCCGGGGCTTCTCAGGGGTCCAGTTGATGCTGCACAGGTAATTAAGAGCCTGCAGGGCATGATTGCGGCTGTCGGTGTTACCGCCGCCCTTTTGCAGCATCATGTTCTTCCGGACCGCTTGACGGACCCATACCGGCACCCGGTCACCCATGACCTTCAGCCAGATATCCGCCTCATCGGACCGGCGGAGCAGATAGCGGTTTCGGGGGTCCAGGGTGCCTTCCAGGCACTGAATCAGCCATTCCACCAGCTCCGGGGTGATCCGGAAGCGCATGATCTCCCTGGTCCCGTCGCTGAGGGAGGTAACGTTCATCCAATCCTCCCGGCGCTGACCCTCCATCCTGACCCGATAGGTCTGATCCGCAAAGAACCGATACAGGGGTTCCTGCTTCTCGGGGAAATGCAGTTCCAGTTCCACGGGACCCGATGCATCGGATGCTTCCACATCCAGATAATAACGCCGGTCCCGACAAATTACGGTTCCCTCCAGTTCCTGCTCCTTAAGATAGGGCGCATGGGTATGGGGGAACAGGTTTACACGCAGCAATACATTGTCACTCATATTCCATACCTCCATATTGATACTTTCATTATAGTCTGATTCTCCCCACTGTCCATTTGGGGAAATGTTAAGAAAAAGCCCCCGGCCGGTTGCAGCAACACGGCTCGGGGGCTTGTCGTTATGGATCTTCGTTCGTCAGGGGCAGCCGGAACAGCGCTATGACATTCCGGGTCAGAGCCTCACGGGCCCGGTCCTCCGGTATGCCTTTGATGGCTGCCACCTCCCGGATCACCGCCGGGAGGATCAGGGAAGTGTTGCGCATACTGCGCCGGGCTTTCCCGGGAATGGTCCCGGAGCAATCCGGCAGGATGAAGGGGCTGTCCGTTTCCGGCAACAGCCGCTCCAGGGGCGTCACCTCCACCACCCGGCGCAGGCGCTCCGCCCGCACTCCGGTTTGCAGCAGGGTTCCTCCGATCCCCAAATGCCATCCCAGCGCCACGTATTCCCTGCCAAGGGCCTCGTCCCCACTGAAACAGTGGGCGACACCCTGCAGTTTTCCCCTGTAATGCCGCAAAACCCTCAATGCCTGAGGATGTGCATCACGAACGTGCAGGATCACGGGCAAATCCCGCTTCCTGGCCAGTTCCAATTGATAGACAAACCACCCCAGCTGCCGAATCCGATGCTGCTGAGAACGGTTCAAATGGGTCATGTGATAATCAAGCCCGGTCTCTCCGATGGCCACAACCCCCGGTCTCCGGGAGAGTGCTTCCAGTGCCCTGCGATCGCGCCACCGCTCCTGCACCGCACGGGTGGGATGGACTCCCACTGCCGGGAAAATGGGCAGATCCCGGCTCATGGCCAGTATCGCCTCATTGGATGCCAGCGTCACACCCGGCTCCACGGATGCCACAATTCCGGCCGCCTTCAGCTCCCCGAACAGAGCCGCCAAATCGCCACGGCGCGCTTCAAAGCCCTGGGTGCCTTCCGCCAGATAGGAAAACTCCCCGGAAAAGGACTTATGGGCATAATGGGCATGGGAATCAATGATCACAGGTACACCTTCTTTCCGATAACTCTTTGGGCTTTCCGCCCGCTCCCCAATGATACCACGAATCCGCCCCCTTGGCAACCACCCCACCGGCTCCCGGAGCGGATTGTGAAAAACAACCCTTCAAGTTTCCACTTGCTATTTTTCGGCCTTGAGGGTATAATAAAAAATAGACTAATTGTGCCCCCAAGGAGGCAGCTATGAATCAGAAAAAGAACATACTCCTTCTGACCACCGGCGGCACCATTGCATCCCTGCCCGGTGGTGAAGGTCTGGAGCCCCAGCGCAGCGCCGTGATGGAGCGGGAGCTGAATCAGCTGCGCAGTTACTATGACATCACCGTAATGGATGTGATGTGTCTGGACTCCTCCAACATCCGCCCGGCGGAATGGCAAAGCCTGGCCCGGCATATTTTTGAAAACCGGCTTCAATATGATGGCATTGTGGTGTCCCACGGTACCGACACCATGGCCTACACCGCTTCTGCCGTATCCTTTATGCTGCCGGGCATCGACCGGCCCGTGGTCTTTACCGGCTCCCAGCTGCCTCTGGCGGATATGCTTTCCGACGGCCCGGACAATCTGCGCACCGCCTTTGCCATGGCCGCTGCGGGCCATCCCGGCATTTTCCTGGCCTTTGACCGGAAAGTGATGCTGGGCTGCCGGGCCGTGAAGGTCCGGGCTTCCGGCTTTTCTGCCTTTGAGAGCATCAATTCCCGCTACTCCGCCACCGTTTCCAACCGGGGTCTGGTGGTGGATCCCAGAGCCCTGCCCCCTCAGAAGGGCCCCGCACAGCTGCTGCCTGACGTTAGCACCGATGTGTTCCTTCTGAAGCTGACCCCCGGCATGAACGTGGCCATTTTCGACGCCCTGGTGCAGATGGGCTGCAAAGGCATCGTCATTGAAGCCTTCGGCCTGGGCGGCATGAATGTGCTGAACCGGGGCCTGGCCGGCATCCGCCATGCGGTGGAGACGGGCATCAGCGTGGTGGTAACCACCCAGTGCCTTTATGACAGCGCCAATCTGGGAGTCTACCAGGTGGGCACCAAGCTGCTGGAGCTGGGTGTCATTCAGGGTCTGGACATGACCTCGGAAGCCGCCATGACCAAGCTTATGTGGGCCATCGGTCAGGGCATGACCCCCGATGAAATCGCCGCACTGTTCCGCCAGAACCTGGCAGGAGAAGTAACCGCCGAAGGACCTACCCTATTTTGAATCAATATAAGGAGGCAATTTTATGGATCCCATCTATGTGACCGGTCACCGCAACCCGGATACCGACTCCATCGTGGCTGCCAAGGCCTACGCGGCCCTGCGCACCGCCGTCGGGGACCGGGAATACCAGGCCGCCTGTCTGGGCCATGTGTCCGACGAAACCCAGCTGGTGCTGGACCGTTTCGGCTTCCAGGCACCTCAGCGCATCACCAGTATGCACACCCAGGTACAGGATCTGGACTTCGACAAGCCTCCCGTTTTCTCTGCCGCCGTCACCATGGAGCGGGCCTGGGCGGAGCTGCACAAGCACAGCGCTTCCTCCGCCATTCCCATTGCCAACGACGACGGCACCCTGTACGGTATGCTGTCCCGGGACGAGGTGGCCAACTACAACATGGGTCTGGTTACCTCCGGCAAGCTGAGCCAGGTTCCCCTCTTTAACGTGCTTTCCGTGCTGGAAGGCAAAATTCTCAATGCCGCCGGCGAAGACATCGACACTATTTCCGGTGAAGTGTCCATTGCCCTGCCCCAGCGCCAGGAGAATCTGCTGTTCAACTCCAGGAGCTCCATTGTTCTGGTGGGCCATCAGCCGGATATGATCCGCCGGGCTCTGGAAATGAACGTGGTCTGCCTGGTTCTGTGTCAGGCGGAGCTGCCGGAGGAAATGCGGCATTTGGAAACCACCACCTGCATCATCTCCACCCCCTATGACGCCTACCGGGCAGCCCGCCTGCTGTTCTTGTCCACCCCCATCGGCCGCATCTGCAACAACCGGGAGCTGATCTGCTTCCATCTGAAGGACCGGGTGGACGACGTGCGGGAAACCATGCTGAAGCACCGCTATTCCGCTTACCCCATCCTGGACGATCAGGAACGGGTTGTGGGCGTGCTGAGCCGCTATCATCTGCTGCGTCCCCGCCGCAAACGGGTGGTGCTGGTGGACCACAACGAAGCTTCTCAGTCCGTTCCCGGCCTGGAAGAAGCGGAAATTCTGGAAATCATCGACCACCACCGTCTGGCAGACATCCAAACCGCCAACCCCATTTACGTGCGTAACGAGCCTGTGGGCTCCACCAATACCATCATCGCCAGTATGTTCCAGGACCGGGGCCTGATGCCCTCCGCCCCCATGGCCGGCATGATGGCCGCCGCCATTCTCTCCGATACGGTTATGTTCAAATCCCCCACCTGCACCGACCGGGATATCCGCACCGCCGAGCGCATGGCCCGCATTGCCAACGTGTCCCTGGAGGAGCTGGGCAAGGAGATCTTCTCTGCCTCCGGCGGCAGCAAAACACCTCACGAACTGCTGTATGCCGACTATAAGGAGTTCCACATTGCCGGTCACGATCTGGCCGTGGCCCAGATCACCTGTATGGACAGCCCTGCCATGCTGGAAAAGAAGGATCAGTTCCTGGAGCTGATGGCCAAGGCCGTCCGTGAGAAGGGCTTCTCCATGATGATCCTGATGCTGACGGATGTACTGCTGGAAGGCACCCAGATCATCTTCCTGGGGGACGACGAAACCATCCGCCAGGCCTGCAACGTCACCCCCAAGGACAACACCGTGTTCCTGCCCCATGTGATGAGCCGCAAAAAGCAGGTCATTCCCATGCTGTCCGCACTTTGGGGCTAATCTGCCGCCCCAGGCAATCCAAAACCTGTTACCGGAGGTAATGTATGGGCTACGAGACCCTTTTAGGAAACGAACGGCTGAAGGACAACCTTCGCGGTTCCATAAACCGGGGTCGGATCTCCCATTTTTACCTGATTTCCGGCCCCACCGGGTCCGGAAAACGGACCCTGGCCCGGCTTCTGGCCGCCGCCATTCTCTGCAAAAGCACCGAGAAACCCTGCCTCACCTGTTCCGCCTGCCGGAAGGTGCTGGGTGCCGGCCATCCGGACTATATCACCATTGACGACCCCGAAAAGAAAACCGTCCCTGTGGACCTGATTCGCCAGGCCCGCTCGGACATTTATATCCGCCCCAACGAAGCGGATCACAAAATCTATCTTTTCCCCCGGGCCCAGGACATGGGCATCCCGGGCCAGAACGCCCTGCTGAAGGTGCTGGAAGAGCCCCCCAGCTACGGCGTGTTTCTGCTGCTGACGGACAATCCGGAAAAGCTGCTGCCCACGGTCCGCTCCCGCTGTACGGAGCTGAGCCTGGCTGCCCTGCCGGAGAAAATTCTGAAAAACGCCCTGCGGCAGGAATTCCCCCAGGCCACCGACGACGCCATTGCGGCTGCCGTCAGCCGCAGCGGCGGTTTCCTGGGTCAGGCCAAAACCATTCTGGAGGAAGGCAGCGACTTGCCGCCCCAGACCCAGCAGTTCCTGACAGCCTACGCAGGCCGCAGTACCTACGGCCTGACGGAGACCCTGGTGCCCATGGAAAAATGGAAACGGGACCAGCTAATCCCGGTGCTGCGCCAGTGGGTTTCCTGCCTGGAAGGGGCCCTGGTTTACCGCAGCGGTATGCAGGTGGCCACCCCCATGGCCAAAGAACTGAGCACCGGTCGCAGCGCCCAGGAACTGATGAGCGCCATCAGCCACCTGCAGCAATCCATCGAATACGCACAGGGCAATGTTTCCCCCGCCGCCATCTGCGGCTGGCTGGAATGGGTCCTGAGATAAATACAAGGAGTACATTATGGAAGATAAGACAACGATCCCTCCGGAAGCCACCGAAGTGGAAGTGGTGGACATCCAGTTCCGTCCGGGGCAGAAGATTTATTATTTTGACCCCAACGGCATCCGGTGCAAAACCGGCGATCACGTGATCATCGATACCGCCCGGGGTCCCGAATACGGCATCTGTGCCGGCGGCAACCACACCATCCCCACCAAGGACGTGGTAGCCCCTCTGCGGCCTGTGCTGCGCATCGCCACCGCCCAGGATGAGCGGGTGGTAGCCGAAAACCGCCAGAAGGAAAAGCGGGCCTTTGACATCTGCCTGCAGAAAATCGCCGATCATCAGCTGGATATGCAGCTGGTTTCCGCCGAGTATGCCTTTGACGGCAGCAAAATTCTGTTTTTCTTCACCGCCGATGAGCGTGTGGACTTCCGGGAGCTGGTAAAGCAGCTGGCTTCCGCCCTCCACACCCGCATTGAGCTGCGCCAGATCGGCGTCCGCGACAAGGCCAAGATGGTAGGTGGCCTGGGCATCTGCGGCAGACCTTTCTGCTGCGCCAGCTTCCTGGAGGACTTCCAGCCCGTGTCCATCAAGATGGCCAAGACCCAGAATCTGAGCCTGAACCCCACCAAGATCTCCGGCACCTGCGGCCGCCTCATGTGCTGCCTGAAATACGAGCAGGAGGCCTACGAAGATCTGATCCGCACCAGCCCCAAGCTGGAGTCCTTTGTGGACACCCCCGAGGGCCGGGGCACCGTGGTGGAGCTGGACTTGCTGCGCCAACGGGTGAAGGTCCGCATGGAAGAGCATCCCGAAACCATCTCCGTCTTCCCCAACGCCGAAATCGCCGTTCTGCGAAACGGCAAGGCCAAGAAGAACGATCCCCCCATTCCTGCCGACCTGGCTCCCATCTCCGGCGGCGGCCGCCGCGTCCGCAGAGAGGAGCAGGAGGAAGTGATGCGCCTGGAGCCCATCAAGTTCCGTTACAGCACGGAAACCGTGGTGGAAGAGCCGGAAGAAGAGGAGATCCGGGAGGTACAGGAGGAGGTCCAGGAAGCAGCCGAGCCCACCAAGCCCCGTCGCCGCAGAACCCGCAAGCCCAAGGCTGCGCCTTCCGAGCAGCTCAAGGTTGAGGAAACTCAGCCCGAGCCCAAGGAGGAAGGCCCCAAATCTGAGTCCAAGCGCCCCAGAAAGGGCAGACATCCCAAAAAGGACGCCCCCAAGACCGAAGAAAAAGCGCAGCCCAAGGCCGAGCCTAAGGCAGAGCCCAAGGCAGAAGCCCCCAAGGCCGAAGGCACCGAGGGCGAGTCCGCCCCCAAGAAGCGCCGCCGTCCCAATTATCACCGGCGCCGCAAGCCCCGCGCCGAAGGCGGATCCGGCACAGAAAGCTAAAACCAAACAGCGCCCCGGAGCATTGTGAACTCCGGGGCGCTTTTCCATCCAAAAAAAGCAGAAAAGCAGGACGGCGTCCTGCTTTTTCTCTTTTTGTTGGCCCTATTATACCACAAAATTGCCTTTTTTTCAAGTCTTGTTCTTTTTTTCTTTCGAACTATAATAAAAGCCTTAACCGATCCGCTTCACGCCTGCCCCGGCAGAGAGAAACAGGAGGATGCTTATGAACGAGCTGCTGATTTTGGCTGCAAAAGAGGAGATCCGTCTTTGCAATGACCTGGGCAAGCCCTACGGTCTGTGCCTGACGGAACAGGACATTACGGAACTGGTGGAGCTGCGTTCCCAGGCGCTGCGCAACACGGGACGGGTGGAGTTTGGGGGCGGAATCCTGCCCAAGCTGATCCGGGCCTTTTGCAGTTCCCCTTACCTGGATAGCTACAACTACGCCGAGACCCTGGGGCTGCTGCAGGACGCCTTTTATTACTATAAAAGCGAGTCCCAGGACCGTTTCTCGGACGATGACCTGATTGAGTTTATGGTGGATGTATTCAACGGCCCGGCCCACGGCTCTGCGGAGCTTCTTACCACCATTTCCCTGGAGCAGCTGTGCCGCTGGGCCAGAAACGGCTTTGACAACCGCTTTGCAGACGAGGAGGATTTTGATTGATGTATTTTCCCACAGAAGGCCTTTCCCCCCAGGAGCAGCGTCAGCTTCTCCTTCAAGTATCTCCCCTCATGGTCCGGCAGGTGAAAAGCTATCAAAAGGCCCAGCACCTGGGGGAAAGCACCTCGGTGCCCTCGGACCTGGCCCGGGAACTGATGGACTCCGTGTCCTATACCATCGATATTTCCGGAGGCATCCGTCCCGGTATGACCTTGGAGCAGGCCCTGCGGCAGGGTCAGCAGGTCCTGGAAACCCGGATCGACCGGGCCAGGGCGCTTCTGAAGCTGGTTTTGGACACCGCCCCCTCCTGGCAAACCAAATGCCGTTGGGAAGCCCTGAAAGAGCTGGGCCGCTACCTGAAAACCTATGACCATCTGCACCTGGCCCACAGGGGCCCGGACGGGCTGTTTTACCCGGTATTGGTATCTGTGCCCCCTTCCCTTCGGGGCATTGACCTGTGTCTTTGGTATTTGACGGTTCTGTGGCAGGAGAACCAGATTATGCTGGGTGCCCGATGGGATTTGGATGCGCTTTGGGACCGGCTTCCGAAAGACTGCCTGAACCAGTGCGAGCACCTCCTGACCAACGGCTTCGGCAAGCTGCTTCTGGATGAGGACCCCAAAAGTCTGGTGTTCTCCTCAGAGGACCACTTCCGGCTGCAGGCGCTTTTACAAAGCGCAGCACCCCCGGAGCGAAGCGCCCTTTTGGAAGAGGCAGCCCGGCGGTTCTTCCGGCAGATCCGGCTGTCCGACCCTGCCGCCCGCGCCTACGGCAGTGCCCTTCTGCCTTCTCTAAACGCAAAACTCTCCTGCGACCTATCAGGGGACCTTTTGTTTCAAACCTTTCTATAAGACAAAAAACGGCGTGAAAACACGCCGTTTTTTACTTTTTTTCTTCTTCCTTTTTCGGGTGAATACGTTCTTCAATACGGCCGGCGGCATACTTCATATCGTCATAGATTTCCTTGGATACCTTGCTGATGAAATGATTGTCATAGGCATCCATAGCCTCCTTCAACCGAACCACCCGCATCTGGCCGTCCTCATTTTCATAAATGAAGATGGGCGTATACTTGTAACCGGTGATCTTCGTCTCGCCGGTAGTGTTGTTTTTGGTGATTTCCAGTTCCAGCACCACGGAGTATTCGGTGCCGGATTTGGTACCGTCACCCAGCAGATCGCCCAGGGAATAGGCCAGGAAGGTTCCCTTCTCCGCGTCAAACTGCATTTCCTGGACATAATGGGGATGGGTGCCGATGATGGCATCCACGCCCAGAGAGAACATCAGATTCGCAATATCCCCCTGGGTTTTGGAATGGGTGTCGTTATACTCACTGCCCCAGTGGAGCAGGGCGATGGTAATATCCGGCTTTTCCGCAGCGGCTGCCTCCAGCACTGCGGTAATCCGCTCCCGGTTGATTTTCACATACTTGCTGGAGTAATCTTCATAGAGCAGATTGACGCAGTCTTCACTGCCGGCGGGCAGGGCCATGGAATCCATACCCTTGGTAAAGGCCACCACCGCCACTTTGACCCCCTTGGCTTCCCAAACGGTATAGCCACCGGTCTTTTCATATTCCTGGTTGCTTCCGTATGCCCCCAAAGGCTCCAATCCAGCTGCCCGGACGCTCTGGAGGGTGGTCACCAGGCCGGTAACACCGTTGGAAATGGTCCGGGAGTTGGCAATCTGCACCATGTCCACGCCGGCGTTTTTGAGCGCCGCCAGCAACTGAGGGGGCGCGGAATGCTTCTCACTGCCGTAGGGGGCGCCGATCAGATTGCCCTCAAAGTTTACCGCCGTCAGATCCGCATCTGCCAGCAGCGACAGCACATCCCGGAAAACGGGGTTGTAGTCCAGCATAATACCGCCGGAGGCCACCACCTTACCGGCGGTGTTCACATCGCCGGCCGGCGCAAAGGTAATCACCGTTTGGGGGTCCGGAGGAAGGGTGCTTTCCTGAGTCGGAGTCGGGGCTACGGTGGTATTCTGAGGCTTTTCAGGCTGCTGACGGCCGAAAACGCCGCTGAGCACCAGGGCCAAAACCACAACGGCCACCAACACGATGCCGGCGATGATCAGGCGCAGGGTCAGCTGTTTCCGGGCGCGCTCCCGCTTTTCCCGCTCCTGCTGCCGCCGAAGTTGCCGCATATTCCATTCCTGCTGATCAAAGGCCATCTCACCACCCCCATCCGGTCCTTTTTGTAACGAATATTATACACTATTTCCTTCTGTTTCTCAACCCATTTCCGAAAAAAATAACGGCTGCGTGTTTCCACGCAGCCGTTTTTTTTGGGGCATTTCAGTACACAAGTGCCACAGGGCTTTAAATCGCGGCTATCTACCTCTTCTCAGGCAATATCGTGACGATTGTCTCCTGTACATTGTGCTTCTTAGTGATAACCGGAGCTGTAGATATCACCCACTCGCACACGGCCACGGTAATTATCTGTTTACTGCACGGAAACAGTAATGACTTCACTGGTTTCATCCGTACCGTCAACCAGGTAAACCTTTACCTTGTAGTAATAGGTGTTTCCGGCCTGGGCAGAGGTGTTGGTATAAGAGGTTCCCTTAGTGGAGAATGTCATGGTAAACGCTCCGTCCTCAGAGGTGGCACGGTAGACTTCATAGTGCTCTGCGCCTACGATCTTATTCCAGCTCAGCTTCGGCTTTCCGGCATCATTAAATCCTGTGACAATCTCAAAGTCCACAGCAGGAATCAGGCATGCAATAGCGACCACATGGCTTTCATCTTCCATACCGTTCGCCAGAATCACCTTTACTTTGTAGTAGTAAGTATTCCCCACAACTGCGCCGGTGTTCGTGTAGCTGGTACCCTTGGTGTCGAAGACTTTTTCAAAAGTGCCATCGGCAGCATCGGAACGATAAACCTCATAACTTACGGCATTGGTAATCTTCTGCCAACTCAGTCTGGGTTTACCATCTTCATTGTTTCCGGTTTGGATTTCAAAAGTCACGTCGGTGCCGGTATGGCTGTTGGTCACAACACCGCTGAATGTAGCGCTGCCATCGGACATCACGATCTTCAGCTTGTAGTAGTATACCTTGCCAACAGCAGAAGAAACATGGGTATAGGTTCTGCCGGCGGTGCTGAATACCATTACGTAATTTCCGTCTTCGCTGTTGGCGCGATAGACCTCATAGTGATCTGCATCGTAGACCCTGGTCCAGCTCAGAGTGGGCTTGCCTTCCGCATTGTGTCCGGTCAGCAGTTCGAAGTTCTCCTGAGGATAGACACATTCTCTGCTCACCACAGCGGTGCTCCGTTCCTTTCCGTCTGCCATAATGGCTTTGACGTAGTAGTAATAGGTGTTGCCGACCACTGCTGCGGTGTTGGTGTAGGTAGTGCCCTTGGTAGTGAAGGCCTTAACAAAGGGACCCTCAGCAGATTCGGAGCGGTAGACCTCATATCCGGTTGCACCGATCAGCGCATTCCACTTCACAGTGGGCTTGCCCTTCTCGTTATTACCGGTCTGAGCTGCAAAGTCCTGAGCGATCTCAATGCAAGTTCTGCTTACCACAGCGGAATCGCGCACCATACCATCTGCCATAAAAGCCTTGACGTAGTAGTAATAGGTATTGCCGGCCACTGCTGCGGTGTTGGTGTAGGTAGTACCCTTAGTATCGAACGCCTTAACAAAGGGACCATCAGCAGACTCGGAACGATAAACCTCGTAGCGCACTGCATCTGTCAGGGCATTCCACTCTAGGGTAGGCTTACCCTTCTCATTGTTGTTGGTCTGAACTTCAAAGGCTTCCTCAGGAGCAGGGATGTTGTTGGTCACCACATCGGATACTCGCTCGGTGCCATCTTCCAGGATTGCCTTGACATAGTAGTAGTAGACGGTGTCGGGCGTTGCAGATACGTGGGTGTAAGTCTTACCACCGGTGGTAAAGACCTTCACAAAATTACCGGTTCTGGTCTTGGAACGGTAGACCTCATAAGAGGTAGCACCCTTCACTGCGTTCCAAGTCATAACAGGCTTGCCTTCCGCGTTGACACCCAGAACTGCCTGAATCGTGTCTGCCTGTACAACGGTGTACTTGACAGATTCATAAGTCTTTCCATTCACTTCCTTGCGGGTTCCGATCCGGAAGGTACGACCGGCAATCTTGGCATTCTCCAGCTTGTAGCTCAGTTCTGTGGTACTGGCCACTTCTTCCCAGGTCTTTCCATCGGAGGCGTAGATCACATAGGTGACGCCGGGTGCCTTAGCTGCAGTCCAAGAGAAGATAACATCGTTTCCGTCTGCGGCCATAGTGGCATTGGCAGGTACATCGGGTCGAATTTCGTAGGTAACGGTAATGGATTCAGCCGCATTACCACGCCACTCGGTCTTGTTGACGAACACACCATACTTCCGGGCCGTCAAGGTCACGGAAGCAGTGCCCACGTCCACATTGTTGGTGTAGGTAGAATAGTAATCCGGGTAGTCGGTCTGGCCGGGCTTGGTCAGCAGGCGGCCATCCTTGGCAGTAGCAGTAGTACCAGGTGTCCATGCTTTGCCGGAATAAGTGTATACCGTACCAACCAATGTTACAGTAACATCCGGCATTTCGATCCGTTCCCAATTGCAGACGGAACACACATAGGCACCATTGGTTTGCAGGACATATTCATGGCCGGCTGCGTCATCGTACTTAACCAGCTTGGTCAGGCCGGATTCGGTAGTGTACAGACACTGACCGTCGATAATACAGGTGGAGGGGATTTCGTCCTTAGTCAGTTCCTCGCGGATTCCGGTCTCAGGATTAAAGTACTCAACGTTCTTCATATCCCACACGAACCAGCCAGTCTGCTTCACGCCATCCTTCAGATAGTACACATTGCCCTCTGCATCGGTCATATAACCGGAATAGGTCTTCTGACCGATGTTAATGCCGTTTTCGCCGAAGTCATAGTAGTAGCCATCCACCATGCAGATACCGATATATTTCTCACCGTTCTCATAGTATGCAAAGCCGCCGCCTTCGACAACCCAGCCATCCTTTTCGCCATTGATCAAAGTGTAGTTATCCAGGAACTCCTTGTAAATATCCTGGAAGTGTCCGCCGTTCTCCTGCACACCATCCTCACGGACATTGGTGAAGGGATACAGGCCATAGCTTTCCTGGTTCTCAGGCTTGCCGGAGAAGGAATACAGGGCATTGGCACGCAGATAGATGTCGTATGCCACAGTACCGCGGTTGGTAACAGCAAGCGCATTGTTGTTGTTCCAGGCTGCATCTTCTCTGGGGATCAGCTTGATTCCGGACAGGATGCACAGGGGGTTCGCAGTCGCTGCATCAATGGGCTTCTCCTGTCTATGCCACTTCAGCACCAGCGTCAGGCTGTTTTCTTCTGCATTGTAAATGGTTTCCTTCAGATAGAAGTACTCATTTGCAATGCTCATCTCAGACCAATCAGGGGTAAAGTTCTTGTCAAAGTACAGGGTAGGTCTGACTTCCGTCAGAACACTGACACGTTCAGCCAGCTGCATCAGGAAGTTCCAAGCAGAGGCATCTTCCATATCTGCACCGGGCAGCATGTATGTCAGGTCTTCCAGCTGCTTGGGAATACTGATCTCACTCATGTCGATAGCGAAGGTATAGGTGGTGACCATATCCTTCTCAGTATCCTCTGCGCGGTAGATATTGTCGCTCTCTTCGTTGGCGTTGCTTACCTCACGATCCCATGCCAGCTGACGATCGCCGCCGGTGGCATTGTCAAAGTCGAAGCTTGCTTCTTCCTCGGTATAGAGCACGATTTCCATGCTTGCGGTAGCGGTGGAATTCGCTGCCAGCTCCGCATTCACTTTAACCTTCTTCAAACCGGAAGCTTCATCACCAACGAACACGAAACCGTTGATAGTGCCGGCAGATTCAGTTCCCAGGGACAGAACCACGTCTGCCTCATTGATGGCTACGGCCTTACCTTCGTATACAGCCTTTACGGGCAGAATAACTTCGTGGCCGTAGATGGCGTTAATGGCCTTCTTCTCGAAGTAGACGTTATCGGGAGTTACCACATGAACCTTCTTGGAGCCAATGACGTTGCCATCCAGAACCATCTGGACTTCCACCGTACCGTTGGCAGATGCGGTAAACACACCGTCTTCGGTAATAGTGCCCATAGCAGGATCGGACAGTTCCCACTTGACGCCCTCAGGCATATCCACCACATTGCCGGTGGCGCTGACGGCGGTTGCATTGAACCGGTCGGAAGATCCAACGGTAAAGTAGGTGTAAGTGCTGTTCACAACCGCATGGTCAAAAGCGGTGGAACTGGGAGCAGTGGATACCATCAGCAGAGAGGTGGACACAGAACGGGAAATACCGTCAGAAGGCTTGCTGACAACACTCAGCTCGGTAGCGCCTTCTTCTCTTGCCACATAAGTACTGGATCCGCCGCCGTCCAGGTTCACAGCGATCACACAGCCTGCATCCAGCATGATCTGTGCGATTTCCATCATGTCGCCGCCACAGGACAGGTCACCCTGACGGCCGTCAAGAACCATGAACACAACCTTACCGGTAGCGGTAATACCAACAGCGGTACGGCTGGCGCGGTCACCACCGTTCTGAGCAATGATCTTGCCATCACGGATCAGGTCACCGAAGGTGGCAATGGCTTCCTGCACACGGCCGGGACGCTGGGCCTGCAGAGCAAGGTAGTCTTCCATGCTGCCGATCATTGCGGTACCGTCATCCAGAATGCCGAAGAAACCACTTGCAGCAATGGGGTGGTACACCACACCATTCATCACCAGAATGCCGCTGGGCTCACCGTTGGACATATCGTAGCCGGCGCCGTTGATGGATGCGATTACGTTATAGTTGGGGATGTAGTAGGGGCTTTCAGGGTCGCCATACTTCTGCTGAGCAACGTTAGCCTGATCGATAACACGGGACATGGCCCAACCATCAGCAGGATTGTTGTTGTTGTAGTTTGCGAATACGTGGACATCGCTTCTGGTTACATCACCGGTAGCCAGATAATAAACCATGGTCTTTCCGTCAGCGGTAGTTGCATAGCTGATCTTCTGGGTGATGCCGGGAGCCAGGACGGAATTGGTTGTCTGGAACACTGTGAAGTGGGGGTTACCACCAATTTCAACGAAGTCGCCAGCCAGTCTGCACAGATAATCTGCCACAACATAACAGCAAGCCTTACGCAGATTGGTCAGATCAGTGGTATTGAAGGGTCTGGTGCCTTCCAGGGTGGCAACTACACCATTTGCAACGTACTCATTGAACACTGCATCGCGGATATCCGTACGCAGGCTGGCACCATCCAAACGATTCGCCAGGAAGAAACTTGCACGATACTTGCTGGTCAACTGCGGGGTCATGTAGCTGGAGAACACATCGGTCAAGGTACCGTTCTCGTACTCGGTGGCGTACAACTGCTGCATAATATAGTACGCATCCAGGTCGCCCTCGATATCGGTGTTACTAAATGTACCCTCAATGGGTTCTTCCTCGAAGTCTTCTCTGTACTTCAGGAAGTACTTCTCGCCGATTTCTTTGACCATTCCTTCCAGATCGGTAGATTCCCAACCAAACTGGTCGACCATACTCATCAGGTCCACGGTATCTCCGGCCCAACCGGACACGTCAGCGTGATCTTCGCTGGTCTTGTTGGTGTAGGTGATATCCATGGAGCCGAATACGTGGCCAATATCGGCGAAGTCACCGTTGGGCAGATCGAACTCATGGATGTTCTTAAGGCCGGTGACCTTCATCAGCTCTTCGCCTTCAGGGAGCGCTCTGTTGTACTCGGTCTCGAAGTTGGTAACGTACTTGGCAAAGTCAGCGTCTTCATAACCGGCCATGATATTCCAGGAACCGGAATTGTAGCGGTCCACACCGGTACGGATGTACTTGATGACCAGCATCAGAGGATCCTTGCCGGGGGAAACCTTCTTAACGTAAACGTCAGCCAGCTCTTCCAGGATTGCCAGATTCTCGATGAACTCATCGAAGCTCGTAATCTCAGCCTCTCCCAGTGCAGGGATGGCTACCATGGTGTTGTGGTCACAACGGGTACAGGTCTCATACTCATTCCAACCGGGGCTGGTATAACTGGGCAGCTGGCCGGGATGCTTCACCACATCGTGACCCAGAGCAGCCTCAGGCTCGGTTTTGGTACCGTTACAGGTGCCACAGGTGAAGGTTCTGACGCCGTTTTCGGTACAGGTGGGCAGGGTGGTCACACGACCCCCGTCCCACTTGTGGCCCAGCGCAGGAATCTCTTCCTGAGCAACCAGACTCTCACCGCAAACAGAGCACTTGGTACCCTCGGTCAGACCGGTGGCGGTACAGGTAGGTGCTGTGGCCGGAAGCACCGTCTCAGTGTGACCCAACGCAGGTGTCTCTTCCTGAGCAACGATCACTTCGTTACAGACGGAGCAATGTCTACCTTCGGTCAGGCCGGTTTCGGTACAGGTAGCTGCCTTGGCAGGGTCAATGGCTTCGGTATGACCCTTGGCGGGAATAGTTTCCTGCTTAACAATGGTTTCTCCACAAATCTTGCAGTGCTTGCCCTCGGTCAGGCCGGTTTCAGTACAGGTAGCTGCCTTGGCGGCATCGATCACTTCAAAGTGCCCCAGCGCCTTGAGGACTTCCTGAGCAACCAGGATTTCACCACAGACAGAGCAGTGCTTGCCTTCGCCCAGGCCGGTAGTGGTACAGGTGGGAGCCTTGTAAGCATCCACAACCTCGGTGTGGCCCAGTGCATCGATTACTTCCTGAGCAACCAGGATTTCACCACAGAAGGAGCAGTGCTTGCCCTCGGTCAGGCCGGTTTCGGTACAGGTGGGTGCCTTAGCGGGGTCGGTTACATTGGTATGACCCTTTGCACTGATGATGGTCTGTGCAACCAGAATCTCGTCACAGACAGAGCAGTGCTTACCCTCGGTCAGGCCGGTTTCGGTACAGGTAGCAGCCTTGGCGGGATCGATTACTTCGGTATGACCCAGAGCAGCCACAGTTTCCTGAGCAACGAGCACTTCGTCACAAACAGAGCAATGAGAGCCCTCGGTCAGGCCGGTTTCGGTGCAAGTGGGTGCCTTGGCGGCATCAATCACTTCAGTGTGGCCGGTAGCATCAGTGCTCTTTTCCACGCGGGAGATTTCCGCATTACATACGGAGCAGTAGACCACTTCATCATAGCTGCCATCGACCGTACAGGTTGCCTTGATCTCATTTTCCTTAACGGGAGCAGCATTGGTATGACCGGTGGGAGCAATGGGATTCTGCTTCTGGGTGTTCACACCACAGACAGAACACTTCTTTCCTTCGGTCAAGCCATAACCGGTACAGGTGGGTGCCTTACCGGGAATCCCTTCTTCCGTGTGGCCCAGTGCATCCACAGTTTCCTGAGCAACCAGGACCTCATCGCAAACAGAGCAGTGCTTGCCCTCAGTAAGGCCCGTTTCGGTACAAGTGGGTGCTACAGCATCATCCACCACTTCGGTGTGGTCCAGTGCATCCACGGTTTCCTGTGCAACCAGGACCTCATCGCAAACAGAGCAGTGCTTGCCCTCGGTAAGGCCCGTTTCGGTACAAGTGGGTGCCACAGCATCATCCACCACTTCGGTGTGGCCGGTGGCAGGAAGCACCGTCTGATCAACAGTAATAGCTCCACACGTTCTACACTTCTTGCCGGCAGTAATACCGGTATCGGTACAGGTAGGTTCCTTGGCTGCCAGCTCAAATTCGTCATGGCCCAGAGCGTCCACGGTTTCCTGGGCAACCAGGATCTCGCTACAGACAGAGCAGTGCTTGCCCTCGGTAAGGCCGGTTTCGGTACAGGTAGGAGCAACAGCCTGGTCAACCACTTCCTTGTGGCCCAGTGCGGGAATCACTTCCTGAGGCACAGTAAATACACCACAAACCTTGCACTTAATGCCAGCGGTCAAACCGGTCTCGGTACAAGTGGGCGCCTTGGAGGGAACATCTTCTACATCATGCCCCTTTGCAGGAAGCACAACGGTAGCGCTGTCAGCCTTGCCGCAGTTGGTGCAGGTGAGACCGCTTTCATGTCCATCTTCAGTACAGGTAGGCTCTTTTCTGTCAGCTGCGACCCAGTTGTGCGCCCAGGGAATGATCTGCCTCTCCATACCACCACACTGTTCGCAGAAGAACCAGCCTTCGCCGTTAGTTTCAGCCGCGCAGTTAGCAGCTGTAAGTACACGAGTCAGTTCCCAATTATGGCCCAGAGCAGGGATCTCTTCCTGCTCGGTCAAAGTCTCACCACAGACAGAGCACTTCACGCCGTCGGTCAGGCCGGCGGCAGTACAGGTAGCAGCCTTGCCGGGGATGGTTTCCTTGGTGTGACCCAGGGCGTCAATGACATTCTGATCGACAGTAATCACTCCACAAGCAGAGCAACGCTTACCATCGGTCAGGCCGGTGGCGGTACAGGTAGGATCAACAGCAGGAATGGCCACCTCGGTATGGGGCAACTTGTCGATAGTCTTCCCGGTACGGGAGAGTTCCTCGTTACAGACGGAACACTTGACCACTTCGTCATAGCTGCCTTCCTCAGCGCAGGTAGCATCAACCACGTTCTCCTGCACAGCTTCGGCGGGAGTGTGAGGCAGCTTCTCGATGATCTTCTTGGTACGGGAAAGTTCCTCGTCACAAACGGAGCACTTGACTACTTCATCATAGCTGCCTTCGGCCTTACAGGTAGCAGCAACCACATTCTCCTGCACAGCAGCAGCGGGAGCATGAGGAAGCTTCTCGATGGTCTTCTTGGTGCGGGAGATTTCGTGACCACAGACAGAGCACTTGACCACTTCGTCATAACTGCCTTCGGCTTTACAGGTAGCTGCAACCACATTCTCCTGCACGGCAGCGGCGGGATTATGGTCTGCCATGGGAATCTCATTCTGAGCGGTCAGGGTTTCGCCACAGACAGAGCACTTCACGCCGTCGGTCAAACCGGTTTCCGTACAGGTAGCAGCCTTGCCGGGGATGGTTTCTTTGGTGTGGCCGGGGGCGGGGATTTCCACTTCCTTAACCTGGGTCTCAAAGAGGGGAACATTGTTGTAAGTTTTAGTAAAGCTAGCAGTATACACTTCTTTGCCCGCAACAGTACAAGTGGGCTCCGTGATCACAGGAGCAGGCACTGCCTCTTCGGTCAGAGGCGCAGATGTGCATCTTTCCCGCTTACAGGTAGCAGTTGCGGTACATGCCCAGTTTTCACCAAGCTCGTGCCAATCATAGCTGATTTCGTAGTCATGGCCCAGAGCCTTGACGTCTACGGTCTTGGTCTGATCCACAATGGCGGAATCGGTATTGTCAAAATCAGCAGTGTAGGTGATGCTGCCGGCAGTGGTACAGGTGGCACCATTGGACACACTGGTGGTGTTGACCGTAACGGTATCAGCAGCCACGCCGCAGTTTCTGGTACAGGATCTGGTGTAGGTACAGGTGCTGTAATCAGCAGCCCAGGTGTAGGTAACGGTACCCCAGCTGTGACCCAGAGCCGGAACAACTTCCTGCTTCGTGGTCATGGTATCACAGGTCTTGCAGTGCTGACCTGCGGTCAGGCCTGTTTCGGTACAGGTGGGAGCCCTTGCGGCATCCTGAACCATAACGTGCTCCAGCTTCTGGATTTCCGCGATCACAGTGTCAACGCCGCAACCATACTTACAGGCAGTGGTCTTACTGCCCTTTTCAGTACAGGTAGCCGCCTTGGTCACGGTAGTTTCATACTCGTGGGCCTTCTGGGGAATAACAACGGTCTCGCCCTCTTCCAGGGGCTCCTTGCCCTCTGCATCCCAGAAAAGCAGACCGCAGCCTTCGCGCTGGCAAGTCCAGTACTCTTCGTTACCGGTAGCTGTACAGGTGGCATCCTTGGCCTCAGTATAAATCAAATCGTGCCCAAGGGCATCTACAGTTTCGGTCTTGGTTTCGGTAATACCTGCGCCGCTACAAACAGTACAGAAATATTCCTTCGTACCGGTTTCAGTACAGGTGGGCGCCAGGGTCTGGGTACCGGAACTCCATGTATGAGCAACCATGGGAGTCTCGGTCTGCTCAACCAGAGTGACGCCGCAGTCTTCCCGGTTACATTTCACGCCATCGCTCAAGCCGGTGGCATAGCAAGTGGCTGCCTTACCGGGAACGGTTTCTTCGCTGTGCCCCAGAGCGGGAGTAATCACCGCACCGCAGCCTTCGACGGTACACTTAACAGAATCTGTACAAGTGGGCGCCTCTCTATCGGGATTATGGGGACCTACGCCCATAACTTGTCCACAATACTGGCAAATCATGGAATTCTGGCAGGTGATGGTTGTTTCATCCTGCGTAGAGGAACAGCCACTTTCAGTGCCGTTCTTGTTACACTGCAGAACCCACACGCCTTCTTTATAGACATAAGTAGAACCGTAGTCAGGATTGACGGTACCGGGGATAGTATAGGTACCATCACTGTTTTTCAGCAACGCGTTGGTAATGGGAACCTGATAGTAGTTTACTTGTTTTGCGTCACCAGTGGGAATAGCCTGGAGAAATTCAGGTTTCTCTTTTTCTGTGGATACAACGATCCTACCGCCGCCCTCGGAGCGTATATTGGCACCACCGGTGGGATTTCCGTTTTCATCAATCACGCCAGTGGTCCAGATGCTGCCGGCGCTTACATCAACGGTACCGTTGATCACAACCTCAGCATCGCTCAGATTGGATGCATTGCGAGGAGAACTTGTGGGGTTCGTTCTGCCGGGTGCAAAGTTCAAGGGCTGCACCTGAAAACCATTACCTGTACCAACAAATCCGCCTTTGCCCGCTTCCCAGGCAGGGGTACTGCTGTTGGGATCCGACCATTGCGTCAGGTCAAACAGGTAGAAGTTGACACCTTGGTGCAGGGTGCAATTGGTGCCGTCCTCAACGATGATCTTCGCGCCGGGTAGCAGAATAACATCCTGCGTAATGGCCAGATCACCACTATGCACATGGACGGTAATGTTGCCGTTGATCGGCAGCTCATAAGCTCCGGAGTCGATTGTTGCACTTTGGATTACGCTCAGCTGCATTGAGAGCTTCAGCGGCTTCATGGAAAGAGAGCCATAAACATCAATCTCAAGACGGTCTGTGGTTTCGTTATAATCCTTGACAATATAACCCTCTGTGATATTAAACATACCGTTGGGCCCAATAAACGGAACATTGGTTCCAGTTGCACCAACCATTGTAATAGTAGACGAGGTATAACCGGTTTCAGTAGCGCCAGCTTTCAGAGTCACGGGAACTTCGATATTCTGAACATAGTACTGGGACATGGGGAACACTTTTTCTTCGCCAACCATATCCAGCAGACAGGTGCCACCACGCCAGTCCATAACCTGGAAGTTTTCGTAGGCAGTACCGCCGCCTTCGACGACCACAGAGCCGGAACCGGTGATGTAACCCCAGCAGTAGAGGTTGGCTTTGTCGTTGACAGTGATGGTGCTGCCACTATTCATCTTAATGTGGCCATAGGCTCCGTTAACACCGCCCACAACAGCACCGGTACCGCCTGCATACATTCTTGCATTAGCGTTAATTGCACCGTCGACTGTAATCTTGGCACCTTCCGCCATTTCAAGCGTACGGAACGGAAAGGGTGTTTTCTGTGCGACCGGCGTACCACCGTAGATATAGTTAGTAGTGTTTATATCTGTCTCCGGCTTGGTTGTGCTGGTCGTATTGTCGGTGTTATAGGGTATCAACAAAGTCACACCGCTGGGAACGGTATAATCACCTGCAGGCAGTGTAGCATTGTTCATCAGCACAACACCGGCCTGGCCGGCGTTCATAGCGGCAGTCCAGTCCTCGAACAAATGGGTCGGATTTACTTTGTTGCTGGAAATGGCACCCACACCAAACACCGGAGCACCGCCGTCTTGTGCAAAGATAGCCTTTACGGATACATCCCCCGTGGGAGTAAAGGTATAGGGATTGGCAGTGGACAGGATCTTGCCATCCGGATCCGTCCAGCCGACGAAGGTGCTACCGGAAGCAGGAGAAGCCGTCAGCGTGATGGGCGTATCCTGGAAGCAACTGCCGCCTTCAACACCTGTAGCTGCAACGCTGCCCATGGAAGTATCGTAGTCCAGAGTAAAGCTGTAGGCATCCAAGTCGCGGAACTTGGGATAGATCTTGCAGCTTGCCTGAATGTCGGTACCGGTGGTCAGGGTGATGGTAGCATTGGTAGAAAACGCTGTGGTTGCATCATCCTTGAACCAGCCCACAAAGGCGTTTTGAGCGGAGTTGGGGGTTGCCACCAGGCTGTAAACGAAACCGGTGTCTTCCGTCTTGGTGACAGGCGCAGCTTCGCCGTTAACAGTGTAGCTGCCTTTACCCTCGGCCGCTACAAATTCCACAGTCAGTTTAGATTCCAGGAACTTGGGTGTAATGGTCACATTGCCCCCATTGATGAATTCATAGGGGTTACTTTTCTCGGAAGGATCCGCAGCACCATCCATGCACCAGCCCATAAACACATACCCTTCCGCCGGAGTGGCTTGCAGGGTATAGGGAGTACCGATGGGGTCGGTCCTATCAGCAGGAGCTTCACCGTTTACGGTATAGCTGCCATTTTCTGCAGCAAGAAAACTCACCGTGCCTTTAATTACGATGTTGGAAATGGTAAAGCTAGCAGTTGCACTTTCACCTACATCAGCAGTTTCCGCATCAATTATGTTTTCATAGCTGTTCTTCGATGCAAGTGTAATGGTTGCGCTACCGGAATTTTCGGTCATATTCGTTCCATTGATCTTGAATGTTCCAACACCGCTGTCCTTCTTCCAATCGAAGGAAATCACAACTGTTTTGCCGGAAGCATTCTTGATTTTGGCGTCCACATTACCTTTAACATCATTACAGCCACTTTTATTGCCAGTAGCAGTTATGGTATAGCTGCCGTCTTCGTTGGCTTTCAGACCGGGATTCTTATCAGAAGTAACCCGAAGAGTAATGCTAGGGGCCAAAGTTTGTTCACCACTCTCGGCAATGGGCATTACACCATAAAGTATCTGCAGCTGCTTGTAGAAGTTCATCACCAGCTGGGTGTTTTCTTCAGCAAGCAGAATCTCCGCCTCTTCTGCAGTCAAACCCTGGGCCAGGGCATAGCCTGCCTCATAGTCCTCCCATGCAGCCTGGGCCTTCTGTCCGTCAAAAGTGATATAGTGGTTCACCAGTTCCGTATCACTCATATCAGGACTGAGCCCGAACTTCACGATGTAGTCCGCAATCAGGCCACGAACCTGCCCAAGCAGGCCGTCTTCTGTATTCTCCTCTGTCACGCTTTCCGTAACAGGCGCAGAAGGTGTTTGAACCGCACCTTCATCTTCGTGGTCGTGCTCGTGATCGTGGGTTTCTTCTGCCGCAAAGATCTGCATAGGCAGCAGAGAGAATACCATAATCATTGCCAGAGCAAACGACAAAAATCGTTTTACACTGTTTGTAAGCATAGTTTTTCCTCCTACAACTTAGTGACATTCATTTATATATAAACTGGAATCTGAACAGAATCCAATGAATTTTCCTCAGGCCTTGGCCTTTTTAGGAGAGGTGTATTTGCGCACAAGGATATACTCAACCGCGCCAACCAATACACCCACAATGCAAAGGATATGGTATGTTTTCAATCCGAAGAGAACATTCGGTTCCGACCTGAGAAACTCGGTAAAGAAGCGGGTTCCGCTGTATACCATCAGATAAATCGGAAATACCGTTCCTTTGCGGAACTTCTTTTGGAAGCAAAGCAAAAATACGAATATCGCCAGTGCCACGCCCGCTTCCAGATATGGTGCCGGGAATTCGATCTGCCTGGTAATGGGATTGTACAAGCCGTATTCCCACTGGATTCCGGTGCAGCAGCCTCCAAAATGGCAAGCAATCTTCGACAAGCACAATGCCATCGGATAAGCCGGGGTAATCAGATCCATCTGTGCCAGCGGATCGATCTTCAGAAGTATGCACAGCAGTACCACCAGAAACGGTGCGAAGAAAACCAGACCAAAATAGTTGGCACCGGTGTTAAAAAGATCTCCGAAAGGCCTGTTCAAAAAAGAGCTGCTGTAGTACTGCGCCGCAGAAACAAGGAGTGTTTCAAGAACAACCCAAAAGGCTGTGCTTTTCAGCACGGTACTGATCACAGGCCAATTCTTTTTCTCAAAAAACCCAATTGCGGAGCGGGAAACGCCTCCTAAAAGCGCCTTTTGCTTCTTATAATGCAGTAGGTTGTAGACAAAAAGCGCTACTGTTGACGCGGTGTTAAAGAAACCAAATAAATCCATTTTCTCCCCCCTTGCGGTTTGTAGTCTTCATCACTACCCATCGTCTTTTTTACATGATAGGTACAATGGGGCACTATCCTAATTGTAATTATAACAGTTCATATCCGGTTTGTCAATTTTCACGTCGCCTTCCGACTGTATTATAGGCCAGTATTATTTCCCATTTTTCGCCAGATTCCAACATTTAGCAATTTCCATTCTTATTCGCCATATCGAGCCGACATTTCTCCAAATGGTCCGCCCCCTAAGTGTACTATTTGTTGTGTTTTTCCGGGTTTTTTTCTACATCTGGCCAGGATTACTTGATTCCCCGACAGGATTGTGATATAATCCTACGTTGTGGCAGAGTCCCTTTCTCATCCTTTCTTCGGGATTTTGCCCCCTATCTGATCCAAACAAGCAGGTTTTATAATGACTCAAGATACCATTTTGCGTGTTCAGGAAATCGAACACGAGATTATGCAGCAAATCGCCGACATCTGCCATCGTCACGGCCTTTGCTACTTTGCCATTGGCGGCACCGCCCTGGGTGCTGTACGGCATCAAGGCTTTATCCCCTGGGATGATGACATTGACATCGGTATGCCCCGGAAGGATTATGAGGCCTTTCTGGAAATCGCAGCCCGGGAACTGCCTGAGGCATACTACATCCAACACTTTTCCACCGAACCAGCCTCCCCCTTCTATTTTACAAAAATCCGGAAACGGGGCACCCGTTTTGTGGAATACTATCTGAAGGATTCTCCCATTCGTCAGGGCATTTTCGTGGATATCTTCCCCTTCGACAATGTCCCCGACCACCCCACGAAACGCAACCTTCACTTCCGCTTCTGCCGGACGGTGTATCAGCTCTATCTTTGTAAATCCCTGACCACCGTATGCAGCTCCCGAATTCAGCGCAAAGACAATCTGAAAGGCGCCATCCGGAAGGTTCTGCACGTGCTTTTGCTGCCGGTGCCCAAGAAATGGCTGTTCCGCCTGTTGGACCGCAGTGTGCAGAAGTACAATCACCGGCCCACCCAGGAGATTTCTCACATTGTCCGCCGGCGCCTGCGAATAAAACTCCAGGACCTGTATCCCATTTGCAAGCTTCCCTTCGGCACTTACGAAATGCCCGTTCCGGGAAATTATGACGCATATCTGAAGTCCCAGTTTGGGAACTATGACCGGCTTCCGCCGGAAGACAAACGGTACGGCCACCTGCCGTATCTGGTAGAATTTGAATCCGAGGAGGTCTGTCTATGATTATCGGTTATACCGCCGGTGTATTCGACCTGTTCCACATCGGTCACCTGAATCTGCTGCGTAACGCCAAGGGCCTGTGCGACCGACTGATCGTCGGGGTCAGCACCGACGAACTGGTAAAATACAAAGGCAAAACCCCGGTGATTCCCTTTGTTGACCGCATTGAAATCATTCGAAGCCTGCGGTGTGTGGATGCCGTGGTGCCCCAGGAGAATATGGACAAGCTTCAGATGTGCAAAAAACTCAACGCATCCGTGATGTTTGTGGGGGACGATTGGTACAAAAGCGACCGCTGGAAGGAATACGAGGAGGAATTCGCCCGGGAAGGTATTAAGATTGTCTATTTCCCCTACACCCGAAACGTTTCCTCCACCCAGATTTCCAAGGCACTGACCTATCTGAGAAACGGTGAGCCCAATGGTAATTGATCCCGTATTTTGCATGAATTCCTTTCTTACCTACCGGGCTATTGTGGATCAAAACCGATCCTTTTCCCCGGAAGTTCCTGCCCTATTCTACCGGCACCGTGTGCCCCGCCGCTCCATCTGCAGCGCCCAGGAACTGGATCGGCATCTGCGCAGCGCTATGAACAAGGCTTTGGCCCAAGGTCCTGTAGCGCTGATGCTCAGCAGCGGCATGGATTCAGCCATTCTGGCCTCCTATTTGCCGGAAGGCACCCAAACCTACACCTTGCACTGCCAGGCAGATGCCGGCATCGACGAAACCGCTGATGCCAGACGGTACGCCTTGCGAAATGGTCTAAAGCACAAGATTATCCCCGTCACCTGGCAGGATTACGAAACTTACGCCCTGCCCCTGATGCGTCGTAAGGGCTGTCCCATCCATTCACTGGAGGTGCAGGTTTACAAAGCTGCTTTGCAGGCCAAAGAAGATGGCATCCAAACTCTGATTTTCGGCGAAACTGCAGATATTCTGTACGGCGGTCACAGTCAGCTCCTCTCCAGGGACTGGAACTTGGAACAGTTCACCCAACGGTTCTCCTTCGTGGATGTACACAAGGTGCTGCGCTGCCCCATGACTATTCAGGCCCCTATTTTGCCCCACGTGGGATCCGATGGAAAAGTGGATGTTTTTCGGTTCCTCAACGCCTTTGAGTACGACGTCTCTCTGGGCTTTTACAACAACGCCTGCAGCCTGGCAGGGGTTTCCTTCTTTTCCCCCTACTCCAGTACATTTTTGGGACTTCCTCTGGACCAGGAACGGATCCGCAACGGCGAAAGCAAGTACCTGATCCGGGAACTCTTCCGGAACACCTATCCGGATCTGCCTGTTCCAAATAAAACACCGCTCCCCCGGCCAATGGCCCAGTGGTTAAAAAACTGGACCGGCCCCCTGCACAGCGTTATCCTTCCGGATCACATTCCGGAGCTCACCGGCGATCAGAAATGGTACGTCTATGCGCTGAACCAATTCCTTATGGAGTTTATTGGAGAAGAAAACTATGCAATACCTGAAAATCGGCCCTTTGCGGATCCCCTATAAGATCTACACCAAGGGCGAGAAAAAAATCTTTCGAATTCTGGGTGTCCGTATCCCCTTTACCTCGTTCCAGAAAGACAACCGAAAATACTACCGCTTTGGGTTTTTGACCTTTCGGCTTCCCTTCCTGGACAAGTACTTCATCACCCAGAGCCAGGCCAATTACCAGATGCGGGAGCAGCTGACCGACGAAAAAATCCGACAGCTGTCCATCCGGATATTCCAGGAAAAAGTGGGCTATACACCGGATCTGGACAACCCCCGCAGCATGAACGAGAAAATCTTCTGGATGAAGCTCCATTATCACAACCCTCTGGTTACCACTTGCTGCGATAAATTTGCAGTAAAGGGTTATGTCGCCGAAACCATCGGCCCGGAATACGTCATTCCCACCCTTGCCAGCTGGGAGCGACCGGAGGCCGTGGATTTCGATATTCTTCCGGAGCAATTTGTGCTGAAGGTCAACTGGTCCAGTGGCTACAACATCATTGTCAAAAACAAATCCGCCCTGGACCGGGCGGAAGCCCTGGAAAAAATACGGCACTGGATGCAGCCCCAGCAAAACAGTTATTACCAAACCTTCAACTGGGGTTACAAAAACATGAAACCCGTGGTTTACGCAGAAACTTACATGGAGCAGGTGGACGGCCAGCTCTACGACTACAAATTCTACTGCTGCAACGGCGAAGTCAAGTTCTTGTTTATCGCCACAGATCGTCACAAGAACGGTATGCTGACCTATAATTTTTACGACACGGATTTCCGGCTGCTGCCCTTCACCTATGGTGGTCGCGGTCATGCCGAACACGTGGAAAAGCCCCGTTTTTATGACGAAATGATCCGCTGTGCAGAACGCCTGGCAAAACCTTTTCCTTTTGTTCGGGTAGATTTTTATGAAACAAATGGCAGAATCTATGTTGGTGAAATGACATTCTACTCGGGCGGCGGAATTCTTCCCTTCGATCCGGTAGAGTGGGATTATAAACTTGGAGAATATATCACAATTCCTTAGAAATGAGGTTACGATTCTATGGCTTCCTATTATCAAGGTACCCGAGACATCAAAAAGATCCATTACAACATGGGAATCCGCTTGACCGAAAAGAAAAAGCGGGAGATTCTCTGTGAGAATTTCAGAGAACGTGTTGGTTATGAGCTGAATTTGGACAACCCCCAGACCTTCAACGAGAAGATCATGTGGTCCAAGCTCTATTATCAGAACCCCCTGATCACCAAATGTTGCGATAAATTTGCAGTGAAGGACTACGTCACCGAAACCATCGGTGAACAATACATCGTAAAGACCATCGCCCAGTGGGACCGGCCGGAAGACATTGATTTTGACGCACTCCCCAATCAGTTTGTACTGAAGGTCAACTGGTCCAGCGGTTACAATATCATCTGCACCGACAAGTCCAAGCTGGATATCCCCGAAACCCTTCGGAAGCTGAATATGTGGATGAAGCCGGACCGGAACGCTTATTATCAGTTCTTTAACTGGGGCTTCAAGCACGTAAAACCTGTGGTTTATGCTGAAGAGTATCTGGAGCAGACCAACGGTCAGGTCTATGACTACAAGTTCTTCATGTTCGGCGGCGAAATGAAGATGATGTTCATTGCCACCGACCGTACCGGCATCAATCAGCTGACCCACGACTTCTTTGACAGGGATTTCAATCCCCTGCCCTTTACCTATGGTGGTATCCGTCACGCCGATCCTCTGCCCCCCAAGCCCAAGCATTTTGAGAAAATGATCTCTCTGGCCGAAAAACTGGCTAAGCCGTTCCCCTTTGTGCGGGTGGACTTCTATGAACTGGGTGACCGGATTGCGCTGGGCGAAATGACCTTCTATCCCGGCGGCGGTATTCTGCCCTTTGATCCCGTGGAGTGGGACCACAAGATCGGCCAATGGTACCCCCTGCCCCAGAAAATGATTACCGACAAAAACGGTCCCCTTTTCCCCCTCAAATTGGCCTTTGCCAACCTGAAATACGGCATCAAAAAAGTCTTTAAGCCCATCCGTACCAAGCTGATCCGCCACGATATAGAGCACAACAAGCATTTCCTCACACTTTTCAATCTCATCAGTCTGCCCGTTTCCTTCCGCAGCCATGCGGGATATCGTTACGCCGGCATCGACGGTTTCCAAATCCGCTACCGCAAACTTATTCAGAATACCCCTTCAGAGTCCGCTCCCCTTCCTGACCCCAAATTTGATGTGCTGCCTCCCAGACTGGCCTATGCCATGGAGGACAAGATCACCATCGAAATGAAGAAGCACTACTGCGAGCAGAAGGCCTTCAAGCAGCTCCATTACTTCCCGAATCTGGACAACCCCATCACTTATAACGAAAAGCTGCTGTGGTTGGCTCTTTATTATAAGAACCCCCATCACAGAGTCGCTTCTGACAAGGCCCTGGCCAAAGAGTGGATTGCTTCCCGAATCGGCAGCGAATACGTGGTCCCCCTGATTGGCGCTTATGACAATGTCAACGATATCGATTTCTCTGCCCTTCCCAACCGTTTTGTTATGAAGGCCAACGAAGGCTGGGCAGCGGATGCCGTTATTCTGGTGCACGATAAGACCAAGTTTAACATTGACCACCTGAAAGCGCTGGCCTCCTCTTGGCTGTACCCCTGGTCCTCCTACTACTATAACAATATGTGCATTACCGATGAGAAGCCCGAGCGGCCTCTGATCGTCATTGAAGAGTTCCTGGATCCCGACGGAAGCATGTTCCTGGACGACTACAAGTTCTATTGCTGTAACGGCCAGGTAAAATTTGCCCTGATTGTAACAGAACGTGGCTCCCCGAATCAGTCCCGTACCTTTGTGGACCGGGATTGGAATGTCCTGCCCGTCCGCCGGGCCGGCAAGTTCTCCTCCAGCGCTCCCAAAAAGCCTGAGAATCTGGAGAAAATGTTTGAACTTGCCGAAGTCCTCTGTAAGGAGTTCCCCTTCGTCCGTATTGACTTCTACAACCAGGACGGCAATATTTACGTGGGCGAAATGACTTTCACCCCGGGTCTGTTCCTGCGATTTAATCCCACCTCCTGGGACTACAAGCTTGGTGAACTTTTGGATATTTCCGATCTAGTTGAACAGCACAAGCAGCAGAAGGGTTGATTGCAGCAAAAAGGGATATATGTCGCAGACATATATCCCTTTTGGTGTTTATTCAGTTTTATGCCATATACGCATCGTAGGCCGCCAGGACTTCTTTGGCTTTTCCAAACTGGACAATCTCACCATTATCTAACCAAAGCACCTTATCGCAAAGTTCCCCCACCGTTTTCCGGTCATGGGAAACCAGCAGTACGGTTCGGTCCTTATGCCGGATCAGTTCCTTCATTTTAGCATAGCTTTTCTTTCGGAACCGGGTGTCACCCACACTGAGCACTTCGTCAATCAGAATAATATCTGTTTCCAGAATGGCTGTGATGGCAAAAGACAGTTTGGAATACATACCGCTGGAGTAGGTTCGAACCGGCTTGTCGATAAAATCACCCAACTCCGAAAACGCAATGATATCATCGATATGGCCGAGAATCTCTTCCCGTGAGAAGCCAAGCAACATTCCCGACAGCAGGATATTCTCCCGACCGGACAGTTCTCTTTGAAATCCGGTTCCAATGGCCAAAAGCGACACTGATTGTCCATGGAGGTCGATGCTTCCCTCATCCGGCGTAAAAATTCCAGCGATTGCTTTCAATAGTGTACTTTTTCCGCTTCCGTTCTTCCCTACCAGTCCCAGAATCTCTCCCTTTTCCAACTTGAAGCTGATTCGCTTCAACGCTTGGAATGTTTCCGGCCTGCTTCTTTTCCCCAACAAAAAATTCTTCTTGATGGAATAGGACTTCAGCCCCTTATAAAAGATACTGAGATTTTCCACCTCAATTGCATATTCACTCATACAAACGCCCTTTTCTTATATTGCCTTCACGTAACTGTTCTCTTCCCTATAAACTTTATGAACACCTGCCAGCGCCAACAGAATGCTGAATCCCAACCATGCCGACAGAATAACCAAATCCGGCGTCTGACAGAAAATCAGGCTTTGCCGCATGGCATTGATCAAAAACGCCATTGGATTTATCTTACTGAGCAGGTCACCATACTTGGGAATTCGGCCTGCCACATCATAGAAAATACCCGTTGCATAAAACACGAACCGAAGCAGCACGTTTAGCACATTACTCAAATCTTCCACATATACGCCATAATGCATCAGGAAGCAGGCACATCCAAAAGTAAACAGGCCCAACGTTAGCAATATAGGAATACAGAACAAAACATTCCACGAAATAGGAATCCGATAGCAAAGCATCAGCACCGCCACAACAGCAAAAGAAATCATCATCTTAAAGCCGTTGATCCAGATTCTGGAGAGCAGCAGTACATACTTGGGGAAATACACTCTGGAAACAATGGATTTATTGTTTTTTACAGCCCTTACGCTGGCCAAAAGGGTCTTGTTCATAAAGTCCCACATGGAAATGCCAATGAAAATGAATACAGGAAAATAATCCTCTTTGGACTGAAACACATAACCAAAGACAAAGGTATAGATCAGCATAAAGCACAACGGGTCCAGAATCCACCAAAGCCAGTTCAGGTAGGAGTTGGCAACCTCGGCCTTCAAGGAGGATGCGGCGGAAACCGTTGAATATCGGAAATACTTTTTCAAATCCTGTATCAGTCTTTTGATCATCTAAACAACCTCATCGCTTCAACAATAATCATTTGTTTTATTCTATCATATTCTTGTCGCAAATTCAACCTTTCATAACCGAAACACACCTCAGCCCGTGTCTGTGGTCCGATTATCAGGTACATCCCCCTCCCCAATGCGCAAATCATCACGAAAGGAATCATCGATATGAAAAAGACTAATCACCGAATTCGCAATATCATTGTCTTCACCCTTGTGTTCTTCCTGTTGACGGGAGCAGTCATTCCTACCGCAGCTGCAAGCTTTGGCACCCGTTATGATGCAGACGCCGCTGTTGCTTACGCCGCTGCTCACTGGAACGACGGCATGGGTGTATGTGACGAATTTGTCAAGGACTGCATGAATGCCGGCGGTGTGGAAATTCTTGCCGGCGGTGTAGAGCACGTCAAAAACGCACTGACAAATATCGGGCTGGGAACCGAACATCTGCTGAAGATTTCTTCTGACGGTGTTCATGCACTGGCATCGGAAAACCCCAATGCGCAGCCCGGTGACCTGCTGTTCTTTTACTGCAAAGAATGCAAGGTCTACATCCATTCCGCCATCTTCGGCGGAATCAGCGAAGCCGGTTATCTGTACAGCTATGGGCACAACCCCGGCTGGGATCGTGTGGACTGGTTCGGCAACTTCACTCACACCCTGAATAATGGGGACAAGCACCGCGGCTGTTATGATTATGTGGTGATCCATATGAACCGTGAAAACTTCTCCCATGTTCACAGTTTTACCACCGGCCATTACGAAGATGCCCATCCCCACAAGATGTTCGCCCTGTGCAATTGCGGAGCCCAATACTATCTGGGATGGAACGCAACCGTATCTTCCTGCACCATCTGTAATGCACCCTCTGCCGATGTCCCCATTGTAACCGTGACCTCAGACGGCGAGAGTATTAGCCTGCAATGGACTACCGTAAAAGATGCCGTAGGGTATCAGGTTTGGAGGGCCCGCAGCGAAACCGGAACCTACTTTAAACTGTACGAAGCCATGGGTACCCGGATGGTCAACAAGTCCGTGGAAGCAGGAAACACCTATTATTACAAAGTAATCGCCATCCTGGCAAAGGACGGAAACGGCAATGTAACAAAATCCGTTTCCAGCGATATTGTCACCGGAACCCTTTCCGAGCCCACCCCGGACATTCCCGAACCCCCCGCAGCTCCCGTGGTTTCCGGTGTGCTGAACGCAGCCAATAAGGCTGTCGTTTCCTGGCCCGCCGCCGCAAACGCCACCAAATACGAAGTCTGGCGCTCCACCAGTGAGAACGGAACCTACACAAAGCTCATCACCACCGCAAAACTCACCTGCACCAATTCCCCCAAACCCGGTACTTATTATTATAAAGTACGAGCCCTCGATGCAAATGGCCTAACCGGCGAATACAGCAATATCGTTTGTGTGACTGTTCCCGGTGAACTGGACCCGATTCCATCCATTACCGGAAAGCTGAATACCAACAATAAAGCTGTTATTTCCTGGAATCCTGTTGCAGGCGCCGCTTCCTATGAAGTTTGGCGTTCTACCAGCGAGAACGGAACCTACAAGAAACTGATCACAACTACCAATCTATACAGCATCAATACCCCCAAGGCCGGCACCTATTATTACAAGGTACGAGCCATCGATACAAACGGCATCACCACTGAATACAGCAATGTGGTCTGTGTTGTAGTGAAATAATCCAACAATTTTAAAAGGAGGATCCCTCTCGGGATCCTCCTTTTGTGCATTGTAAAAATCGGACCGCACCCGCTTTAGGCGCATTCCGCTGAATTTGTTCATTTCATGATTATATATTTTCGCAGACCTGCCAGCGCGTAATGACCAAATAACCAAGCGCTTTTAATTATGGGCAAACCCAGATAGCGGCGATAAATATGCCATCTGGCAGAAGCAGACTTCCACTTGTTTCCGGATTTGGAGTTCTCTCGGTAACAATACTGCATCAAAACCCGTTGTACACCTACCGCTTTACAGCCAGACCGAAGCATATCCAGCCAAAGTGCATAGTCTTCATGGTAAATATTCCGAGGGAAACGAAACTTTCTTGCAACTTCCCGGGATATCATTACCGTGGAGCACCCAATTACATTTTCTTTCAGCAAGTCGACAAATTGCACAGATTCAGGAATCTGGGTATTCTGACGCAGGATTCTTCCCGCCTCATCCGAAATGGAGTAATCGGTATACACCAAATCCACTCCCCTACACCGAAAACAATCCAGTTGAAGATATAGTTTTTCGGGATGCCATCTGTCATCGCTGTCAAGAAACGCAACATATTCTCCTCGGCATAATTCCACACCCCGGTTTCTGCTGCCCGCCACGCCCAGATTTAGATCATTGCGAATCAATTGAATCCTGGAATCTGCTTGTGACATTTCCGCAACAATCCGGGCAGTTTCATCGTCAGAACAATCATCTACTACAATCAGTTCCCACTGGGTCACTGTTTGATTTTGAACCGATCGAATTGCATCTGCAATATACTGCTGGGCACAATAAGCAGGCATTATCACCGAAACCAGGGGGCTTTGTTGATGCAGCGTTTCTACGGTCATCATCTTGCTCCTTCGTGGGTGAAAACCAGCTTCACGGTTTTGAACAAGCACAGCAGATCCATTTTCAGGGATCTTTTCCGGATATACTCCAGGTCATAAACGATCTTTTCCTCTGCCACCAGGTCATATCCGCCGTTAACCTGGGCCCAGCCGGTGAGACCGGGAATCACCAGCATCCGCTTCCCGAAATTGGGAATGTACTGTTCGTAGATTTCGTAAAAGTAAAGCCGCTCAGGCCGGGGGCCCACGAAACTCATGTCTCCCCGGAGGATATTCCACAGCTGGGGCAGTTCATCCAGCCGGGTATTGCGCAAAAAACGGCCCACTTTGGTAGCCCGACGGTCGTCCTTCTCCGCCCACTGGGGGCCGTCCTTCTCGGCATCGAGAATCATGGACCGGAACTTGTAGATTACAAAGGGCTTGCGGTTCAGTCCCAGCCGCTCCTGCTTATAGAGAATGGGTCCGGAAGCCTCCAGCCGGATGGCAAGGGCAATCACCAGCATGGGAATCAGCAGAAGGATTCCGAACACCAGCGACACCACAATATCAAAGGTCCGCTTCACAACGGTATACACTTTTCCGCCCTGTACAATGATTTCTTCTTCATTTGCGGGAACAGCCGGTTTGCGGTCAGTCATTTGCTCCTTTGGCATTTCGGGATCCTCCTCTCCGCGGTAATGTCGGCTCCAGGGGCTTTGCAGGCAGCCGGAATTCGGTTATACCCAAAGATTGATTATAGCATATATTTTCGGTTTTTCAATCATTTTTGTACTAATTTGCGCAGTTTTTACGGAATATTTACAATATTTTTTCTTGAAACGGTAGAAAAACCGGGGTTATCTGGTATTTTTATCCGATAGGGTCGGTGCCGTAAGTGCAAAACCGAAGCGGCCCGGAGGCCGCTTCCATCAACCAATCACAAAATACAGCACCATCATCACGCCCGAAAGCACCAGATACGCCGTTCCGGCCCACAGCAAATCTCCCGCACCTTTGCGGGTTGCCTTTTTCCGGGCCTCATACTGGGCGAAGGTCTCCTTCTTTCCGGTCAGAGGAATCCCCATTTCATCCTGGTCCCTGCGCCGGAACACATTGGAAAAGGCGTAGCCGAAGAGGTCAAAGAGGCCTTGATTGCGCACAAATTTCAGGCTTCCCAGGGCCAGCAGCGCCACCGCCGCCACCAGAAAGCCGTCACAGAGCATATGAACCCACCCCCGGCCCTGGGGCAATTCCAAAGCAATCACACCTGCGGTAACCGCCAGCCCCACAGCCAGCCAAATAAGGGTTTTCTTATATTTTGCCATAATATTTCGCCCTTTCTCCTGGTTTTCTGTGTTTTTTCATTATACACCAAAGATCGTCTTCGCACAAGCCGCTTTGGAGAAATTCTTATTATTCGAACCCGTTTCCCATTCTCCCGAATCGGCTTGCTTTTTCAAATCCCGTATGTTACAATGTAATATCGGATTTTGTCGAACATTACCACTGGAAAGGAGGGCCTTATTTGAAGCGGATTCTACCTGTTTTTCTGCTGATTTTGTTTATCATTGTATCCGCTGTTCCCGCATTCGCAGCCACAAGGGCCTCCTCGGTCCGGGTGGACGCCATATTGTCTGACGACGGAACCTGTCAGGTCACCGTCACCGCAGACCTGAGCATGGATAAAATCACCGGGGACATCCACTTCCCCATTCCCGGCAACGCCTACGGCATCAGCCTGAACGGCGGCATGGCCCCGACCCGCCGCAGCGGCGACCTGACCTACGTGGACCTGACCCGTCTTCTTGGAGGTGTGGTGGGTGACTTCACCCTGGTTCTGCGCTATACCCTGCCGGGCACCGTCACCTATAACGAGCTGGACCGGCCTCAGCTGGATCTTCCCCTGCTTTCGGGCTTCGTATTCCCCATCAGCAAACTGGATTTCTCCCTGACTCTTCCGGAGCAAATTCAGGCCAAACCCGTTTTCTCCAGCGGTTATCACAATCAGACCATTGAAGAGGACCTGACCTACGCCATTGCCGGCAATCAGATCACCGGTACCGTGTCCAAGGAACTGAAGGACCACGAAACCCTGACCATGAGCCTGGAGGTGACGGAGGAGACCTTCCCCCGGAACCTGGTTGAGCCCTGGTCCGCCGGTTTTGAAGATGTGGCCATTTTGGTGATTTCCGGTCTGGCGGTCCTCTATTGGATCTTCTTCCTGCGGTGCGCCCCCCATCTGCGTCAGCACACCGCCCAGCCTCCCGAAGGCTGCACCGCCGGTGAACTGAGCTGCGTTCTGCTGGGCCGCGGTGCGGACCTTACCATGATGGTCTTCACCTGGGCAAAGCTTGGATATATCCTGATCCATGTCAGCGACGGCAACCGGGTCAAGCTCCACAAGCGCATGGAGATGGGCAACGAACGGGGCCGATTTGAGGTAAAAGTCTTTAACCGGCTCTTCGGAAACCGCCGCACCGTGGACGGTTCCAGCCATCACTACGCCGAACTGGCCCGGAAAGTGGCCGCCTCCCAGGGTGGCGTCAAGGATGTATTTCGCCGCAATAACGGCAATGTGCAGATTCTTCGGATCCTTTCCACAGCAGCCGGTGCCTGCGGCGGTGCCAGTTTGGGCATCACCATGGCAGGTAACGCTCTGCTGTCCGTTCTGATCGTCCTGTTGATGGCCATTTTGGGCGCTGCAGCATCCTGGTTCATTCAAGGCTGGGTGAAGGGCCTGCACCTGCGGGACCGGTTTTCCCTGCTGCTGGGCCTGGGGCTTTCCGCCCTTTGGATCAGCGTTGGCTACATCTGCGGCGAGGGCGGCGTGGCTACCGGCGTGGTGCTGGGGCAGCTGCTGACAGGCCTTGCAGGATTTTACGGCGGTCGCCGCACCGAGTTCGGCCGCCGCATAACCTCCGAGATCTTCGGCCTGCGCCATTATCTGCGCACCGTTTCCGGTCAGGAACTGAACCGGCAGCGGCAGCATGACCCAGATTACTTCTTCACTATGGCCCCTTATGCCATGGCTTTCGGGGTGGAAAAGTCTTTTGCAAAGCATTTCGGCAACCGGCCTCTGAACGCCTGCCCCTACCTGACCACCGGAATGGATGGCCACATAAACGCCTCCGACTGGGCAGCCATTATGGTCCGGGCCGCCAAAATCCTGGACGAACGCCAGAAAAAGCTCCCCTTTGAGCGGTTCCTGAGCCGCTGATTCCTCAAAACACAACGCCCTGTGCCGCATTTCCCGGCACAGGGCTGTTTTTTGCATAAAATGACCTCCAAAGGCAGTCCCTTTGGAGGTCATTTTACTTTGATTATTACCCGTTTGGAAGATCAGCCGATCATCAGGTAAACCACCAGCATAATCACAGCCAGCACCAGATATACCAGCCCGGCCCAGAGCAGGTCCGAAGCGGGTTTGCGCTTCGCTTTTTTCCGCTCCTTATAATCCGCAAAATCTTCCTGCCTTGCATTTAACGGCGAATCCATCTTGACGAAAGGAAAGTGAAGCTGGAATACACTGGAAACACTGTAGCTCATCACGTCGAACGTGCCCTTGTTGCGAAAGAATTTCAAGCCGCCCATTCCCAATAACAGAACAGCGGTCACAAAAAAACCGTCACAGAGCATATGGATCACGGCATAGCCCCGGGTCCAATCCAGGTAAGCTACTCCAGCGGTAACAGCCAGCCCCAAACCAAGCCAGATACAGATCTTTTTCAGATTGTCATCCATTACGCTTCATCCATCATCTTCCGGTACTGCTCTTCCTCGGCATCGTTGCACATGACAAAGTGGCCGGGCGCAATTTCACGGAAGCTGGGCTTGTCGACGGTGTAGTCGTGCTCAGCCAGGGGGTTGTAGGTAATGCGCTGTCTGGTCTTTTCGTACTCGGGGTCGGGCAGAGGAATGGCGGACAGCAGGGATCTGGTGTAGGGATGCAGGGGGTGCTTGAACAGCTCGTCGGAGGAAGCCAGCTCCACCATCTTGCCGAAGTACATAACGCCGATACGGTCGGAGAAGTACTTCACAACGCTCAGGTCATGGGCGATGAACAGGATGGTCAGGCCCAGCTTCTGGCGCAGTTCGTTCAGCAGGTTGATAACCTGAGCCTGAACAGAAACGTCCAGTGCGGAAACGGGTTCGTCGGCGATAATCAGCTCGGGGTTCATGATAACCGCACGGGCCACGCCGATTCTCTGACGCTGACCGCCGGAGAACTCGTGGGGGTAACGGCTGGCATGCTCGCGAACCAGACCCACCTGCTCCAGCATCTCAAAGACCTTCTCATTGATCACTTTCTTATCCCGCTCGCCCTGAATCACCAGACCTTCGGAAATAATTTCCTTAACGGTCATACGGGGGTCCAGAGAAGCGATGGGATCCTGGAAGATCATCTGGATCTGGGTAACCAGCTTGGTTTTTCTGGCCTTACGCATCTGATCCTTGTATTCGGCCACCAGGCGCTCCCGCTCTTCGCCGGAAGCGACCTTGATCAGGGGCTCATACTTGGCACGAACCTGAGCCTGCAGCTGCTTGGAATATTCCTTGTCGCAGTTTCTCTGATCGTTATCGGCAGCCTTCATCAGTTTGCGCTGTTCTGCGATGGTGGCAGCCATCTGAGCCTTCAGCTCTGCGACACGCTCGCGCTCGGCAGCAGACTTGGTCTTGAAAGTCTCCTGGGCTGCAGCAATGGCTTCCTTGTAGGTTCTCTGGTCGATCTCGGCAGCATTCATCAGCTTGCGCTGCTCATCGATGGTAGTGTTCATCTGAACCTTCAGCTCTGCGATACGCTCGCGAAGGGCAGCAGACTCGGTCTTGAGAGTCTCCCGGGCTGCAGCAATGGCTTCCTTGTAGGTTCTCTTGCCGGCTGCAATCCGGATGCCCTTGAAGAACACATTACCGCCGGTAATGTTGTAGAGCTTGATGATGGAACGGCCGGTGGTGGTCTTACCACAGCCGGATTCACCAACCAGACCGAACACTTCGCCCTTCTTGATGTCAAAGCTCACATCGTCAACGGCTTTGGTGGGTCCAAAAAACTGAGAAAGATGCTCTACTCTCAGCAGGATCTGATCATTATTCTGCATTTTCAGACCCCCCTCTTGGCTTTCATTCTGGCAATACGGTCACGGACAATCTTGGGCGGCTCCACCTTGGGTGCATCGGGATGCAGCAGCCAGGTGGCAGCATAATGGGTATCGCTTACCTGGAACATGGGCGGCTGTCTCTCAAAGTCGATCTGCATGGCGTACTTGTTACGGGCCGCAAATGCATCACCCACAGGGGGATAGATCATATTGGGAGGCGTACCGGGGATGGCACCCAGCTTCTCATTGGTGTCCAGGTCAGGCATGGAGCTGAGCAGTGCCCAGGTGTAAGGATGCTTGGGATCGTAGAAGATATCGTTGGCTGTACCGTGCTCAACAATCTTGCCGGCATACATAACCGCAACCCGGTCTGCCATGTTGGCCACAACACCCAGGTCATGGGTGATGAAGATAACGGACAGCTGACGCTCTCTCTTCAGCTTGTTAATCAGTTCCAGAATCTGGGACTGAATGGTCACGTCCAGAGCGGTGGTGGGCTCGTCACAGATCAGAATGTCCGGATTGGCCGCCAACGCAATGGCGATCACGATTCTCTGACGCATACCGCCGGAGAACTCGAAGGGATACTGGTAGTAGCGGCGGTGGGGCTCAGCGATACCGACTTCGGTCATCAACTTGATGGCACGGGCCTTGGCAACCCGTCTGGTAACACGCTCCACGACACCGGATGCATTGACCTTCAGATAATCAATGGCCTCCACGGTCTCGGCATCATAGTCACGGCTGTCACGCAGAGCCAGAAGCTGACGGTAGTGGTCAGCCAGACGGTTGATCAGCCGCAGGATGTTGCCCTTAACCAGTTCCTTGTCAACCAGGGCAGCCGCAGGAACCTCATAATCGGGAGTCTTACCCTTTGCAACGATCCGGTCATACTTGGCCTTTTCCCGGTCATAGACCCGCTGGGCCTTAACGTTCCGGGCATCGGCAGCAAACAGCACTTCCAGTTCATGCTTCACACTGGGTGCAAAGGTCCAGGTCAGGCTGTCTCTGGAACGGGCCAGAGGATCCACAGTGGCCATAACCTTATCGGACAGGGCCTTGAACTGCGCCAAAGCCTGCTTCTTATCCACTTCACCGCCGAAGAAAACAGCGGCTTTTTCCAGAGCCTCCAGGGCAACTGCCATATTGGCGTAGGTCTGCTGAGCAGTGAACTGAACGGCTTTTCTTGCGCTTGCAATAAAGTCCTGCATGAACTCTTTGTCAATATACTGACGCAGGAACACGTTGAGCTGACCAACAGACATTTCAGGCAGCTCCTTGCCGCTGAAGGTCAGGTAGTAGCCCATGCAGAAGAAGTTGGGCTTTTCCTTGTCAGCAGCCACGGACAGGATGCTGCGGATGGCGTAGATGGTTTCCAGGGCATCGGTGAAATCGCCCTTCTTCTTGCCGGCAACGTACTGACGGACCAGGACCTTTGCCAGGGCCTTCAGGTCTTCCACCCGCTCGGTAACCACGAAGGGATTGATGGAAGCAATGGCCATCTTGGCCACATCCTTGATGCGGTCGGTGGCATCCTTGGTGGACTTCTTCTCCATCTCAAAAGCCAGACCCTCAATGTCAGCCAGGGCACCCACGCAGGCATCATGCGCTGCATTGAACGCAGCTTCCAGCTTAGTGTGAAGAGCCTCGAACTTTTCAAACTTCTTGCACTTCTCGGTAAGCGCAGCCTTGTCTGCACCATCCACAGCCTGAATCATAGCAGCATTCAGGTTTCTCAGGTAGGTATTGAAATTGCTGCGGCTCTCCCGCTGACGGGCCTTGCCCTTCAGGATCATGGCCTCGGTCAGCTGATTACCGATCTTCACAATGGGATTCAGGCTGGACATGGGATCCTGGAAGATCATGGCGATCTTATCGCCGCGGATCTTATGGAATTCCTCTTCGGAAATCTTCAGCAGGTCCTGACCGTCATAAATGATCTCACCGGATTCAGTGATGGCATTGCCGGCCTGGATGCCCAGGATGGCCTTGGAAGTTACGGACTTACCGGAACCGGATTCGCCCACGATTGCCAGGGTTTCGCCCTTGGCCAGGTCAAAACTAATGTCTCGTACCGCCTGCACCTTACCGTTGCTGGTACGGAAGGAGATGCGGAGATTTCTGACTTGCAATTTGTTTTCCATTTAGTCCTCCGCTCCTCTCGTAGAAGGATTGAATGCGTCACGCAGGCCGTTACCAAACAGGTTGAAGCTGATCATCAGCAGGCCGAGGAACAGGCTGGGCCACAGCAGGGTGTGGGGAGCCGTGGTAACGGCGGCATTACCGTCACTCAGCAGCGTACCGACGGTTGCGCCCACATAGGATTCCAGATTCACAATTCCAAGGTAGGTCAGAGTGGTTTCGGAACGGATGACGCCAGGGATCACCAGAGCGATGCTGGTGATGATGGTGCCAATGGCGTTGGGGAAGATATGCTTGAACATCAGACGGGCATCGGAAGCACCCAGGGTACGGGCAGCCATAACGAATTCCTGGCTCTTGAAGCGGTAGAACTGCTTACGGGTCAGCGCCGCCATGCCGATCCAGCCTGTCAGAACGAAAGCAAACAGGAACGATCCAAGAACGCCTGCCTTCTGGGCCAGGTGCAGCTGGAACAGAGTCACCACAACCACCATGGGAACGCCGGACAGAATATCGGAAATACGGTCCAGAATCATATCCACCATGCCGCCGTAGTAACCCTGGATGGCACCGTAAACAGCACCGATAGACAGGTTGATCGCGGAAACAATGACAGCAAAGATCAGAGAGAACCGGGCGCCGATACCGATGGCAGAGAACAGGTCCTGACCACGGGAAGTGGTACCAAAGATATAGCTGGGTTCCCGGCCATTCAGATACTGGTAGAAGTTATAGTAGCACACGCGTACTCTCACAGCGCCGGAAACGGAGAAGGAGTAGATATAGCTGCCATCGTCGCCGGCAATCCGCAGGGAGTCATAGGGGGCACCCTCAATCTCCTTACGGCTGGAGTACACAGGCACAAAGTTGCCCGACTTATCCAGAATGGCAGCACCCTTGTCGTCACACTCGTACCAGAGGTTGGCGTTGTCACGAATGTCATGGATGGAGGAATACTCAACCCAGGGCAGGACGACCTGAATGCCGGTCTCATTCTGCCACTTCTGCAGGTCTTCGAACTGCTGATAGTTCAGGGTCCAGTACACAGCACCCTTTTCGAAGTAGCGGTTCACCTTCAGGTCATAGGTGTAGCGCTCCACCATCTTACCGCGGTACTTGACCAGGGTGGTATAGGTGTTTTCAACGGAAATAACGGGATCCAGGCCGGTTTCCAGTGCAATGCCCTTCCAGAAGTTGACGGAGTTCTCGTTCTGGCTGCCGTGAACGGTGGAGCCGTCCATAATGCCCCAGCCCAGCTTGGCAACTTCCGGCACATAGGAGGGGAAGTTGACGAACAGCTTATCACGGTCGTTGAGGGTGTAGGGAGAAACCAGCGGAGAAATCAGGGAAAACAGAACCAAAAACAGCAGAATCCAGGCAGCAATCACAGAAGACTTATTCTTACTGAACCGCAGCAGTGCATCCTGCAGGAAGCTGCGGGACTTGGTCTCCAGCTTCTTATCGTGGAGCCGCTCGTCCATCTGAACAAAGCGGAACTGCTCCTGAGGAATGTGTTCAAAATTATTATTCATCATTTCTTCGACCCCATTCTGATACGCGGATCGATAAAGCCGTAGCTGATATCGACCACAAGGCCTCCGGCCAGACCAATGGCCGTGTAAAATACAGTGGTCAGCATAAAGATGGGATAGTCACGGGCATTGATGGCATTCAGCGTCAGGCCGCCCACACCGGGGATGGCGAAGATCCGCTCAATGATCAGAGAACCGCCCAGAATGCCGATGAATTCGCCGAAGATGGCGGGCACAACCACCACAAAGCAGTTTCGCATTGCGTGACGAATGGTAGCCTGGGCCTTGGTCAGACCCTTGGTGCGGGCCAGCAGCATAAACTCACTGGTCAGCACTTCTGTCAGCTCTGCACGGGTGGTACGGGTAAAGCCGGCAATCACACCGAAGGACAGGGACATGATGGGAGCCAGAATACTGACAAACATGTCCCAGCTGAACCAGTCGGTGCCCGACTTCATCAGGAAGGGCAGCAGCTGCAGCTTATAGCTGAACACATACTGAATCACAAAGGCGTAAACAAAGCTGGGAACGGAGATAACCACCATGGTCAGGGTGGAAATCATATAGTCAATCCAGGTATTCTTCTTCAGGGCAGCAAAAATGCCAAGACCAATACCAATGGGAATACTTGCGATAATGGAGTAGAAGTTAACGATCATGGAAGCGGGCAGGCGCTCCGTAAAGATCTTCACAACATTCTGACCGAAGAACAGCTTGTCACTGATACCCCAGTCAAACTTGGTGAAGATATCCTTCAGGAAGATACCAAACTGCACCATATAAGGTTTATTATAGCCCTGGGCCTCACGACGGGCCAGAACAACGGCGGTATGAGGATCTCCGGGAGGCAGGGTCTCCGGAGGCAGCATACGTATCAGAACAAAGCACATGCAGGTGATGATCAGAAGCACCATGAACATGTACAGGGTTCTTTGGATCGCATATTTGAACATAAGCGCACCTCTTACATTGATAGTATAAGAACCGGACCAGCCACTGGACGGCGGTCCATATTCTGTGCATTAGCGCGATAAAGAGCGAAAGGAATGGACTTGCCCCTTCCGGCGATCAGAACCCCCCCAAAGGCAGTACCAGAGTGTTCACACCGGAACAACGATCGTCGAAACGGTCAAGCCCGTTCCAAACATTCCCAATATTTTTGTGTTTTAATGCTTGGTCGTAAATACAAACCAACTGTAGCAGGGGTTTTTACGCCCCTGCTACAGTGCGTTTGTTAAGTTTTAGTGAGGAAAGCGGGGATTATATCCCTGCCGAAGCCAATCCTGTGGATTAGTACTTCAGCTCGCCACCCTGAGAAGCAACGTAAGCTTCCCAATCGGCCTCGTTGTAGTTGTACTTGGTGTAGGCAATGCCACCACGACCCAGGATGGGGTTGTAGTCCTCGACAACGTAGAACACCTGCTGAGTCAGCAGAGCCATGGAGCCGTCCGGCAGCATGGGCAGGTAGTTGTAGGATTCCAGGATCTTGCCTTCGCAGGCAGCCAGGATGTCCAGACGAACATTGATGTCACACTGGCCGGAGCCGTAGTTGTACTCAACGCCGTCCACGGTAACAGCAGTACCGTTCAGAACGTCGGACCACTGCTTCAGGGTCAGGGTGACGTCCTTGTTGGTGCCGTTCACGGGAACATTGATGGTCAGCTCAACGGTGGTAGCATCGTACCAGGCAGCGTCGTACTGCTTGGAGGGGTTGGTGTACAGGTCGGTCAGACCGAAGGGATCCAGAACGGAGCCGGACCAGCCACCCAGAACGGTGTCAGACTGACCCTCGCGGATCTTGTTGGACCAGTCGTTGCCGTAAGGAGCGGAGGGGAAGAACTCGATCTTGCCTTCGAAGGGAGTGCCGGCAGCAACTTCGGTAACCTTCTCGTTCAGGTAAGCCAGAGTCTTGGACATGAACTCGGTCATTTCGGAAGACATGGCGTACTCGATCTTGATGGTCTGGTCGCAGATGCCGTCGTTGTTGGCATCGTTGATGAAGCCATCCTCAATGCCTTCCTCGAAAGCCTGCTTGAAGAAGACCTTAGCCTGCTCGGGATCGTAACCGGTGATGGAGTCAACGGCCTCGTCCAGAGTAGCGAACTTGGAGGTGTCAACACCGTAGAAGTCGCACAGAACCTTCTTGGCCTGCTCGGAGTCACGGTACTTAGCACCTGCATCGGGATCGTAGATGTAGGAGTTACCGATGATACCCAGAGCGCCGGAGCGGGCGGGGGAGATGGTGGCAGCGAAGTTGTCCTTATCGTAGGACAGGCCCAGAGCCTGATGGAAAGCAGTGTTGGTCAGCATTTCCAGGTCCTGAGTAGCCTGGTCGAAGCCCTCGGAAGCCTCACGCTCCTTGATAGCGTCCATGTGGCCGTTCAGGATCAGGAAGAAGATGGTCTCAGCGGGAGTAGCGTAGCAGTACTCAGACTGACGCAGGGTAGCGTAGTCATTGGACTGCAGACCGTAGCCCATCAGGTTACCACGCATGAACATCATCTTACGGGTAGCAGCCTCGTCGACAACCTGGATGTCCACTTCGGTGGTCTGGTACATGGGGTAGATCTTGCCGTCAACGGGATCCATGTAGATGTGCTTGCCATCGGTGTAACCGAACCAGTTGTCGTTACGTACGAAGTGCATAGCCTTGGAACCCTGGAAGGAGCTCATCTTGTAGGGGCCGAAGGAAGCGGTGGTCTCTACGCTGGTGTTGTAGGTGGAAGAGTAAACTTCTTCGCCGCCAGCGCCGGTCTCAATCTTCAGGCACTTGTCGTACAGGTCGATCTTAACCAGCTGGGTAGCAACACCGGACAGGTTGTACAGAAGGTCGAAGCCAGCCAGGGACTTATCCAGAACGAGGGTCAGCTCGTACTCGCCGGAAGCGATAACACCGACATCCTTGAAGTCAAAGGTCTCGGGGTAGGAGAAGTGATAAACCAGGTAGTTGGGCAGATCCTCGTCGGTCTCGCCCCAAGCAGCATTGGTGGTAGTGGTAGCGGACAGCATAGCCAGAGTGTCGTCGTTAGCGGGAACCAGGCCGTTGTCGTCCATCAGAGCAACCAGCTCGTCCCAACGCTCCAAGCCGAAGTAGGCGTCAGCATAAGCATCAACATAGTCCTTCAGGGAGTCGCCGCCGCACCATTCGGTGG
>JAZSLC010000101.1:0-13353 GCA_045535175.1 Faecousia sp. | reverse complement strand
TTTGACTCCGCCGGAAAGCTTGTGAGCCAGGAAAAAACCGGAGAGATTACAAGTTTCTATCGATAAAAGACCATTTGTATGTATACCAACGGGTGCGGTCTGACCGCAATCCAAAAAACTGCCGGAGCCTCCGGCGGTTTTTTATGCGGCAGATTTGAGCGCCGGAGTGCAATTTTGATGTTTGGGCTTGCATCGCAGCCACACTCATGTTACACTGCCAATATGGAAATATGAGACAGGAGTGCCCGGGGGGCATTGAGTCGGGTGCTTTCAGGATGCATTCCAAAAGATCAATAAAATGAAGGATCACAACCATGAACATTCAAACTGTAAAACAAGCATTTTTCAAATCCATACCTGTTTTGGCAGGGTACGTGGTGTTGGGCATCGGTTTTGGTATTCTCATGCGAAATGCCGGCTATGGGGTTCTGTGGGCGGCAGCCATGAGCCTTCTCATTTATGCCGGTTCCATGCAATATGTGGGCGTAAGCCTGCTGACCGGAGGTGCATCTATCCTCACTGCGGCCGTTACAACCGTTATGGTAAACGCAAGACATCTGTTTTACAGCATCTCCATGATCGGGCCCTACAAGGATGCGGGGAAGTATAAGCCTTACATGATCTTCGCCCTGACCGATGAAACCTATTCCCTGCTTTGCGATGGGAAGGCCCCGGAGGGAACAGACCCCAAGGTCTACAGATTCCTGGTGTCTGCCTTCAACCACAGCTATTGGGTTCTTGGCAGCATCATCGGAAATCTGCTGGGGGCAGTTTTGCCCTTCTCCACAGCGGGTATCGAGTTTTCCATGACGGCACTGTTTGTGGCATCCTTTACGGAGCAATGGATTGAGGCGAAGGACCATGTGCCTGCGCTGACCGGGCTGCTCAGCACACTGCTTTGTCTGGTGCTGTTCGGCCGGGAGCATTTCCTGATCCCTGCCATGCTTCTGATTACCCTGGTGCTGACACTCCTGCACAGAAGAGAGGAGGGGGCGGCATGAAAACAGCGGTTCTGATTATTGTGATGGCTCTGGTGACCATCTTTTTGCGTTTCCTTCCTTTTTTGGTGTTCAGAAAGAGAACCCCCAAGTATATCTCCTATCTGGGCAGAGTGCTTCCGCCGGCCATCATCGGAATGCTGGTGATCTATTGCCTGAAGGACATGACCCCTCAGGCACCGCCCTTCGGCATCCCGGAGTTGATTGCTGCCGCTTGTGTTGTGGGATTGCAGGTGTGGAAACGAAACTCGCTGATCAGCATTCTGACCGGAACGGTCATCTATATGGTGCTGATCCAGGTGGTGTTTTGACCGGAATAAGCCCAAACCCAGGCGCTGCGGCCTGGGTTTGCCGTTTTTTCGTTGACAAAAAACCGGGCTGTGAGTATACTTGTATTGTATTTTTGCAAAACGGAGTTGATAAATCCATGAATTATGCATCCAGTTGGGACTTCACTATGGCAAATTACGATGCCGTCTGGGCGTTTTTGGTGCAGTTTGGGTTGCTGCTGCTGTTTCTGATGCTGGGTAATATTCTCCGGCGGACCGTGCCTCTGTTCCGCAAGTGCCTGGTGCCTTCGGCCCTGCTGGGCGGCACCATTTTGCTGATGGTCAATGTGATTGGTAAGCAGTTTGGCTTTGCCCTGGTGGATAACCGCCTCATGCAGGTGATTACCTATCACTGTTTGGCCATCGGCTTTGCGGCCATGTCCCTGAAAACGGAAAAAAGCACCCATAAAACCAGCAGCGCCCAGGTGCTGGAATTCGGCGCGCTCCAGGGCGGCACTTATATGCTGCAGGCCTTTATGGGGCTGGGCATCACCATTGTTCTGTTCCTGGTGACCCGGTATGGCGGGCAGGTTGTGTCCTACGTCTGCGGCCTGATTCTGCCCCTGGCTTTCGGTCAGGGTCCCGGCAATGCCCTGAGCTGGGATATCAACTTTACCAATACACCCGCGGCCCAGTTTGCCGGCAACGGCAGCTTCGGCCTGTCTTTGGCATCCATCGGTTTTGTGGTGGCCTCGGTCTTTGGTGTGCTGCACATCAATATTTCCAAAAAACGTGGTTCCCTGGTGGTTCGTTCCGGTGACTCCGTGGGAGAATCCGGTGATCAGGCCGACGTCGCCGGCGAAATTCCCGACAACGAGTCCGTGGACAAGTTTACCCTGCAGGTGGGTTTTGTGGCGCTGGCCTATGCTCTGTCCTTCGGGTTTATGGTTCTGCTTGGCAAGCTTTCCAGCTTTACCAACAGCATCGCCTGGGGCTTTAACTTCCTGTGGGCCTCCCTGGCAGCTATGCTGATTAAGGTGATCGTCAAGCAGCTGCGCAAGCGGGATCTGATGCACCGGGGCTACATCAACAATTACCAGATGGACCGGATCTCGGGCTTCTCCTTTGACCTGATGATTGTGGCCGGTGTGGCAGCCATTGAGATCAACGATATCAAGAACTACATCCTGCCTATTGTGATTTTGAGCCTGGTGGGTACGGTTGTTACCTATATCTACATTCGGCTGGTGGCCAGGGAATGCTTCAAGGGCTTTGAGCATGAGTTCTTCCTGATGAGCTTTGGAACCCTGACCGGCACTGCTTCCAACGGTATGATTTTGATGAAGGAAGTGGACCCGGGCCTGCGCACCCCCACCTCCAGTTTGTACATTCTCTCCAATTTCCCCGCCATGGTGATGATTGCGCCGCTGCTGTTCCTGCTGAACTTTGCGGGTCAATCCCTTGGGAACGCAGTGATTGCCTGCGCCATCTTCTTTACCCTGTGGGCTGCTTATACGGTGTTCCTGTTCCGCAGAAAGATCTTCAAGAAGCGCTATGCCGGCAGTCCCGTTGCCGTCTGGAAAGACGAGGAATAAACGTAATATTTTGATTGGAAAAAGCACACTTCGGTGTGCTTTTTCTGTATGGGGAGGGGATCATTCTTGCATATTCCCGGATTTCTGGTATACTGTGACTGAGGCTGTGAGATTGTGAGGTTCCTGTATGATTAAAAATGTAGTCTTCGATTTGGGACAGGTGATTGTCCGTTTTGATCCCTGGTATATGACCGGGATATATGTGGAGGACCCTGCTGATGTGGACTTGATTGCACCGGTGATGTTCGACCGGCTGTACTGGGATCGGCTGGATGCGGGCACCATCTCTGATGAGGAAGTGATCCGCCTGAGCCGGGAACGGCTGCCGGAGCGGCTTTGGGATGCTGCGGAAAAAGCCTATTACAACTGGATCTACCATATTCCGCTTATTGATGGGATGGAGGAACTGGTGCGCTGGGTCCGGCATGACCGGGGCAAAGAAGTATTCCTTCTGTCCAACATCAGCACCCGTTTTTCCGATCGGGCGGAGGAGTTTCCCTGGCTGTCCATGTTTCAAAAGTGCATTTTTTCTGCCGCCTGCGGAAGAATCAAGCCCAACCGAGATATGTTTGAATACCTGTGCCGGGAATGCCGGATTCGGCCGGAAGAAACGCTGTTTATTGACGACAATCCTCTGAATATTGCCGGTGCGGAAGCCTGCGGTATCGAAGGTTATGTTTTTGACGGCGACGTGAGGAAGCTGCGCCGTTTTCTGGAAACGAGCCTATAGGCTTGTATATTTGATTAAACTTTCACTTTGGATGGAAATGGTTTTATAGTTAAGAAAAGCAGGGAGGAATACGCGTGATTAAAAAGATTTTTCAGGAAATTGACCGTTTGGGGCCTGGGTATGCACAGGTCTGGGAGGATGTATGCAATATCGAAAGCCCTTCCGCCTTCAAAGAGGGCGTGGACCGGGTGGGCGGGTATTTTATGGACCTGGCCCGGGCCAAGGGATGGGAAATTGAAGTGTTTCCCCAGGAGCGGTTCGGTGACAGCATCCTGATTACCATGAACCCTGATGCCCCCGGTGCTGCGGTGGCTCTGTCGGGGCACATGGATACGGTTCATCCTGTGGGGTCTTTCGGAAATCCCCCTGCCCGGCGGGAGGGGAATGTCCTCTACGGCCCCGGGGCTATGGACTGCAAAGGCGGCGTGGTGGCAGGTTTTTTGGCCATGGAAGCTTTGGCGCGCTGCGGCTATGAGGCCCGGCCGGTGATGATGCTGCTGCAGAGCAACGAGGAAGTGGGCAGCGGTATTCAGAACAAGGATTCCATTCGATGGATTTGCCAAAAGGCCAAGGGCGCGGCGGCGTTTTTGAACCTGGAAGGCCATGAATCTGAATTCGCGGGCAAAGCTACCCTGATTCGCAAGGGCATTGCCGGCTTCCGGCTGCAGATTACCGGTATTGAGGCCCATGCTTCCTATTGCGTCAAGGAAGGGGCCAGCGCAGTGCTGGAGGCGGCCCACAAGATCATCGCCATTGAGGCCATGAAGGAGCAAAATGGCATTACCTGCAACTGCGGCATTGTAAAAGGCGGGACCGTAACCAACAGTGTTCCCGGAAGCTGCGAGATTCGGGTGGATGTACGGTTCCCCACCCAGGCGGACTTGGCCCGGGCCACGGCATTCCTGCAGGAAATTGCGGACCGGGTCTATGTACCGGGATGCAGCTGCGTCATGGAACAGACCAATCTCCGACCTGCCATGGAGCCCAGTGATGCCAATCTGGCACTGCTGAAGCGGGCCAATGAACTGTTCCGGGACTGCGGCCTCAGTGAACTGGAAATCGGTCAGCGCACCGGCGCCTCTGATGCGGCGGATGTGACCCTGTTTGGAATTCCCTGCATAGATTCCATCGGGGCGGGGGGAGACCGGGCCCACTCTCCTGAGGAGCGGGGCTACATCGACAGCCTGTATGAATCTGCCAAGCGGGTGGCTGCCATTATTTGCGGTATCTGAATCAAAATGCTCCCGAAGCGTGAACTGCATCGGGAGCATTGTTTTTTTATTGCAGCACCATGGCGGTGATGCCGGTGAGGGTGCCTGTAAAGGGGGCACCGGTGAGCAGGTCGGTTTTTCCTGCCAGGTCCGGCAGAGAAACGGAGCCTTCCTTGCTGCAGAAGAGCAGGGTCACTTCCCGGCCGTCCAGGGCTTTGGTGATGCGGATCAGGCCATCTTCGTCCCGGGCTTCCTGGTGCAGTGTGGTGCCTTCGGTGATGGCGGGGATCGCTTTACGCAGCTGAAGAAGCCTGCGGTACCAGGAAAGCATCTCCCGGTCCTGACGGTTTTCGTCCCAGAGCATTCCCCGGCGGCAATCCGGGTCTTTGCCACCGGTCATGCCCACTTCGTCACCATAGTAGATCATGGGCATACCCGGAGTCAGCAGCTGCAGGGCAGCCACCAGTTTGTGGCGGTCTTTGTTCTCTCCGCACAGGTGCAGGATCCGGGCAGTATCGTGGCTGCCGATGAGGTTCCACAGAAGGGGATAGGCCGCGCTGTGGATGTTGCCCCGCTGGAAACCCAGATTGCCCAGGAATTCCGAGGCGGTAATGCGCCCTTCGGCTCCGAAGTCCAGGATATTGCGGTAGAAGGGATAATTCATCACGCTGTCCCACTGGTCCCCCTGGAGAAAATCCGGGGCGTGGTGCCAGACTTCCCCTACAATCAGTGCATCGGGGAATTCTGCCTTCACCGCTTTGCGGAAGCTGCGCCAGAAATCATGGGAGATTTCGTCTGCCACATCCAGCCGCCAGCCGTCAGCACCGGTCCGGCGGAGCCAGTGGAGTGCTGCCTCGGTAAAATACCGTGCTGCAGCCTCGCACCGCAGGTTCACCTTGGGCATACCCCAGAAATAGCCGAAGCATTTGTAGTTGTGGAGCCCCGGAATCCGGCACAGGGGAAAGGATTCCACATAGTACCAATCCTTATAGGGGGACCGGGCCTGGTTTTTGATAAGGTCCCGGAATGCAAAGAACTCCGGGGAGGTGTGGTTGAATACGCCGTCCAGAATCACCCGCAGACCCATGGCGTGGGCTTTTTCCACCAATTCCAGCAAATCCTCTTCGGTGCCGAAGGAGGGGTCAATGGTATAGTAGTCGATGGTGTCGTATTTATGGGTGGAATTGGACCGGAAAATGGGGGTCAGGTAGATCACATCGGCTCCCAGGTCCCGGATGTGATCCAGGTGGGAGATGATGCCCCGGAGGGAGCCGCCTAAATCAGATTTGGGGCCGATGGGGGCCTGGTACCAAATGCTGTCTTTAACACTTTTGTGGGTGGCGAAACGGGAAGGGAAGATCTGATAGACCACCCGGTTGGCGGCCCATTGGGGAACAGCAAACCGCTCTTCCTCCCGGAGGGTCTGGGGACAGTCGAAAAGCCGCTCCATGTCGTCAGGAATGGAGTCCGTGAAGCCGGTGTTGCTGAAGAAGACCCGGTTGCCCTGATGATCCTCCAGTTCGAAGCAGTAGCGCAGACAGACCACTTTGAACTCCAGCTCCGCTTCGTAATAATCCCGGAAACCGTCGCAGGCCACCCAATGCATGGGGGTCTGGCAGCGGGTGTCTTTCAGCTTCAGCGGCAGATACTTATCCCGGGTGTGGAGAGTTACCCTTCGGAGATCCCCTTTGCCCGCCTGCAGCCGGAATAGAAACCTTCCCGGTTCCAGACAGAAACAGTAGTCCTGGGTCGCTTCGTGACGGATGGCGGCGTAATTCATAGACTCAACCTCACATTCTGCAAAGCAGGTTTTCTTTTTTCCAATAACCTTTCTGCCAGCGCAGGAACATAAACAGGGCTCTGACGCATTCGTCCAGGGCCATGGCCACATAGGCACCAACGGCCAGCCAGCCCATATAGATGCCGAAATACCAGGTACCGCCCGCGGCGCACAGGAAGGCAACGGCCACGGCGACGATCATGGGGTATGTGGCGTCACCACTGGTTTTCAGGGCCATGCCAAAAATCAGGTTGATCATCCGGCCGATTTCCAGAATAACGTCAATGATCAGCAGGATGCTCACAAGATGAATGATATCCGGGTCATCTGTAAAGAGCCGGAGAATGGGGTGGCTCAGCAGGGCAAAGACGATGGCGGTGCCCACACCCAGGCAGACACCGAGGATGGCAGCTTTGCGGGTATCCCTGTTGCACTCGCCAAATTCTTTGGCGCCGATGTGCCAGCCCACCATGATGGCGTTGGCCTGGGCCAATGCGGCACCGATGGACAGGGGGAAGTTGGCGATCTGCACCGTGTAGGCCCGGACGGTGGCCTGCATACCGGTTTCGTCCATCCAGTTCAGCAGGCTGATGACAATGGTGATGGCCAGGTTATACAGGATGGTTTCCATGGCCGCAGGCAGACCCACATGGATGATCTTTTCGAAGATCTCCCGGTTTTCGGGGGGATTTGCCTCCCGGACGGGGCGAATGCGGCGATAGGACACAGCCCAGACCCAAATAAGGTTTACCAGACGGGAAACGCCGGTGGCAAGGGCCACGCCATAGATGCCCAAATCCATTACAAACAGGAAGCATGCATTCAGCCCCACGTTCACCACATTGGCAACGACCGTGCCGCTGAGGGTGGGGGCGGTGTGGCCGAAGGCCCGCAGATAGCTGGAGAAGATAGGAGTCAGTGCATTGCACACACAGAACAGACTTACGGTTTTCAGATAGGTGGCGGCTGGTGCCAGAAGCTGGTCGGCTGTGCCCATGACAGACAGGATGGATTCTGCACCGAAATAGAGCATGGCACTGATGGCAAGGCCCGCAATCAGGTTGAAGATCAGACCCAGCCGCAGAGCCTGATGGGCAACGCCGGGACGGCGGGCGCCGATGTACTGGGTCATCACGGCCACCATGCCGGAAGACATGATGGAAAACAGAAGGATGAATACGTTGATATAGGAGCCCGCGGTACCCACGGCGCCTACGGCCTGGTCGCCTTCAGAAGAGAGCATCAGGGTGTCTGCAACACCTGTCAGCATGGAAAACAGGATTTCAAAAAAGATGGGAAAGAACAGCTGGGAAAGCCGTTTGCGTTCGATCCCCATAGAAAGTCACCCCTTTTGGTTGGTGCTTTCAGTATATCCCCTGGGAACGGAAAAATCTTGCCTGATTTCACCTGATAGTTGCATTATTTCCACTTTGTGATACAATGAAAGCAACAAAAGAAAGGAGGGGCCCTATGCATTCGAGATTGCGTGAAAACAAAATCCACGGAACGCCCGGGTATCCTTATTCCCATTACAGCACCTATGGAATCCCCGGCGGTTTTCAGGTGCCGGTCCACTGGCATGATGAACTGGAGATCATTTATGTGCAAAAGGGGAGCCTGGAGATCAATGTGGGTGGAACGGACTATGAAGTGCGGGACAATCAGGTGGTCATTGTCAACCCCCAGCAGCTGCATATGATTGCATCGGAGGACCTTTCCATCTGCTACCACGCACTGCTGTTTCCGGTGGAGCTGATCTCTTTTCAGTCTTCCGATGATCTGGAACAAACGGTGTTTCGCCCTTTGCGAACGGGCAAACGGGCACTTCCGACCCGGGTGCCGGAAGCAGTTTTGAACCGGGAGAATCTGGAGCTTCTGGACCGGGTGGTGAAGATCAACGATCAGAAGAGTTCTGTATATCAGCTGGAAACCCGGGTGCTGTTGCTGCGGTTTATTATGGAGATTCTGCGCTGCGGCCCGCTGGTGCGGACTGAGGCCAGTGAATCGGGCAAAATGCAGCGGGAAATGCTGGAATACATCCGGATCCATTACCGGGAGCGGCTTTCCCTGGAGGACCTGGCGGAGCAGTTCCATCTTTCGCCCAAGTATCTGTCCCGGTACTTTAAGGAACATTTCCATCTGACCCTTTCCCAGCACATTTCCCATCTGCGGCTGAATCATGCCCGGGAGCTTTTGGAAACCACTGACCTTTCGGTGACAGACATTGCCATGCAATCGGGCTTCTCCGGTGTCAGCTTTTTTATCCGCAGTTTTACGGAGGCGAATGGGATTTCGCCTCTGAAATGGAGAAAAGTGCGAACCGGGATTGACAGACAGGAAAAACAGGTATACGATTAGGGCAGTATGAGGAAAGGGGAGACTACGCGATGGAAAAACGCATTTTGATGGGGGTGCTCTGCCTGGCACTGCTGCTTGGTGGCTGCAGGCCTGTTCCTCAGTTGCCCACCGAGACCACCGCTCCGCCGGTGAGTACCACTGCGCCGCCCGAAACTACGGTGCCTCCTGAAACCGCCGGGCCGGAGACCACTGCGCCGCCCGAAACTACGGTGCCTCCCGAAACCGCCGGGCCGGAGACCACTGCGCCGCCCGAAACTACGGTGCCTCCCGAAACCACCGGGCCGGAGACCACTGCACCACCCGAGACTACCGCACCTCCCGAAACCACTGTGCCTACCGAGCCGCCCTTTGCGGGATATTCCATCCCAGGTGTCAGCGTAGATTCCGTTATTACGTATTTCAATGAAGTGGTTCTGGATGCGGAGTTTGTCCACAGCGGCGATCCCAGCCGGGTACAGAAGTGGGTGGAGCCGATTCTTTATCAGATCAACGGAAGCCCCACCGAAACGGACCTGGTGGTTCTGAGGGAATTCTGCGATTGGCTCAATACCATTGAAGGTTTCCCCGGAATCCGGGAAACCCAGGATGCCATGGAGGCGAACCTGCAGATCCATTTCTGCAGCGAAACGGAACTGATCAATATTATGGGTGACCAGTTTTACGGAACGGATGGCGGTGTGACCTTCTGGTATATGAACGATGAAATCTACGATGCCACCATCTGCTACCGTAATGACATCGACCAGTATGTCCGCAATTCGGTGATTCTGGAGGAAATCTACAACGGCCTGGGGCCCCTTCAGGATACCAGCCTGCGTACCGACAGCATTTGTTTCAGCGGCTATTCCACACCCCAGAGTCTGACGGAGGTGGATGAACTGATCCTGAAGCTGTTGTACCATCCGGAAATCCGCTGCGGTATGAACAAAGAACAATGTGCACAAGTGATTCAGAGCCTGTATCACGAACAATAATCTTAGGAGGAAATAACGTTATGATGTTTCAAGTCGATATGGAGTACCTGCTGAATACCTTCCGGGTGCTGGTGGAAACCCCCAGCCCTGTGGGTTTCTATCCGCTGCTGAATCCTGTGCTGGAAAAACTGGCGGGAGATCTTGGATACTCCGTTACTTATGACCGCCGTGGTACCCCTTATGTGGAGCTGGAAGGTCAGGATAACGGAAAAACCGTGGTGATTGGTGCCCACAGTGATACCCTGGGGCTGGTCGTCCGCCGGGTGGAAGCCAACGGCACCCTCCGGGTCCGTCAGCTGGGCGGCATCAACTACAACAACCTGGACGGGGAGGACGTTACCGTTCATACCCGGGACGGACGGGCCTATTCCGGAACCATCACCTGCCAGTCTCACTCGGTCCACGTTTTTGAGGATGCCAGAACCAAGGAACGCAATGAGAATACCATGATGATCCTGCTGGATGAGGACGTGCACTCCAAAGCCCAGGTCAATGCGTTGGGTATTTTCAACGGTGACACCGTTTCCATTGCACCCCGGTGCCAGGTGACTCCCAACGGCTATCTGAAGTCCCGGTTTATCGACGATAAGGCGGCGGTTGCCTGCTGCTTTACCATGCTGAAATACTTCCGGGAGCATGACCTGAAGCCCAAGTTCCGTACCCTGCTGGCCTTCCCCTACGAAGAGGAGGTGGGTTTGGGCGGTACTTATGTACCTGCAGAAGCTGAGGAGTATGTTGCTCTGGACATCGGTCTGATTGGCCCCGATTATGACGGCGACGAGTTTAAGGTCAGCATCAGTGCCAAGGATGCCGCTTCTATGTATGATTATGACCTGACCAACCGGCTCATCGCTTACGCCCAAAAGGCCGGCTGTGATTATGCGGTGGATGCATATTTCCGTTACGGCACCGATGCCCATGCAGCTACTCGGGGCGGCTGCAATCTGCGGCCTGCTTCCTTCGGTATGGCGGTCTGGTGCAGCCACGGTAGGGAACGGACCCATGTGAAGGGCCTGGAAAACACCATGAATCTGTTGCTGGCCTACGCGCTGGATATCTGAATACACCTGAACAAAGAAGACGGATCCGTGAGGATCCGGCTTTTGGCATATGGAAATCAATAGTGATATTCGCTCTGCTTGCGCTTCAGCAGGAAAACGGTCAGGCCCAGGCTCAGAAGCTCAGCCACAGGTACTGCCAGCCACACACCGTCGGCTCCCAGACCCAGAGCAGGCAGGCCGAACATGGCGGCTACCAGGAACACAAAGGTGGTCATAAAGGCCATAAAGGCGGACAGTTTTCCGTTATTCAGGGAAGAGAACAGTGTGGCGGCAAAGGTGTTGACGCCGTTGAACAGATAGCTGAAGGCGAAGAGGAAAATACCCCGGCGGGCCAAGTCCGCCAGTTCCGGTTCGCCGGAAGCAAACAGTGCAACGATGCCGTCCCGCAGGAGAATGGAAGCTGCAAAAACGATGGCAGAGCCTGCCAAAACAGCTTTCAAAGAGGTGCGGAACAGCAGTTTTACCTGCTCGAAGTCCTTGCGGCCGTAGTTGAAGCTGATGACGGGGGCAACGCCGCTGGCGTAACCGGAAAGCACCGAGTTGAAGGTGAACCGGGCATACAGCACGATGGTGGCGGCACTGATGCCGATTTCGTCCAGGTAGACCACAATGACACGGTTATACAGCCAGGTGACGGTGGCGCCGGCCAGGTTGATGATCATGCTGGCAATGCCATTAACCGTGCTTTCCCACAGGGTCTTAAGCCGGGGCCGGGGGGCACCGAAATGCAGGAGGCCCTTTTTGTTAAAGAGGAACCAGCAGATGCCAACCACGGCGGGGATGCTGTAACCGATGCCGGTGGCCAAAGCGGCACCCTGGATGTCCATGCCCATGGGCACGATGAACACATAGTCCAGAAGCACATTGGATACGCCGCCGGCAACCACACAGCCCAGACCCAGGTTGGGGGCACCGGCGGTGACGAAGAAATACTGGAACTGGACCTGCAGCAGGCAGGGGATGGTGAAGAGAATCAGAACACTGTAGTAGTCATACGCCACATCGTAAAGACCGTCGGTGGCACCCAAAAGACGAAGAATGGGCTTGGCAAAAATGATCCCCAGCACCATAACAACGGCACCGAAAACAATGGTCAGCAGCACCAGGAAGGAAAGATCCTCCCGGGCTTCCTTTTCTTTGCCTTCGCCCAGCTTACGGGAGATAACCACACTGCCGCCGGCGCTGATCATAACGGATATGGAAACAAGGATGCTGAGGGAGGGGATTACGATATTCAAACCGGCTAATGCTTCGGGGGAAACAAAATTCGATACAAAAATGCCGTCCACCATGGTATAAAGGGACATGAACACCATCATAACGATGGTGGGTAGGGCAAAGACCAACAGGGACTTGGCGTTGTGCTTTTGGGTCAGGCCGTTACTCATTGTTCGGGTGCCTCCTTATGTAAGAATCATATATATTCTAATAATAAGATTTTGGGGCCGGAAAGTCAACGATGAATCCGGATTTTGCACATAATTGCATCCATTATGATACAAAATGCCCTGCTGCACATTTGTGCATTTTGAAAAATTTCTCTTGCATATACGGAAGACCTTTGGTATTATAGTAAAAACGAAACAAATGAACTTTGCACCGTTTGTACGATGTGTACAAAAGTCTGTTCATAAATTGGGAATAATGACGGAAGGATGGAATTGTGGCTATGAAAACAGCCTTGCTTTACAATTATAAAGCGGGAAAAGGGCTGGCGCCCAACCAGGTTGTTTCGCTGCTTTGCGATTTTTTTGCCGGAGATGAACTGCTGGTGACCGATGAAGGGCTGCTGTTTCCGGGACTTCCTGTGCAATATGTGGAGCCCGAACCGGCTGAAGGTTACTACCCGGTGATTCGCGGCAGGGTCAAGGCTTTGGCCCAGGCCGGTGCCCAGCGTTTCATCAGCGTGGGAGGCGACGGCACCGCTACATATGTCCGCAACGCCATGTATGAACTGGGGCTGAACCTCCCCATTCTGGGTGTGGCGGCGGGAACCGCCAATGTGGGCCCTATCGTTTCCGTGACTCTGGAGCAGCTGAAGGGCCGGCATATCAGTCAGGCTCAGGAAGTTTGCTACGACGGCGTTTCGGTGTTTCTGGGCGGCGAGTTCCTGTCCCTGGCTTTTAACGACCTGATTGTGGGAGATACCTTCCTGGCTACTGTGGACGGTCAGACCTGCAATATCTCCGTTCGGGCCCTGCTGGAGCGGGGAGAACACCTGCCTCAGAAGCCCTGCGTGAACATTGTCACCGATGACTTCCGGGTGGAGCTGAACGGTCAGAGCATTTACCCCAAGCTGAAGGATATTCAGCAGATCATTATTGCCTCCGTTGCCCATGAAAACCACTACGGACGGGCTGTTTACGGCGCTGTGGGC
>JAZSLC010000214.1:0-4788 GCA_045535175.1 Faecousia sp. | reverse complement strand
ATGCGGCTGTGCGAAGTGGTGGACGCCGGCAAGGAAATGCCTCTGGACGTCACGGACAACATCATCTATTTCGTAGGCCCCACCCCCGCCAAGCCCGGTCAGGCCATCGGCTCTGCCGGCCCCACCACCTCCTACCGCATGGACGCCTACAGCCCCACTCTGATCCGGGAGGGTCTCACCGGCATGATCGGCAAGGGCAAGCGTGGCCCCGAAGTGGTTGCTGCCATGAAAGAACACGGCGCCGTATACTTTGGTGCCATCGGCGGCTGCGGTGCCCTGCTCAGCAAGTGCATCAAGAAGGCCGAAGTCATCGCCTATGACGACCTGGGCGCCGAGGCCATCCGCCGTCTGGAAGTGGAAGACTTCCCCGCCATTGTCATCATCGATTCCGAAGGCAACAATCTCTACGAAATGGGCCGCAAAGCCTATCTGGCCCAGCTGTAAGGAGGGCTAAGTATGAAGGAATATGTGGCATACGTCAAAGCGATCCGAGAAGAACTGCACCGGATCCCCGAAATCGGCTTCGATCTGCCCAAGACCCTGGCGGTGGTCCACCGGGAGCTGGACAAGATGGGCGTTGCCTACACTGACAAGTGGGGCCGCAGCTCCGTAGTGGGCTATGTGGGTCCCCAGGATGCCCCCTTCACCATCGGTCTGCGGGGCGACATGGATGCCCTGCCCATCCAGGAAGAGAACGACATTCCCTTCAAGTCCACCCACGACGGCGTTATGCACGCCTGCGGTCACGATTCCCACACCGCCCTGCTGCTGGGTGCGGTCAAGTACCTGAAAGAGCATGAAGATCAGCTGAAGTGCCGGGTCAAGTTCCTGTTCACCCCCGCCGAAGAGTACATCATCCCCGGCTGCAAGGAACTGGCTGCCAACGGCGTCATGGACGATATCGACTGCTGCGTAGCCATCCACTGCAGCCCCGACCGGGAAGTGGGTCATGTGGTAATGACCGACGAGCCTCTGGGCGCTAACTCCATGGGCTTCAAGGTCCGTTTCCACGGTGTTTCCTCCCATGCTGCCAGCCAGCACCGGGGCAAGGACGCAGTGCTGATGGCTGTGGAAGCCATCACCGCCATGGAATTCATGGCAGCTAAGGAGATCCACGTGGGCAAGCCCAGATTACTGAACATCGGCTCCATCCACGGCGGCAAGACCAACAACGTGATCTGCGACTTCGTGGAGATCTTCGGTACCTGCCGGGCCGCAGAGGATGAGGTCAGCGAATTCATGGAGCGCCGCATCAAGGAAATCTGCCAGGGCGTGGCCCTGACCTCCGGAGGTCAGGTGGAATACGAGCAGGTCAAGTTCCTCCCCTACCGCATCAACCATCCCACGGTCTATCAAAAGCTCCGGGAAACCGCCTGCCGGGTTCTGGGAGAAGACAAGGTTCTCCGTCCCGATGTCCGTGGTTTGGGAGGCGAAGACTTCGGTTATCTGACCCGCCTGAAGCCCTGTGTTTTCTTCTTCTTCGGCACCAAGCCTGTGGGCGTAGACAAGGTTCCTCCTGTGCACAACTGCCGTTTCAACATCCCCGACGAGAGCTTTGAGGCCCCTCTGAAGCTGATGATTTCCTTCGTTTTGGACCACATGGAAGGCTTCGAACTTTAAGATTTTTATCACTGGACAGGTTATACAAACATCAAAAACCGCTGCCCCTTTGGGCGGCGGTTTTTTTGTGGAAGTTGCGGATTTTAGTGAGCAAATGTGAATTTGTTTGATTCTTTCTTGACAAAAGGACTAGTACATTATACTATATATAAGAGAAATTGTGGGCTTTGTGCCATAATTTTATTATTAAAAATGTTATCAAAGAGGTGCGATCATGGAGAACCGAGAAAAGAAAGTCCTCGTCATCGGCGTCATCGGCGCCGACGTTCATGCCGTGGGCAACAAGATCCTCTACCATGCCTTTACCCAGGCCGGTTTTGAGGTAGTCAATCTGGGCGTTATGGTCTCCCAGGAAGAGTACATCGCTGCTGCCATTGAGTCCAATGCTGACGCCATCGTCATTTCCTCCCTCTACGGCCAGGGCGAGCTGGACTGCCGCGGTATGCGCGAAAAGTGCGACGAAGCCGGTCTGAAGGGCATCCCCCTGGTTGTGGGCGGCAACATCGTCATCGGCAAGCAGAGCTTTGAAGAAGTGGAAAAGCGTTTCCTGGATATGGGCTATGACCGCGCCTTCCCTCCCGGAACCGCCCCCGAAACCACCATCCAGGCCCTGCGCGAGCTGCTGCACATGGACGGTGAGGAAGCTTGAAGCCTGTCCTCCTGATTGATTTCGGCAGTACATACACCAAACTTACCGCCGTGGATGTGGAGTCCGAAACCGTTCTGGGCACCGCCTCCGCATACACCACCGTCCAGACCGACATCAACGACGGCTTGACGGAAGGTCTTAAGAAGCTGGAAGAGGTCACCGGCAGGATTTCTTATGCTGAAACCTACGCCTGTTCCTCCGCGGCCGGCGGCCTGCGGATGATCACCAGCGGTCTGGTTCCGGAGCTGACCGGCGAAGCTGCCAAACTGGCAAGCCTGGGCGCCGGCGCCAAAGTGATCGGCATCTATGCCTTCCAGCTGACGGAAGATGACATCGAAGAGATCCGGGACCAAAAAACCGACATTTTCCTGCTGGTGGGCGGCACCGACGGCGGCAACACCGAGTGCATCCTCCACAACGCCAAAATGCTTGCCACCCTGGAGCCCCGGTTCCCCATCGTCATTGCCGGCAACCGGACTGCCGCCCGGCAGTGCCAGCGGATCCTGGAAGGCCATGAGGTATATGTCTGCCCCAATGTGATGCCCAAGTTTGGCGTACTGCAGATCGAGCCCACCCAGAAGCAGATCCGGGAAATCTTCCTGAACCGGATCATCCAGGCCAAAGGCCTGTCCAAGGCAACCGCCCTCCCCAGCGACATTATGATGCCCACCCCCTCCGCCGTGCTCCAGGCCATGAATCTGCTGGCCCAGGGTTCCGGCAGCGAGCCGGGCATCGGTGAGCTGGTGGCAGTGGACGTGGGCGGTGCCACCACCGACATCTACTCCATTGCCGACGGTATGCCCGAGCACATGAACACCGTGTTCAAGGGTCTGCCCGAACCCTACGCCAAGCGTACCGTGGAAGGCGACATCGGAATGCGTTACAGCATTCAGGGCATTGTGGATGCGGCAGGTCTCAGCCGGATTGCCGCCCTCAGCGGTCTTTCCGAAAGCCGGGTCACCGAACTGGTGGCATATCTGCGGCAAAACACCGACCGGGTGCCCAACGGCGATCCCGAACTGGAAGCGCTGGACTTCGCCCTGGCCTCCATGGCCATCGAAGAGGCAGTCCGCCGCCACGCCGGCACCATTGAAGAAACCTACACCATGATGGGCCTGACCTTTGTCCAGGAAGGCAAGAACCTGACCAAAGTGAAGCAGATCGTGGTCACCGGCGGCAGCCTGATCCACACCAAGCGCACCGCCGAAATCGCAGCCCATGCCCTCTACTCCCCCGCACAGCCCGCATCCCTGCGGCCCAAGGCCGCCGATGTCTGGGTGGACCGTACATACATACTGGCCGCCATGGGATTGCTGTCTTCCCACTATCCCGAAACGGCACTTCGAATTATGAAAAAGGAGCTTGAATACCATGGACATTCAGAATAAGCGCATCTGTGAAGGCGAATTTGCCCGTCTGCGCCAGGAAGTTCTGGCCCAGTGGCCCACCGGCAAAGGCGTCAACCTGGAAGAAGCCGTTGCTTACCACAAGAGCATGCCCGTCAGCCGCAACTTCTCCAAGAAGCTGGTGGAAGCCAAGCGGGCTGGCAAGACCCTGATCCAGCCCCGGGCCGGTGTTCCCGTGATCGAAGAGCACATCAAGCTGATGCAGTACCTGGAGCGCTACGGCGAGGCCGACTTGCTGCCCAGCACCATCGACTCCTATACCCGTCAGAACCGCTATGAAGAAGCCGAAAACGGCATTGCCGAGTCCATCCGTCTGGGCCGCGCCATGATGAACGGCTTCCCCGCTGTCAACCACGGCGTTGCCAACTGCCGTCGGGTCATTGAGAGCGTGAGCCTGCCCATGCAGGTCCGTCACGGCACTCCCGATGCCCGTCTGCTGGCCGAAGTGACCCTGGCCGGCGGTTTCACCAGCTACGAAGGCGGCGGTATCTCCTACAACCTGCCCTACTGCAAGAACGTTCCCATGGAGCGCACCATCCGCGACTGGCAGTATGTGGACCGCCTCACCGGTCTTTATGAAGAAATGGGCGTTTCCATCAACCGCGAGCCCTTCGGCCCCCTCACCGGCACTCTGGTGCCCTTCTGCATCTCCCATGCCGCTGCCGTCATCGAGGCACTGCTGGCTGCTGAGCAGGGTGTTAAGAACATCACCGTGGGCTACGGCCAGTGCGGCAACCTGGTTCAGGACATCGCCGCCATCCGTACCCTGCAGGAGCTGACCGAGGAATACCTGCACAAGTACGGCTACGAAGGCGTGGAAGTGACCACCGTTCTGCACCAGTGGATGGGCGGCTTCCCTGCCGACGAAGCCAAGGCATTCGGCGTCATCTCCTCCGGCGCTCTGACCGCTGCTCTGGCCAAGGCCACCAAGGTCATCGTCAAGACTCCTCACGAAGCCGTGGGCATCCCCACCATGGAAGCCAACGCAGAAGGCCTGCGCTGCACCAAGCAGGTGGTCAATATGCTCATCGACCAGACCTTCCATCACGCCAGCCTGGAAGAGGAAATGGAAGTCATCCGTCAGGAAACCCGCTGCATCGTGGACAAGTGCTT
>JAZSLC010000227.1:0-21322 GCA_045535175.1 Faecousia sp. | reverse complement strand
ATACTGGGCAATGCATGCATGACCCTTACTGAATACAAGTTTGTCCCGTTCTTCCCATTTCGGATTATTGGGATCATGCCGCATCCATTTTCCGTAAAGCAATGCCACTATGTCTGCGCTGGAACAAGAACCGCCCAAATGCCCCACATGTCCATCCGGGCCAATCATCTCCACAATATCCCGGCGGATTTTGGTTGCCAAAACCCTCAAATCCCGTTTTGTTTGTTCATCCATGCCATTCCCTCCTGAATTGCAATTAAATTTGTGATCTAAAATCATTATAGGAAAGAACAGTAAAATATAAATAGATTCATCCAAACTGCATGGATTTTTCACAACACATATTGCTTTCTAATTCCCGTTATTATATACTATTTATGGTGATAGTATGAAATTCTACATAGATAATCTACAACTACTCAGCATTCTGCCATTGGTTTCTCCCCCGAAACTTTACAATCCCGGTCGTCCCAGTCATGCCTTTGTGTTTCGACACTGTGGTGCCATTGACTATGATTTTGGCACTTGGCAAACCCGGCAGGAACCGGGAGAAGTGCTGCTGATTCCCAAAGGCACCAGTTTTACTGCCACACAAGCAGGCCATACAGAAAGTAAGTATACGGTCATCAATTTTCAAGGGGATTTTTCCGTTACTGAGGTGAAAAAGCTGATCCTTGGAGAAGAAATTGTAAAGGTCTACGCGTGGCTGGATCGGTGCGCAGCCTTGGACCCGGACCGGGATCGGTATTGGATTCTCTCTGACTTTTACAGGATTATTGCGCAGTTGGCACAACAAGAGCAGACCAACTACTACAGCAAGGGATCCCTTTCACTGTTAGCGCCCGCACTGGAGATTCTTCAAAAAGACTTATTCCGTTCGGAACTAAAGGTGGGGCAGTTGCATGTAGCCTGCGGCATTTCGGACACCTATTTCCGTTCTCTGTTTGCTGCCCGATATGGTGTATCTCCCAAAAAATACATTCTGGACCGACGCCTGATTCACGCCAAACAGCTTCTGGACAGCGGCGAGTGCAGCAAGGTTGGTGATGCTGCCAGACTTTCCGGTTTTGAAGATCCCTTGTATTTCAGCCGGGCATTTAAGGCCCGTTATGGTTACCCTCCATCTGTGGCTGTAATAAGATAAAGGACTTGCAGCCTTCCCCGGAGTGTTGTTGTGCTCATTTTTAATGCAAATTGCTTTCTGTATGACCTATGTGTTCCTATAAGTAACGGAGGATCCCTTTTCTGGAATCCTCCGTTTTTTGCAAACTGTTTTGGGTTCAATTCAACTCCCCCTGCAACAGAATTACAGTTTATTGATTTTCTGCCTGTAGTTTTCCGCCATCGCTTTTCTCTCTTCCGGCTTGGCAGCATCATACTTCGGGAGCAGCGCATCCCGCAGTGCTGCCGCTTCCTCTGCCCAGGTGAAGAACGCTTCCTTCGTCATCGTCTTCTTTAGCATTCTGGCGTAATACTTCCGATAGGCTTTCTGATGGACATTCCAAATCTCATGGTTCTTTTTCTTGTCCAGGAAATTGTTCGTAGCGCCGATATCCCTGCACAGCTTGGCAGGATCCTGGGGCGCAGGATTGGCACAGTAGTTATAATCCATCCCAGGTTCCTGGACAAACCATCGGCCGCAATTAGGACACCGCTTTGGCACAAAGCCTTTCTGAAGCCCCTTCATCAGTTCCACATATACAAAATCCAGAAGCCGGTCAAAATACATCTTCTCAACGATTTCAGGACCATCCTCGCTCTCAATCACAGCATACTGCATCTGGACATTGGGTGCATCCACATTGGGATCACTGCCCAGGCTCCGTCCGCTGACAAAAGGTTCCATGCAATTCATAAGAATTCTCTCTGCCGGCGGTAACTTCCGCTGGCCTTTTTTTCTGCGCTGACCGCCATCATCCAGCGCACTGTCAATGAACCAGGTATACCGTTTCTGAATCAGAGGAATATCTTCTGCCGCACGATAGACGAAAGAATACTTGTCAATATGCTCAGGCGGATCCGGAAGCATATTCATCCAGCCAAAGTTTATCATGTAGGAATTGTAGAATGGAAGCCTTAAAAATTCTTTCTTCAGCACTGCGAGTGAGCAATCAACAGCCTCGTCATCCTTCCTCTCCGTCGCATCCCGGTACCGATCTACCGCTTCCATATAGGAAGCGGCATCATAGTTCAGCACCTCCGTCAGGATTGTTCCATAGGGGATTCCCTTTGCCTTTTCTTCGATCCAGTACATTGTTTCACCGAACTGCACCTTCGTGTGTGTCAGAGGTCTTTCGATATCCAGAAGATCCTTGCCGAGTATGCCCATAGCCTTTCCTCCAATAGTGAATCTATTTACCGCTAAGTAGTGAATGTAACTATATAGTATCACAACTATTTACTTTTCGCAATAGGGATGTTAGAATCAGTTCGAATCGATTCACACCCCAAAAAGAAAGGAGGGAATGTTACGGAAGAACTTAATAAACTGTCGGTCATCGACGGTGAAACACTTCTGGACATGGATCTCAATGCGCCGAGATTCTGTGTCCAGAATTTTCTTCCTCAGGGACTGAGCATCCTCGGCGGCGCACCGAAGATGGGAAAGTCCTGGCTGGTACTGGATCTGTGTGTCCGGATCGCCAAAGGGGAAGCAATGTGGAATATGGAAACTACGAAGGGAACAACGTTATATCTCTGTCTGGAAGATCCCTACTTCCGCATCCAGCAGCGGCTGGGATGCATCACCGATGAAGCTCCGCCCAATGTATTCTTCGCCAATGCCGCAAGCACACTGGCGGAGGATCTGGAACAGCAGATTATAGAGTTCGTGAAGGACCACCCAGATACGGTACTCATCGTCATCGATACCTTCCAGATGGTGCGAGCAGGCAATGGCGAACCTTCCTACGGCGGTGACTACCAGGAACTGCAAAAGCTGAAACGAGTTGCAGATGCTCTGCGGATCTCCATTCTGCTGGTACATCACCTGCGGAAACAGGGTGACAGAGATCCCATCAACCGACTGTCCGGTACCACCGGCATCGGCGGTGCAGTAGATGCCATCTTCATTCTGGATAAGGATGAACGGAATCAAAACCTCGCAAAGTTGATCTGCACCGGCCGGGATATCGAACACCGGGAACTGGAACTGCGGTTCAATAAAGAAACCTATGTCTGGGAAATGCTCTCTGACAGTCTGGACTCCCCGGAAATTCTTCTTCCCCTGGAGATGGAAAAACTGTTGGAGTTCATGAAGAAGAAAGAATACTTCCACGGCACCAGCACCGAATTGGCAGACCAGTTCAACGCACATACAAACTCCAATATGTCCGTGAAAGGGATGAAGCAGATGATGAACCGCTGGCGGTATTCGCTGCGGGAGCACGGCTTGACCTTTCACAACCACCGCAGCAACGGTCTGCGTTCGGTAGAGGTTTTTTACGCTCTGCCCGTGACCGAAGTGACGTAAGTGACGCATAAATCCTAGCTCCGAAACATTCGGCACTTTCGTCCCTTGCGCCCCTGTGAGGGCGGTGTTGCCCCTGTGTGCCTCTTTCTGAAAGAAGTGGAGTAGTAATCCCTTATCAGCGGAGAAGCCCACACGGGGGCGAATCTCAGGAAGACACAAATAAACTCGTCCGGAGCAAGCAGAATCTTGCACAAAAAGATTTCATCCTCACTTTGCGAACGAGGTGCAGGAATAAGGGCGGGGGTCAATTTCCCCTGCCCGGGCTCCATCGTCCGGCAACGCCGGGCGAATTTCCTTAGGGACACAAGGACTTTTGGGTGGCGTTGTTCATTTTGCCAGTGGGCGTCAATTTTGCCCCGGATTATACCCACAGACGTCTAAAAACAAGATTCCCTTAGAGTCGCAACAGCTTTTGCGGGGGTCAATAATCTTTATCACACATCAATCAAAAAATATTGTCAAATTATGGAGGTAATGCCTATCGCAAAGAAAAATCCAATTGTAAGCGTCACATTTTCCTATGTAGGGAAGGACACGGACTTCGAGACCTTCCTTAAAACCATTGTCCGGGATTACCTGGCGGTGGATGATCCTGCGGCAACACCCGAAACCAATTTTGTCCAAAAGGTAGAATCTGATGTCGCATAATGCATTCCCGCTAGCTATTCCCAAAACTATGTGCTATGGTGTGTGCTGCGCAAGCACACACCACGGCGGAAAGGAGAAAAACTATGAGAGTATGGCTTTACTACCGCCTGTCTCGTGACGAAGATGAAGAACTCAATTCCCTGTTGAATCAAAGAAGCATTATCGAAAGCTATGCTCTTAAGTTTGGACATACGATTGTGGGTGAGTCCTGCGACGATAATGTTTCAGGTATGCACTTCGACCGTGACGGTATTGAGCAGCTCACGGAAGCAGTGGATGCCGGGCTGATCGATGCAGTCATCGTCAAAGACCTGTCCCGCCTAGGACGGCACCGCACCCAGACGGCCCTGTATATCGACTACCTGCGTAAGAACCATGTGCGGGTGCTGTCCGCAACAGAAAACATCGATACCTTCAACGAAGCAGACGATCTGGTCATTGGTTTCAAAGGACTGATGAACGACTTCTATGCCAGAGATGGCAGCCGCCGTGTGACCACCGGTTACCGGCAGAAGCAGAAAGCCGGTATCGTTATCACTCCACCCTTTGGCTACTTCAAAGATAAAAATACAAATCAGGTGGAAATCGTTCCCGAAGCTGCGGAAACGATCCACCTGATTTTTGCTTCTTACTTAAATGGCATGGGGCTGAAAGCAATCGCCAGGATGCTCAATGAAGAAAAGCGAAAAACACCTGCCCAGATGCAGATGGCACTGCTGGGCAAGCGAATGCCGGAGCGGTTGGAAACCGAGATCAAGAAGAAGTACCTCTGGGATGGCACGATGGTCGGTCGCCTGCTGAAAGACGAAGCCTACACCGGAACCCTGATCTGCCACAAGAGTGAACGGAACAAAATCAACAAGACCTTCCGCTTCACCGATGCCGCAGAGCAGTTCCGGCATGAAAATTACCTGCCGCCCATCATCACCCGTGAGATGTGGGAGCAGGTACAGGAGTTAATGAACATGAGAAAGAAAGATAATGTCCGCGCCGGTGAGCACAATACCATTCACCGCTACTCCGGGCTGATCGTTTGTGGTGACTGTGGTCGCGCCTTCACCGCCAAGAACATCAAAAACAAAAACCGCACCAGAGTTGAATACTGGTGCAGCACCTACTTACGATACGGCAAGGAATACTGTTGCTCCCACGCACTTCGGGAAGAATATCTGGATGAGCTTATCCGTGCGGAGCTGATTGCGACCAAAGCACAGTATCAGCGGATCTGGGATACCATGCAGGATACCGTAAATCGCTGGACACCCAAAGCCACCAACACCCTGTCGCAGCTCAAGAAACTGCGGAAACAGATAGAATCTCTGGAAGACGAAATGGAGGACATCCTGATGGAACGGATTCGTGACAAAGCCAATGCCCAGCGGTATGACCGTATGATCGCCAAGCGGGAAGAACAGATTGCTCAGGCGAAGAAGAAAATCGCGGAGTTGGAAAACCTGGGTCAAACCATCCGATCCCGGCAGGCCAAGCTGAAAAAGGATATCAGCCTGATCGATCAGATTCTGGAAGATGGGCAAATGACCGAAGCACACCTGCGGCTGCTGATTGAAAAGATCTTCGTCTACGAAACCGAGGGCGGTCTGCGCCTGGAAATCAAGGTCAAGGCACCCTTCCAGAACCACCCCGACACCTACGAAAACGGTGTTCTGACCAATAGCGAGTTGGAAGAAATCATTCAGGGGGTGAGTGCGTGAGAGTATGGTTATATGGCAGGCTTTCCAACGATGATGATGTGATGATGAATTCCCTGGAAAACCAGTTGGAGATCGTCCGGGAGTATGCCCGAAAGCAGGGATATGAGATTGTCGGGGAGTCCTACGATGACAATGTTAGCGGTATGCGGTTCGACCGTAAGGGGCTGAATCAGGTGACACAGGCAGTGGACGCCGGGAAGATCGATGCGGTCATCGTGAAAGACTTGTCCCGGTTGGGGCGGCATCAGATGCAGACTGCCTTGTTCATCGACTACCTGCGGCAATGCAGTGTGGCGGTTATTTCTGTGACCGAGGGGCTGAACACCATGGATGATGGGGATGACCTGATCATCGGAGTCCGGCAGTTCATGAACGATTACTATGCCAGGGACATCGGAAATAAGATCCGTCACGGTTACCGGGAGAGGCAAAAAGAAGGGCTGGTTGTCAAACCGCCCTTCGGCTACTGGAAAGATAGGAACACCGGCCGCATCAGGCTCCACCCGGAAGCATCGGTAACGGTGCAGATTATCTATGGACTGTACTGCGAAGGTATGGGGCAGAAAGAGATCACCCGCAGGCTCAATGCTATGCAGCGGAGGACACCCCAGCAGCTCCACGACGAACGGTGCGGCAAGGCAAATGGGAAAGCATACCGCTGGACATACCAAAGTGTGAAGAACATACTGGTGGAGGAAAGCTACACCGGCCTGCTGGTGAACCACCGAACCGAAACCCATGGGCGATCCGTCACTCCGGTGCCGGAGGACGAGCAGTACCGCCATGAGAACTTCTTCCCGGTAATCATCGACCGGGAGGAATGGGAGCAGGTGCAAGCACTGCTGAAAGCCAATGCCAAGCCTTATCGTGGCAACACCGCATCCCACCGCTATGCTGGGCTTCTTACCTGCGGTGACTGCGGCAGCACCTTCGTGCCGAGGATTCGATGCTGGAACGGCAACCGCCGGGTGGAGTATCTCTGCAAGAGCTATATGCACCACGGCAAGGATTTCTGCCCATCCCACCGCATCCGGGAATCTGAGTTGGACACCAGGGTGCAACAGTACGCAGAAGAACTGCGGAGCCAGTGGACAGCAGAGCAGGCAGATCTGCGGCGGCTCCGCCGACTATGGGAAATGAAGCGCCCGGCAATCAATTCCCACATTGCTGAATTGTATGACGAAATCCAGCGATTGGAGCAGGAGATCGATGACCTGCTGCTGGAAAAAATCCAAAGCACCAGCTAAATTCCCGTTTGTAGCCGATAGCGAGAGTGCGGACGATGCGCAGGTCGTCCGCACTTTTTCTGTCCGAAATCTAGCCCACTTTCCCGGCTCTAGAGCCGGAAGAATTTCACCAATTACAGGAGGATTTATGAAAACAGGACTTACAAGAAAGCAAAAGGTCACCGAGTTCTACTTCAACGAACACGATGACCTTGCCGAAATTTATACCCACAACACAGACTTGAAGAAACGACTTCTTGCGTATGCCAAGGAGTACCCGGAGCTGTGCCAGCTCACCGAGGATGACGAACAGGGCGGCCTGCGGTTTGAGATCGATAAGCACCGCATCGGAATCCGCCTTACTGCTCCATATTCGGTCGAACGGCTTGCTGCGGCCAGTATACTTGCAAAGAAAACCAATACGCTTAATAACCTGCGATGATGGAGCTATATTATGCCCTCTTTCCTTTTTGTGAAATAATCTGCCAACTCATCAGACAGAAAGTGCTTATACCCATCATGAACAATGTCTCTATTATTCACATTATCAAATACATAGTCTATCGCCTCTTTAGAGTCAGCTTTCATTATTTTAATAATAGCTTGTTCTGTCATTGTAAGCATAACGCTTGTATAACTGCTTTTTAATGGATAATTTTCATCTTCACTTTTCACATCAATGATAGCAATGAAATCACCATATTTTAAACAGTCGTAAACATAATTTAGCGGAACACAATTTAGCGTGGCTACACCGTTGCGAGAGTAAGTTGTTTCGCCTTCGCAATAAACACAATGATCCTCGCCTTGTCTACGAATAAATTCATCCTTTGATTTTACAATTTGGCTTCTATGGATACACTTCGCATAAATCAATCCAACAAACCTCCATTGAGAAATTTAGTCCACTATTTCAAAAGTAAAACCATTATCACATTCATCGCAAACTAATTCTAGTGCCTTAATCTTTCCATTTTCGTGAGTATGGACATTTTTAACGGTTAACCTTTTGCTCTTGCAAATAGGACAACTTTGTTGAGAAATTGGGTCATGAACTTTTTGCAATATATTTTCGTATGTACCAACAAGCGAAATACACAATGACACGCAAGTAGATGCTTCGTAATATGTGGCACTACTTGAGTGAGTGATTTTATTTGCATAATCCCATGTGGCATCAGTCAATTTCTTGATTATGCTGCGGTAGTCGGCGTTGTCTGATCCGTTCAAATAGAATTGAATAGCCAATTCCGCCTTCTTCTTGAAATTTGAGGCTTGTGGCTGTTCCTGGTCACTAGCCATATGTGGAGCATAAACATAATTTCCGAGTTCAATTAGCACTTCTCTGCTTTGGACTCCTATAGATTGAAAATCCTCTATCTCGGTAGCAGAATCAATCAAAGTGGCGATGCTTCGTAATTTACGTAAGAGTTGCGGTGCAATTTCCGCGCCTAATGTAGCAGCCTGTATATAGTCATCGGGATCATATTGTTCGCTTGAGGATTTCATACGCTGCATTATTCCCATATGAAACGAGTACACTTCATCTGTTCCAAAATAATATGCCTCTTGTGGGTACAAATTCATGGGTATAGCATCTCCTTCTACTACCCACCACGAACCTTTGTTATTTGTTTTTACATTCCAAACTGTTACCTCAACACCTAGATCATTAAAATGTTGTTCAGGTTTAGCACTTAGTACTTTGCATTTGTGTTGATTTTGCCATTCAACATATTTAGATACATCTTCAAATGTTCGTTTCCCCATACAAGTCTCCTCCTATATATTTTTTAGGATTATATCATATTTTTATGTTTCGTTCAATTTCTGTAAGAAGCATAGCAAGCCTGTTCAACATAAAAGTAAAAGCCGCCGCAAGAGAACCTGCGGCGGCTTGGTGGGGTGTAGAGGAATTGAACCCCTATCGGCGTAAAATGCCAAATTGATATGTTGATACAGTAACTTTATCCGGCACTCGGTCCAGCGTAGGGCACCCCACTTACGCCTTTTCCCACCAATGCCAATACCTTTTTCATCCAGTCAGCCCCCTTGAAAAAATTCATTATTGCTAGAGCAACATCACACAATCGTGTGATGAGGGTTAACCATGCGGATAGAGAACCATCAGCCATTACTAACAACACACCAACTATAGCCGAAAGAAGGGCTCCGAAGAGCCCTTGGTGCGGGCAACAGGACTCGAACCTGCACGCTCTCGCGGGGGAACCTAAATCCCCTGAGTCTACCAATTCCACCATGCCCGCATATTCTTTTGTGCCTCTGATTTGTACACGGAGAGGTATCCGAGGTGGGGCACTTAGCCTGATCCACAATATATAAAAACAGGCGATGCCCGTTTTTAGAGAACGGATTGCCACACCAGTGTGCGCACTGGTTCGCAATGACAGCGGAACCAGAAAACCTTCACTGAGGTGACAGCACCTAAATCCCCTGAGTCTACCAATTCCACCATGCCCGCATATTCTTTTGTACCTCTGATTTTTACACGGAGAGGTATCCGAGGTGGAGCATTTCGCTTAACCCACATTTATAAAAACAGGCGATGCCCGTTTTTAGAGAACGGATTGCCACACCAATGTGCGCACTGGTTCGCAATGACAGCGGGACGGAAAAACCTTCACTGAGGTGACATCACCTAAATCCAACGTGTCTGCCAATTCCACCACGCCCGCGGATTTGAATTGACAATTGAGAATGGACAATTGTCAATTGTTTGTACCTCTGATTTTGACTCGGGGAGGCACCCGAGGTGGGGCTTTTCGCCTGATCCACGATTTATAAAAACAGGTGAACCTGCTCTTACCTCTTGCAGGGGATCATTGCCCCTGTTCCTACGCGTCTTCGTCAGTTATGACCGCGTGGGAGAGAATATGCTTTATACTGTTCATGCGCTCCAGGCACTTATCCCGCTCGGTTACGGCAAATTCATACTCCGCATTTTCCGACAAATCGCCGAGGGTTTTTGCGGCTTCCAACATTTCCTCAATTTCTTTCCACCGGATGGTCTGCAGGTACTGCAGTTCCTGCTCCAACGCAACGCGAGTTTGCGCTGTAAGGCTGTATTTCTCACCCATAGACAAATTGATCCTCTCGTTTGCAAATCGTCGGTGTCAGCAAAAACTTCTCTGCGGTGACATCATCTGAATTCAGCGTATTTGCAATTCCACCACGCCCACGTATAGAATTGACAATCGAGAATGGACGATTGACAATTATTTGTGCCTCTGATTTTGACTCGGGGAGGCACCCGAGGTGGGGCTTTTCGCCTGATCCACGATTTATAAAACAGGTAAACCTGTCTTTAACGATATTTAACCAAACCAATACCGGTTCATTTCTTTCAGAAACTCCTCGGTGATGGGAAAGCCGGAGCTTTCGCCAATGACGGAGTCAATGCCGCAGTAAGGGCAGATTGCTGTGCCGTCCTTGTCGCGGGGGTTATCAGCAACCAGCCAAGTCTCGATCTGTGCGGGATCAAAGACTTTACAACAGTAAAAACAGCCACAGACGGCGTCCGCCTTGAGTGCTTCCATGTGGTTGTTGCTGAATTGATGTGCTTTGATGTAATCTGTCATAAATCTTTCTCAAGGTGACGGTTCCCGAATCCAACGTATCTGCCGATTCCGTTTGCCTCTATTTTTACACGGGGAGGCACCCGAGGTGGGGCTTTTCGCCTGATCCACATTTACAACAAGCAGGTAAACCTGCAATTGTCATCGCCCTCGGCGCTCCCGAAGGTGATGCCACCCATATCATAACCTTTTTTCCGGGGGAAATCAAGAGCTTTCCCCCGGAAAGGTTTTTCTTACACGGGTCCCTGGGTAACAGGTGCCAGCAGAACCTTGCCGGTGCCCCGGTACACATTCACCAGGCCCTCACCGGAGGCGGCAGAACCGATCAGGGACTTGCCGGAGCGCTCCACCGTGAAGCTCAGGCTGCCGCTCCAGGCGATGGCCATATTGCCGTCCACCTTCAGCACATCGTTTTGCAGTTCAATTTCGATCAGTTCCTCCCGGGGGCAGCGGGACTCCAGGCACAGGATGCCTTTTCCCTGGATCCCCAGGTTGAACAGGCCCTCGTTGCCTGCCACCGCAGAGGAGAAGTTGCTACGGGCCACGGCCTTATGCTTCAAGGAAGACTCGCAGGCCAGAAACAGGCCGTCATCCAGGACAACGGAGCCGTTCCAATCCGCCACATCCAGCAGCAGAATATGCTTATAGGTGGGCTCCAGCACCAGAATACCGCTGCCGGTATACTCCGGCTTGATGGCGGATTCACCGGTGACACTGCCCCGCAGGGCCTTGCTGAACAGATCGCCCACGCCCTTGACACCGGTGGTGGCATTCACATCGCCCACGGTCCACTGCATGGCGCCTGCCTGAACGGTGACGGGGGATTTGCTCAGGTCACAGACCACCTGGCGCTTGCGTACATTCATCTCGTTGCAGTAATAGGCCAGGGCCGCCTCAGAGGGCAGAACACTCAGATCCCGGCGGTACTCCATCACAGAAAACGCACCCAATTCCCCGATTTTCTTGATGTCATCATTGTCGGTAAAGTTTTTAATACGAAACATAGCGGATCCATCCTTTCATTTTTGGTGTCATTTTACCACGGGTGTTTTCCCTTGTCAACGCGAAAGCCGTCTGTAAAGCGCCCTCCAGGCTTTTTTCGCATTTTTGTTCAATTGTGCTTGACTTTCCGGCCCATTCGCACTAAAATAAGTTCGGTATAGTGTACATTGGAGGACTTTGGTCCCGATGTTTCATTTAGATCCGGCATTGGCCTGGATTTGGGTTTATGCGCCTCATGGCGTTTTCTTTGTTTTAGATTCGGAGCGCCGGTCATTTGCGGCCGCTTCGCCAATAACAAATTTTACAATATGGGGCTCCTATGCCCACCTCCTGGTCTATCTATTTTTATTTTCAAGGAGGTGTGCTTGATTATGGATCCGATTTTAGCTACAATTTTGATCGTCGTTGGCGTGATCGTTGGTATTGCCGCAGGCTTTGTTGGCGGCATTGTTTACCGCAAGAAGGTTGCAGAACGGGAAATTGGCTCTGCCGAGACCGAGGCGACCCGCATCATCAACGAAGCCATCCGCAGTGGCGAAAGCCGCAAGAAGGAAATGCTTCTGGAAGCCAGAGACGAAATCCATAAATCCCGCACGGAGCACGAGAAAGAAGTCAAAGAGCGCCGCGCCGAGCTGAGCAAGCAGGAGCGCCGTCTGGAACAGAAGGAATCCACTCTGGACAAGAAGCTGGAAGCCTTCGAGCGCAAGGAAGAAGACCTGGCCCGCCGCGTTGCAGAAGTGGCACAGATCCGGGCCGAAGTGGAATCCCTGAAAGCCCAGCAGCTGACCATTCTGGAGCAGCTGTCCGGCCTGACCCAGGAGCAGGCCAAGCAGTACCTGCTGGACACCGTGGAGAGCGAAGTTCGCCACGAAACCGCCATGAAGATCCGTGAGATCGAGGCCCAGCTGAAGGAAGAATCCGACGACCGCGCCCGGGAGATCATCGCCCTGGCCATCCAGCGCTGCGCCGCTGATCACGCCGCAGAAACCACCGTTTCCGTTGTCCCCCTGCCCAACGATGAAATGAAGGGCCGCATCATCGGCCGCGAAGGCCGCAATATCCGCACCCTGGAGACCATCACCGGTGTGGATCTGATCATCGACGACACGCCCGAGGCCATCACCGTTTCCAGCTTCGACCCCGTTCGCCGGGAAATTGCCAGACTGGCTCTGGAAAAGCTGATTGTGGACGGCAGAATCCACCCCACCCGCATCGAGGACATGGTGGAGAAGGCCCGCAGAGAAGTGGAACGCACCATCCGGGAAGAGGGCGAACGGGCCTGCTACGAAACCGGTGTGCATAACCTGAACCCCGAACTCATCAAGATTCTGGGCCGTCAGAAGTACCGCACCTCTTACGGTCAGAACGTGCTGAACCACTCCATCGAAGTGGCCCACATCGCCGGCCTGATGGCTGCCGAACTGGGTGTGGATGTGGCACTGGCCAAGCGGGCCGGTCTGCTGCACGACCTGGGCAAGTCCATCGACCACGAAGTGGAAGGCAGCCACGTACAGCTGGGTGCCGACCTGGCCCGGAAGTACAAGGAAAATCCCGTTGTCATCAACGCCATCGAGGCCCACCACGGCGACGTGGAGCCCAAGACCGTCATTGCCGTGCTGATTCAGGCCGCCGATGCTGTTTCTGCCGCCCGTCCCGGCGCCCGCCGCGAGAATGTGGAGAACTACATCCGCCGTCTGCAGAAGCTGGAAGAGCTGACCGGCTCTTACCCCGGCGTGGAAAAGGCCTTTGCCATTCAGGCCGGCCGCGAGGTCCGCATCATGGTCAAGCCCGAGGAAGTCACCGAGGACAACATGATCATCCTGGCCCGGGACATCGCCAAGAAGATCGAAGCCGAGCTGGAATACCCCGGCCAGATCAAGGTCAATGTGATCCGGGAAACCAAGGCTGTGGAATACGCCAAATAAACACCAAGGAGCTGTCTCAAAATGAATGAGACAGCTCCTCTTTCTGTATATACCGTAGGGGAGGCGTTTCGCCTCCCCAAAACGTCGCTCCCTGGGACGGGAACCTATGTTTCTCTTGACAGAAACCCGTCCCCTACATATACACGAATTTCATTTTGAGACAGCGGCTTTCTTTGGTGAAAAAGGGAACAGGAAGGGATCATTCTCTGGGAATGCCCCGGCCTCCGGATCTCATCATCCGGATAAAGAACCGGAAGAACATAAAGGTCGTAACGGCTGCGGCAACAAGATCGGCCACAGGTTCTGCCAGGAATACGGCGAATGCTTTGTCGGTGAAGAATCCGGGCAGAATGAAGATCAGGGGAATCAGCAAAATGACCTTCCGCAGCAGCGCCATGACCAGGCTGATTTTTGCCTGCCCCAATGCCATAAATGCCTGCTGGCAGCTGATTTGGAACCCCACGGAAAAGCCGCAGGCCAAAAAAATCCGGATGGCCCATGCGGTGTAGCCTACCAAAGCGGTGTCGTTTGTGAAGATTCCCGCAAAGAAATTGGGGAAGGCCATCATCAGTACCCAGAATACGGTGGTATATGCGACACATACGCCAAACTGGCAGAAAAAGGCTTCTTTCACTCTGCCAAACTTCCTGGCGCCGTAGTTATAGCTGATCAAGGGCTGGCCGCCCTGGCAGATACCGGACAGCGGCATGGTAATCAGCTGGTTGATGGAGGTCAGCACAGTCATCGCACCGACCGCCACATCACCGCCGTACTCGAAAAGGGAGGATGTGAAGCAGACGGACAGGATGCTTTCGGTGGAAATCATTACAAAGCTGGAAACACCCAGCCCCAGGCAGGGCAGAATGACAGAGGGAATCAGCCGCATATTTTTTGCTTTCAGTCTGAGGGTGGTTTGGCTGCCGGTCAAAAACCGCAGAATCCAGGCGGCGCTGACTGCCTGGCTCAGGACGGTTGCAACGGCGGCACCCTTGACGCCCATGCGGAAACCGAACATCAGAATCGGATCCAGGACAATGTTGATGGCTGCGCCGATTACCGTGGTCAGCATACTGATCTTTGCGAAGCCCTGTGTCGTGACGAAGGGATTCATACCCATAACGGTCAGAACGAAGATGCTGCCCAGAATATAAATCCGTGCGTATTCCACCGCATAGGGCAGTGTGGCATCCGATGCGCCGAACCAGCGCAGCAAAGACGGACAGGAAACATAAAACACACCGGTGAGAAGCACTGCAAGGATCATCAGTACGGCAAAGCAGTTGCCCATGATCTGCTCGGCCTTGGCTTTGTTGCCCTGACCCATGGCAATGGCGGCCCGGGGCGCGCCGCCGGCACCGGCCAGCATGGCAAAGGCGGTGATCAGCATCAGAATGGGCGTAAAAAGCCCCACACCGGTCAGGGCGGTGCCGCCGATTTCCGGCAAGTGACCGATGTAGATCCGGTCAACAATGTTATACAGCAGATTTACTACCTGGCCTACAAGCGCGGGAACCGCCATCTGGACCATCAGCTTTTTGACACTGCCGGTTCCCATATCATACTTATTTGCCATATAAAAGGACCTCTTTTCTCCTGATCCATGATGATCAGTGTGGATATATTATCAATTTTATTGGGCATCTGCAGAAGAAGCCTTCCATCTGCCGCCGTTCAGACGGTGCAGCTCTTCGGTTGCAAGGAAGAACTTCTCCACCACGTTATGCTCCGGATAGAATTCCAGAAACTCGCCCTTCAGGAAGGTATAGAACCGGCTCAGGTCGGTGCACATACCGTATGTGGGCAGGGCATGGCTTTCGATATGGAAGGAAAAGGGCTCGCCGTTCTTTGTGCCGGTGTAGGAAAGGCCGGTTTTGTCCAGCCGCAGGGTGCCGTGACCCACCACCTGGGAGGTGGCCTGGTTTTTCAGAAGGGTGTATTCCGGCAGGATGCCCAGGTCCACCGGCTCTTCCAGCAGGAAATCCTCCTGCATCACTTCCCGGCGGATCACATCCCGCTCCATGTTGAACCACTGAGTCTGGGTTTCGGGGATCACGCAGGTGTCATCAAAGGGAACCAGCTCATAGGTGTCGGTGAGGGTGGCGCCGTTGCCGCAGTGAGTGCAGAAGATGGTGTTGCCCTTGGTGGCCATGGTGTGCTGTTTGCCGCATTTGGGGCACCAGAACAGCAGGTCTTCCAGATGCTCGGCGCCGTTTTCGCCGATGTTGTAGCGGTGTTTGTGGATTTTGTTCCAGGCGTAGTCGTCGTGGTAAATGGCCCGGTTGATGGCCTCTTCGATCTCCTCCGGGGTCATCCGTTCCAGGTCCTCGGGAGTAAACAGCTGGTCGAACTCCACTTCAATATGGCCGCAGCGGTCCTTCAGGTTGTACTTGGGGCTGGTGAGGTAGCCGCCCCGGATCACGGAATAGTACACCGGCACCTTGTGATGCTTAAACAGCTTGCCGGAGCCCAGAGCCACAGGCTGGTTGGCGCCGGAGATGGAGCTCATGCCCTCCGGGAAGATGCAGATTCTGCCGCCGGAGCGGATGACGCTGCTGATCTGCTTGACGGTGTACAGGTCCGGGGTGAAGTTTTTCTTGGGGATCACCTTCAGGAGCCGGAACACCAGAGACAGGTGGGAGCGGTGGAATTCGTTGTAACCGGCCACATAATTCATGCGAACGGGCAGCAGGGGTACCCCGGTAAAGATATAGTCCAGCCGGGAGGCGTGGTTGCTGATGAAGAAATAAGGACCCGGCTCCTTGCGGAAATCCTTTTTGAAGGTGTAATGGACGTTGTACTGCTTGTACATGAAAAGCCGCCACACTATGCCCAGAATGTTGTAAACAGCATTGGGCTGGGTGATTTTTCTGGAATGGATCTGTTTTTCTACGGTGGTTTTTGCCATATGTATCTTCCCCTCTTTATTTGCGTCACGCCGCAAGTTGTTTACTGATATTATAGTGCATTTTCTGAAAAAATCCAGAAGAAATACCGGCATCTGCTGATTCTCACCCAAGGGATTGAATCGGGGATCGAAATGTGGTATCATATGGTAAAAGGAGGGGTTAAAAATGAGAATTGAAACCCAAAGACTTACCATTACCAGGTTTACCATGGATATGGCGGAGGCGGTCCATCTCAACTCTCTGGACGAGGACAACCGTCGGTTTGTACCTGATGAAGTTTTTGAAACGGTGGAGGAAGCTGCCGATACCGTGGAGTTTCTGATGGGCGTTTACGAAAACGGCGACGGACCTCTGGTGTATCCGGTGTTGCTGAAGGACGGAACCTACATCGGCTATGTGCAGGCGGTGCCCTTTGACGACGGTACTTGGGAAATCGGCTACCACATCGGTGAAAATTATACCCGTAAGGGCTATGCCACCGAAGCGGTGCAGGCGTTCCTGCCGGTGATTATGCCCAAACTGGGTTTGGCGCGGATCAAGGGCATCTGCCTTGCGGATAACAAAGCCTCCGTCAAGGTTATGGAGCGCTGCGGCTTCGTGAAAGACTTCGAGGGCGTGGGTCCCTACCAGGGCGCAGAGCGGCCCATCTGCAGATACCACTACGCACTGTGATCCGGACAGCCTACCGGGATAAAGAAGCCATTCTTGCCGGGATGCAAAAAAGAGCACCTCCGTTCCCAAATGGGATCGGAGGTGATTTTATGGCGAAACGGGATGCAGAACGGTTTTCCGAAGCATAAGGTGAACTGTTACATCCGAAGCATAAGGGGAAATGTTAACCGAAGCATAAGGGGAAATGTTAACCCTCTTGATTTTTCGGAGAATCGTGGTATGATGTAAGGGCCTCACGGAGAGGTACACAAAACGCTTGTTTCGAAGAATGACTCTGGGGCGGAGTCTGTTCATTTTGGGAAACAAGCGCTTTTTTGCGTCTGGTTCCGGCAGGAAGTCAGCCCGTGTGTACTTTTCAGGAGGTATGTCTATGAGTTCTTATTATTCCAACCCCACCGCAGACCGGGCCATCGGCTCGGTGGACAAGTTGCTTGCCATCAAGCGCAAGCGGGCCAAACGGCTGTACAAGCTCAGCCGGGAAGGCCGGCTTGGGCCCCGGATCCGGGAGGAGCTCCGCAGGGAGTTCACCGGCATCTACCGCCCCCTGCTGAGGGTGGCCCTGGGTGAGATCTCCCTGAAGGAGCTTTTCCCCCAGGAAAACAAAAAAGGAGAGGCTTAGCCTCTTCTTTTTTGTTTGCATTCAGGGGAGAAAACTGGTAAACTGGTACCATAAAGATGGGAGGTGCGGAGGGTGCATCGAATCAGAATATTGCCGGAGGACCGGATTTTGGAAGCGCCTTCCGGAGCCGATTTGCTGACGATCCTTCGGGATGCGGGGTTCCGGCCGGAGGCACCCTGCGGCGGTCAGGGAAAATGCGGGAAGTGCCGGGTGTGGCTGGAGGGCCGGGAAGTGCTGTCCTGCATGACCCGGGTAGACCGGGATATGACCCTGTGGCTGCCCAGGGCCGGGGGCCATGTGCTGCTGACGGAAGGGCTGGAAGGTAGCTGGCCCATGAATCCCCTGGCGAAGGGGTATTTGCTGGCCTTTGACATTGGCACCACCACGGTGGCGGGGTACCTGCTGGAACCGGAACAGGGAAAACAGGTGGCCGGCGAAAGCAGAATGAACCCCCAGGCACCCTGGGGTGCCGATGTGATCACCCGGATCCGCCATGCCCTTGCGGGCAGTGCGGAAAAGCTGACCCGGGCCATCCGGGAGTGTTTGCGGGAGCTGACCGAAACCCTCTGCAGCCGGGCCGGGATCGGGTTTCAGGACATCGGCGTGGTATCTGTGGTGGGAAACCCTGCCATGCAGCAGTTGTTTTTGGGCATCAGCCCGGAGAATCTGGCCCGGATCCCCTTTGAGGCGGTGCTGAAAGCGCCGAAAGCAGAACCGGCAGGGGATGTTTTGGCGGAATGGGGCAATGCCCTGCTGCTGACGGTGCCGGATATCTCCGGCTTTGTGGGAGCCGACACGGTGGCCTGCGTGCTGGCCTGTGAAATGGACCGGCAGGCGGAGAAAACCCTGCTGGTGGACATCGGAACCAACGCGGAAATGGTGCTGGGAAACCGGGAGAAGATGATTGCCTGCGCGGCTGCTGCGGGCCCTGCTCTGGAGGGAGCCAACATCCGCTTCGGTATGGGCGCCCGGGAGGGAGCCATTGACCATGCGTGGGTGGAAGATGGGCTGATCTGCTGCAGTGTCATCGGGGGCGGAGAAGCGAAGGGTATTTGCGGCTCCGGCCTTGTGGATGTGCTGGCAGCGGCGCTGGAGCTGGGCTGGATCAATGCCCGGGGCAAGATCCTCCGGGAGGAAGGAGTCCTTCTCTTGACCGAAGGGGTGTACCTGACCCGGGAGGATGTGGAGCAGGTGCAGCTGGCCAAGGGTGCCATTGCAGCCGGAATCCGGCTGATGGCCGGCCGGGTGGGAATCACTCTGCAGGAAATTGACCGGGTCTACCTGGCGGGAGCCTTTGGAACCTGCCTGAACCCGGAGTCTGCCTGCCGGATTGGGCTGCTGCCCTGGGAACTGCAGGGGAAAATCCGGGCCATCGGAAACGGCGCCGGCGCCGGGGCGAAGCAAATCGCCATGGACCGGGCCGCTTTGGAGCGCACAGGAATGCTGGCCGAGTCCATCGAATTTCTGGAACTGGCTTCGCTGCCGGAGTTTCCCCGGTGTTTTGCGGCGGGGATGAGGTTTTGATATGGAAAAATGGATGCAAAAAGCCCTGGAAGCAGGCTTTTCAGGGGCAGTACCTCTGGATGTGAAAACCCTGGTCCCCAGGACGGCGGTGCGGGAGATGTGCGCTGCCGACAAGTGCCGGGCCTACGGGAAAAACTGGACCTGCCCGCCCCACTGCGGCAGCCTTGAAGAATGCGAAGCAAGAATGCAGGGTTATTCCAAGGGGATTTTGCTGCAAACAGTGGGGAATCTGGAAAAAACCGTGGATACCAAGGGCTATCGCCGGGCCGAGGAAGCCCATTTGGCCTCCTTTCACCGGTTTTGTGACCTGGTTCGGGAGGAATACCCCGATGCGCTGTGCCTGGGAAGCGGCGGTTGCCGGATCTGCGGAACCTGTGCCTTCCCGGAGCCCTGCCGGTTCCCGGAGAAAGCCTGTTCCTCCATGGAAGCCTACGGCCTCTTCGTGACCCAGGTCTGCAGGGATAACGGCCTGGCTTACCACCACGGGGAGAAAACCGTTACTTATACCGCCTGCGTGCTGATTCCCTGAGAAAACCATAAAAATACAGGCGCTGTTCTTGACATTTTTTCTGTTTCCATCTATACTATATTTATGTGAACGTGTTCACAAAAGGAGTCAATATGCCTAAGATCATAAAGAACCTGGAGAGCAGACTGACCGAAGAGGCCAAAGCCCAAGTTGCACAGTTCGGCTACGGCGCGGTGACCATCCGCTCGGTGGCCAAGGCCTGCGGTGTGGGTGTGGGTACGGTCTACAACTATTTTCCTTCCAAGGATGCCCTGCTGGCGAGCTATATGCTGTCGGATTGGACCCGCTGCGTGGATGCCATTCAGGCGGTGAGTACCTATTCGGAATCTCCGGAGCCGGTGGTACACTGCATTTACGACCAGCTGCTGGCCTTTGCGGAGCGGCACAAGCCGGTATTTCAGGATGAGGCCGCTGCAGCCAGCTTTGCGGGGTCCTCCGGCCGTTATCATGGTTTGCTGCGGTCCCAGTTGGCTGCACCCTTGCGGAAATTCTGTGAAAGCGACTATGCTGCAGAGTTCATTGCCGAGGCGCTGCTGACCTGGACCATGGAGGGAACAGCGCTTTCTCAGATTCAGGGCATGATTGAAAGACTCTTTTGACGGGCCCTGTTTTGCGTAATCACTGGGGCCGCACTGCGGCCCCTTTATTTTTTCTGAAAAGGAGAAATGCATCATGTCCAGCTTTGAAAACCTGCGCGTGGTAGACAATTTCTACCAGACCTCCCTGTTCTTCCCCATGCCCACCGTGGTCATCAGCACCCTGTGCGAAGACGGTACCACCACTCTGGGTCCCTACTCCCTGGTACAGCCTTACTATGTGGCCGGCAAGGGCTTTTATGCCATGCTGCTGAGCTGCCGCAACTCCTCCAACACTGCCCAGAACATTCTGCGCAGCGGTAAGTGCGCCATCAACTTTGTGGACGACAAGCCCAAGACCTTCAAAGAGTGCGTCAAGCTGTCCTGGCCCGGCGACAAGCCCGAGGACAAGATGCCCGACTGCCAGTTCAGGCTGGAGAAGAGCCAGATTGAAGAAGAAACCGGCGAAAAGCGGCCCATGGTCCTCACCGATGCCATTCAGGCTATCGAATGCACCTGGGTTCGGGAGCTGGACGGCGCCCAGGATGACAAGCCCGGCATCACCACCGGCTATGAGCCTCCTTACCACGATTTCAACGGCATCACCAGCAAGTTCGGTGCCCACTTTATCCTGAAGGTGGACCGGATCCTGATGAAGAAGAAGTATTCTGACGCCATCATCAACGGCGTCCGGGCCCAGGATTTCCCCAACCTGCCTGTGGACTACGGCTACCGGGACAGCAAGAACTTCTGGTTCCACCGCAAGAGGCGTATGCGCGCCGAGCTGCTGCCCATGCGCCAGCAGAGCCTGGAATCCGTCCGCTATGCCGCTGACCGGGCCGACGACAAGGTGAAATTTACCGACGATGCCCTCCAGACCATCCTGAATGTGCCCCGTGTCTTCCTGCCCCTGGTG
>JAZSLC010000204.1:0-18179 GCA_045535175.1 Faecousia sp. | reverse complement strand
AAAAAGAGAGAACACCATAAGGTGTTCTCTCTTTTTTTGGTACGGCAAAAGGGACTCGAACCCCCGACCTACTGATTCGTAGTCAGTCACTCTATCCAACTGAGCTATTGCCGCATGCATACGTCCGTGACGTGCCAAAGTATAATAGCACAACACTTTCGAAAATGCAAGTACTTTTTTTGATTTTTTCAAAAAAATTATGATTTTTTCTGCCTGCGGAGGAATTTCTTCAAAACCAGCCCCAGCACAACGGCAAAGACAGCCATCATCCCGGCGGTGATGGCCCAGGTTGTCTTGCGGCGGCGGAGAAGCTCTGCCTCCATTCGCTCTTTTTCCAACCGTTCCTGTTCCCGGCGCTCCGCTTCCAGCCGTTCCTGTTCCTTTCGCTCTGCTTCCAGGCGCTCTTTTTCCAATCGTTCCTGATCCAGCCGCTCCTGTTCCCGGCGTTCCTGCTCCAATCGCTCCGTTTCCAGCCGTTCCTGCTCCTGGCGGATCAGCTCCTCCTCGGGACCCAGACGGCCATCATGGGTAATGATGTGCTCCAGGAAGTCGTTTTTCAGCACATCCGGCCCTACGGTGCTTCGGTACAGGCCGAACCGGCAGGGGCTGAAGTTCTCAAACTGGGAGGCTTCGGTGATGTAAGTCAGACCCAGTGCCACCGGGTCCAGAATAACCCCCGGCTGCAGAATGTCCTGGGCCAGGTAGTCATATTCGATCCATTTGGTAAACCAGGTGCCCTGCTGGGTTTTGTGACAGGGGAAGCCCAGCTGCCGTGTTGCTTCAAAGGCAGTCAGACCGTCGAATGCCTCCAGGGGCTTGTCGTAGTCCAGCACAATGGGATTCTCTTCGTACAGGTGGATGTATGTCTTGGGCACATCCCAAAGGCCGTACTGCTTTGCAGAATCCGGGAACTTTGCCGGGTCGTTGGTCAGTTCCAGAGCCTCCACCAGCAGGTCCGTGTAAACCATGTGCATTCCGTGGCCGTATTCCCCGGCAAAATCATGGCCCACGATGACCATGGGATCAAACCGCCGGATCTGCTCCGTCACAAAGGACAGCATCCTCTCCCGCCTGATGCCCAGAATCTCATAATAGGCATAGGTGGAAGCCATATCCTGCCTGAGAAAATCATAAAAAGGCCCGAATACGGGATAGTTTCGCACCCCAACAGCCCAAAGTCCGTTGAGCATTTCATGGGTGCGCAGGTTATTGAAGTTCCGGTGGTCCGTCATGTAAACTACCTGCACATTGTATTTCAGTTCCCCTGCGTAGTAGGGAAGCAGGCCCGCAAAGAAGAGCTGTTCATCGTCCCCGTGGGTGGACATGAGCATCAAATCGGTTTTACCTTCCAGAGGGGGCTCCCAAATCTGGACATCGTTTGGCACCTTCCCCGGGGCATAGGCCCGGATTTCGCTGAGGGAAACAGCTCCGGAAGAGAAGGTCAGGATCACGGCTTTGGTGGCTTTTCCAAAGCCCTTCACCAGGTCCACATATTCATGGAGCATCCCGTATTGCCCTGCCGTGAAGGAAGTACCGGTTTCCGGGTCCGTGACGGTATAGCTGCCATATTCCAAATCGAACATCAGATACAGCGATCCCATTTCTTCCTGGGACCGAAGGGTAATGGTGGCACCGCTGTAGCCGGACATTCCGTAGGTATCTATATCTCCGTCTGTAAGCAATTCCGGATACCGGTAGCCGGTGGCGGTGACATCCAGGGTTAAATCTGAAGCTTCCTGCTGGGCCCGGGCAAAAGGCACCTGCAGCAACAAAAGCACCAGCACAGCCGACAAACACAAAAATCGGATCAGCTTCATAGGTTCCTCCTACTGTTTTTCTTCTTGCACTATAACAGAAACCGGGCCGTTTGTCAAAGACTCCTTGCCTTGACGAAGAAAGCCCTTTGTGGTATAATCCGGCCGGTGAGGTGAGGAAGATGAACCGGCAGATTTTTGAGGAACTGCCCCGGCTGCTGCTGCCCTGGTATATGGAAAACCGCCGGGATCTGCCCTGGAGGTTGGATCGGGAACCATACCATGTGTGGGTTTCTGAGATTATGCTGCAACAGACCCGTGTGGAAGCTGTGAAGGGGTACTATACCCGTTTTCTCACGGCACTGCCCGGCATCGAAGACCTGGCCAACTGCCCGGAGGACCGGCTGAACAAACTCTGGGAGGGTCTTGGCTACTACTCCCGGGTTCGGAATCTGCAGAAGGCGGCCCGGCTAATTATGGAGCGCCATGGCGGCGTGTTTCCCCGGAGCTATGAGGAGGTTCTGGCCCTCACTGGCATCGGACCCTACACCGCCGGGGCTATTTGTTCCATTTGCTTTGACCTGCCCGTTGCGGCGGTGGACGGAAATGTGCTGCGGCTGGTGACCCGGCTGACGGACGACCACCGGCCCCTCCAGGACCCGGTTCTGAAAAAGGACATCACCGCCGGTCTGGAGTCGGTTTATCCGGAGCAGGCAGGGGACTTTACCCAGGCCCTGATGGAATTGGGTGCCACCCTCTGCGGCCCCAACGGCGTGCCCGAATGTGACCGCTGTCCCTGCCGGGAGCTTTGTCTGGGCCGGGAACGGGGCACCGCCGCCGGACTGCCTGTAAAGCTGCCCGGGAAAAAGCGCCGTGTGGAAGAAAAGACAGTGCTGATTCTCCGCTGTGACGGCCGGTATGCCCTATGCAAGCGGCCCCGGAACGGTCTGTTGGCGGGGCTTTGGCAGTTTCCGGACCTGGAGGGAAAGCCCGACCTACCTCGGATCTTGGAGCAAGTGGAGCAAATGGGTATCAAAGTGCGGGATATCGCCCGCCAAGTGGAGCGAAAACACATATTTACCCATATTACATGGGAGATGTGTGGAATATACATGGAAGTTGCGGAGCCCGGGGGAGAGGACCTTCTCTGGCTTCCGGAGCAGCAGATCGATGCGGAGATTCCGTTGCCCACCGCATATCGGCAGTTTTGGGAGGACCGTTATGTTTGATTTTCATATGCATTCCTGGATTTCCTTTGATTCAGAAGGGGACCCCGGACAGATGGTTCTGGCTGCAGAGCGGGCGGGGCTGAAGGAAATATGCTTTACGGACCACCTGGACTATGATCCCAAGGGTATCCGGAAAGACCTGGCGTTTACCGACGAAAACCATGCAAAAGCCTATAATGGCCTTCACAGTGACAAGGTGAAGATCCGCTATGGCTTCGAATTCGGAATGCTGGAAGATAATGCCCATGTGCTGCAGCAGGACCTGCAGCGGCGGGACTTTGACTTTGTCATTGGGTCCCTCCACTTCTGCCACGGGGAGGACGTTTACTATCAGTCCTTCTGGGATAAGCACACGGTGCCCCAGGCGGAACTGGCTTATCTGGAAGAAACACTGGCCTGTGTCCGGGCCCATGACGGCTTCGATGTGCTTGGCCATCTGACCTATCTGAGTAAAGCAGGTGCTCATCCTGCCCGGCGGCCCATTTCCTTAGCCATGTACCGGGAAGTGGTGGACGAGATTCTGAAGGTGCTGGTGGCCAAGGGAAAAGGCATGGAATTGAACACCAGTGGGAAGGGCACTTGCGGTGTGTTCCTGCCGGAAATGGAGTATTTCCGCCGGTTTAAGGAGCTGGGCGGGGAGATTGTCACCGTTGGTTCCGATGCCCATGCACCAAACCGGGTGGGGGAGCATACCCATGAAGCAGTGCGGCTGCTGGGGGATCTGTTTGGGTATGTGTGTACCTTTGAAGGCCGCAAACCCATCTTTCATAAGATTTGAACATCGTCACCTCTGCAATGGGAGCAGAGGTGACTTTTTTTGCACAGGACCATCCCGGATGCATAAACTGGCTTATAAGCCCTGATGCTTATAGTTTTGTCGGGAGGTATTGTCATGTCTGATTGCTATCAGGGGTCCATGCGCTGCAGGCCGGAAGACCTGCGGGAAGCCCTGGCCCTTCACACCCGTAAAATTACCGACAGCTGCCGGGATAAGGATTGCATTGAGCACCTGCGGGTTTACCTGACCACAGGCTCCCAGGCTCTGCTGGATACTGCGGTAGGAGCAAAGGTCCGCTGTGCCGATCTTTTGTACACCGCCATCGAGGTGGAGCCGGTGCCCTTCGACCGGAACCACTACTGCGTGGATGTGACCTTCTTCTACCGGATTCTTGCGGATGCGGTGGTGGGGGCCAACCGGCCTGCGGCCCTGTACGGGTTGGCGGTGTTTTCCAAGAGGGCGGTTCTCTGCGGTGAGGACAGCCGTACCCACATCTTTACATCGGATACCCGGCTCAATGAGCCTGACGGCTTTACCACATACAGCGCCAACCGTCCCACTGCGGTGGTGGAGGTCCTGGATCCCATGGTCCTGGGTTCCAAAGTGCGGGATGTCTGCGAATGCGTGGGGGGCGATGCATCGGTTCAGATTCCGGCTGCCATCAAAGCCCGGTTTGATGAAGACCTGGTGCTGTCCGGGGACCGCCGGCGGCTGTTTGTGACACTGGGGCAGTTCTCCATCATCCGTCTGGAGCGGGATGCCCAGATTGTGGTGCCGGTGCTGGATTATGCCATTCCCGTGAAGGAGTGCTGCGACACTCCCGGTGGGGTGGAGGACCCCTGTGAAATGTTCAGCCGGATTCCGTTCCCAACGGCCCAGTTTGCCCCCAAAGGCTGCGACGGCCCCGAGGAAGGCTGCGGCTGCTATACCACGGTAGAATAATGAAAAGGGAGAAGCCTTCGGGCTTCTCCCTTTTGGCTACTTTTACCGGAAATTTCCTGTTTCACTTGCAAAAGGGGATGTGGGTTTGATATAATAACAAAAGGAGCGTGATAAATGATGATGATTTTCCTTTATCTCCTGTTGGGCCTGGTGGCGCTGAGTCTGCTGATTGCCTACATCTGCTTCCGGATGGCCTTTTTGGTGGTGAAGCGGTCCGATGCGGAGATTCCCCCCGGAAAAGCGTATGAACCCTACCGTCCGCAGCTGAAAAAGTGGATGGAAGAAGCCCGGAATATGCCCTTTGAAGAAATGGAAGTGACCTCCTTCGATGGCCTGAAGCTCCGGGGGAAATACTATGAATGCATTCCCGGTGCGCCCATGGAGCTGATGTTCCACGGCTACCGGGGCAACGGAGAACGGGACCTGTGCGGCGGCATTCAGCGTGCCTTTGCCATAGGTCGGAATGTGCTGATTGTGGACCAACGGGCCGGAGGCAAAAGCGAGGGTCGGGTCATCACTTTCGGCGTCAACGAGAGCATGGACTGCGTTACCTGGGCCAATCACCTGCAGGAACGGTTTGGCCCCGAACTGAAACTGATTATCACCGGCGTGTCCATGGGTGCTGCCACAGTGATGATGGCCACTGCCCGGGATCTGCCCCCCTGCGTGGTGGGTGTGCTGGCGGATTGCGGCTACACCAGCGCCCGGGACATCATCAAGAAGGTGATCCGGGATATGAAACTGCCGGCGGACCTGCTGTATCCCTTGGTGCGGCTGGGTGCAGTGTTGTTTGGCCGCTTTGATCCCGATTCCATCACTGCGGAGCAGGCCATGCGAAACTGCAAACTGCCTGTGATTTTCGTCCACGGGGAGGCGGATGATTTTGTGCCCTGCGAAATGAGCCGCAGAAACTATGAAGCCTGCGCCGGCCCCAAGGTGCTTCTGACGGTGCCGGGTGCGGGCCATGGCCTCAGTTACCCTGCGGATCAGGAGGGCTACATCAAAAAACTGAAAGAATTTAACGAGGTTCTGGGACTTCCCTGAACATAGAAAGATGCCACGCATCCATACCCGGATGCGTGGCATTTCTTATGGTGTTGTATCCGGGCCTGTGCCATCCAGGAAACCGCCAAATACCGCCCGGAAGGTGATGGGTTCCACCGGGGAAAACTGCAGAAACCGGGTATTGACAGGCTTACCGGATCTGCTGACGGAGAGGGTGATGTGGGGCACAGGAATCTGCCGGATCAGCTCCTGCAGCACCGGGTCGGCGCAGTGCAGGGTTACTTCCAGGCCTTCGTTTTTGCCGTCACAGCCGTAGCCGGTGACAGTGATCTCAGCCTCCGTCCCGAAGAGGGGCTGCAGGGCATCCTCCGGCATATAGAGCACAGTCACGTGGGGGAAGGTGATCTGGCGATGGAGCTTGCGGCTGCGCAGGCCGTCCACCAGCTGATAAAACGGTTCCGGCTCCGGGAAAAATCCGATGTACTGATAGGGGTGGTTCATAGGGGTCCTCCGTGGACTTAGTCCTTTTTCCTGAAAAGGCTGAAAATAAGATATGCTGCAGGGAGCACCAACAGACCCAGCACAATATACTGAACCAGGGCCAGAGTGTCCGCAGGCAGCTTTGCGAACAGGCCTCCCAGCAGGGCAAACAAATCTGTAAAAGCAGAAATCAGGGTGATTGCCGAGAGAACGGCCAGGGTTTTATTCATCCGCTCATCCTGGGCTTTTTGCTTTTTGTCCGACTCCTGGCGCCGTTCCTCACTGAGGGAAACCAAAGGCTCCCGCACATCGGCGTACATATCCTTAAGCGCGAAGGCCGCGGAAATCTTGTCGTACAGGTCCTGGTACTGGGGTACCTCCGTGATCCGGGAGAACACAAAGTCGGTTTCAAACTCATAGAGCTCTTTTCTGTATTCTTCCAGCTTTTCCAGGTCATTATACTTGCCCACACCGATCCGGGTCAACAGATTGTATAGTTCGTACTTCTGATGCAGAAGCAGGACATACATATACAGGTACTGGTTATTGAAGTTTACAAAGAAGGTGCCCCGGAGGAAGCTCTTGTTGCCCAGGTCGGGCCGGGTGACGCAGACGGCGGCCTCGGGGGAAATACCCCAGATCTTCTCCTCGGACTCCTGATGGCTCTCCCGCTGATCCCGCTCGGGATTCTCGGCGTAGGTGTAGGATTCTCCCATACACCAGCGCAGATAGTGCAGCTCCTTGTGGATGGGGTCCTTGCCGGAATGCTCCACATAGGTCAGGAAATTGGCCCGCTCGGTGTCGGGATTGGCATAGAAGAAATAGTCGAAATCTCCCAGTTCTCTGGTTAGAATCCGGGCCAGAGCCAAAAAGGAGAATCCTTCCGCTGCGGTATCGGTATGGAGTTTTCCTCGGCCCACTTTTTTGATGTAGTACTGGGCATTGGCGATCTTCATCAGATCGTCGGTATCGAAGCTCATGGCAATGGCCAGGATGCACACCCCGGTGCTGAAGCAGTAAAGCTGTACATCGGGAATCTGCAGAGAGGTTGAGAAAGTCACTTTGCCGTCCCGGTTGGTGGTATTGAAGGTCAGCCAGGAGTCCGGGGCGTCCAGGCCAAAGGCGCTGCGTCGATCATCGGACAGATGGAAATGGAAACAGCGGCAGCTGTTTTCGTCACTGGGATCCAGTTTGTCGGCCACGAACTTATAAAGATACAGCAGTTCATCCAGGGCAGGCTTCCAGGTGAGACTTGCCCGGGCCTTTTTGACCACTGCCCGGTAATCGGCCGGGGATTTCATGGAAAAGGGGATGAACAGGTAGGAAATATTGCCGCGGAACGTCTTTATTCTCATAAACAGATCCCTTCTTTCGTGCAATCTCTTAATATGACAATATATCACAGAATCCGTGCCGATGCAAGTTTCTTTGAGTGATCGTGATAAAATCCGGCGGATCGTGAAAAAGCCGGGTACGAACGATTTCGTACCCGGCATCTGTGCAGTTTACTCCCGGCGCTCGTTCCCGCCGTAAATGTACAGCTTGCTGCCTTTGGAGATGGGACCTTCGGTGCGCTGAATCTCCAGTGCCCGGTCCAGGAAGGCCTGCTCCTTAAGACCCAGAACCGGCGCTTCCAGAAGGCCGTAGAACCGCTTCCAGAAGGTTTCCACCGTAGGGGCCAGAGCGCCCAGCACGGCACCCACATCCTCGCCCTGGGCATACCGGCGCATCAGAACGCCCTCACCGAAGCAAAGTCTCCAGGTTTCGGGGAAATAGTTCTCATACAGGAAGTGGGCAAAGGCAATCAGCCGCAGGCTGTTGCCGTAGAAGCGCACATCGTCCATTCGGCCCTTGGGCTGCTCGCCGGCCAGGCTGAAGCCGCTGCGCACCGCTTCCAGAATGGCTTCGGTGGTGTTCTCCCTGGCAAATACCAGGGTGAACCGGTGGGCGAATATGTTGCCGTCGGAGTCGTGATTGTGGGAGTCGCTGCTGCCCACCACACTGATGGGATTGCCCCGGAAGGCCTGCTCCTGCCACAGGGCAAGCTGCATATTGCTGTCTTTGGTGCGGCAGCCGCCCACCAGCTCAAAGGCATCAAAGATTTTCTCCTCAAAGAAAATGCGGGAGAGTTCGGGAACCACATTATAGTGGTCGGGCTGCCAGAAGGGATGGGCAAAAATGGCCAGACCTTCTTTTTCGTGAATGTTGCGGCAGGCCCAGTGGGCCATGGCCACCCGGGTGCGGTACTGCTCAGGGATGTGGGAAAGCTCTGCTTTGAGGGCCTCCACTTCTGCCCGGTATTCTTCGGGGTTATGAATGTAGCGTGCGCAGACACTGCCCTTGCCGCCGGCGTGGACGATATGCACTGCGGAGCCGGGGGTGTGAACCTCTTCACCGGGTATGATGTGCATTCCGAGGGGTACATCTTCGTACAGTTCTTTGGCCAGAACCGAGGTGAAGTAGCGGTTATGGTCCGTCAGGGTGAAGAAGTCGAAGCCCTCTTCCCGGTAATCGGCGGGAGTCATGGTGATGCCGTTGTTGCCGTCGGAGTAATAGGTGTGGGTGTGGAAATCACCTTTCAGGGGCCGCAGGTGATACAGATCCTCATCCACGGCGTACAGGGGCAGCTTGAATTCCTTGCCTTGAGCTACCAGCCGGACGAAATACTCCTGCTCTCTGGCAGGGGTAAAGGTAAACTGCAGACAGCCATTGGCAATTTCATAAGGGTGATCCGTGGGGGTGTGGATCTGATAATCCAGCTGATCGTCCATGATACCGTCGATACCGATGGCATACTCCCGCTCCGGCCGGAAGACCCGGCTGGTGTCCCGGGGGACAATGGTGACGGTGGTTTCTTTCCCCACGCACAGAACCGAGGGGAAACACTGGTATAAGGGACGGGCACTTCTCATAATCATTTACCTCCTTGGTTGGCACACTGGCGGACAAAAAACTGAAACAGGGGCAGACCGGAAACGGTATCCGGACCGGTCATCCGCTCGGGATGGAACTGGACGGCCCAAACGGGAAGGGACGTATGCCGGAATGCTTCCACCACCCGGTCACACCGGGCCGTGATTTGAAGGCCGTCACCCAGGTCCTTCACTGCTTGGTGATGGTGGCTGTTGATGCTGAAATCGCTGCCGTAAAGGGCGTGGAGAACGGAACCCTGCTCGGCGTGGGCGCTGTGAGGGATGTAGACCTCCGGAACGCCGGGGGTATGGATTTCGGCATTGGGAAGGTGCTGGTGCAGGGTTCCGCCGAAGTATACATTCAGAATCTGCGCTCCCCGGCAAATGCCCAGGATGGGCTTGCCTGCTTTTGCATAGGCCTCAATCAGAGCCATTTCGGCCTGATCCCGCTGAGGGACGATGCCAACAGAGCCGTTGACCTCTTCGCCGTAGAGGGCAGGGTCCACATCGGGGCCGCCGCAGACGACGAGTCCGTCATAATCGGTGTCAGGAGCCGGGCAGTAAATGGCCGTGGGCTCACCCCCGGCGGCCATGACCATGTCGATGTAGGGCTGAGGTGTCAGAGATGCGGAAAGAAGAATGCGCGGTGCCATAAAGGTTCCCTCCAAGTATGTTCTTTGACAGGATTATACACCCGTTTGCCCCAAAAGGCAATCCGAAAAATGCATGATCACATAATTCCCTTACAATTTATGGGAGAAAAACAGCACCCTCTTCGAAAAGAGGGTGCTGATTTGTGTTTGGGAGGCGCTCAGTTGGCCGACAGTGCTTCTGTGGCCAGTGCAGTCAGGTCCTCTGTTTTGAGCCGTTTCTGCAGGTATACGTTACAGAAATCTTCACTCACATACACCAGAGAATCCAATGCCGGCAGGTAGCCGACCATTCCCTCCACCCTGTGGATCACTGTCCAGTTTTCCTTTTTCACAATGGCACCTTCGAACTCTGCGATCGAGCTGCAGATGAACAGATACTCGCCGTCGGTGGATTCCCGGATCTGGGTATGATAATCATACTGCCCGGAGGAGGATTGGCCGGCTTCGAACCTTCCGATGATTTCTCCGGAAACCGTATCAATGGCAGAATAAATGCCCAGGCCGTTGTTTAGCAGGAGGGTGTCATCCTGCAGGAATGTGACGGAGTCAAAAGCGCCCACAATGAGAGGGATCTGAAACCGCAGCTTCCGGGCCTGAATATCATACAGATACAGTGTCCCATCATTGCAGATGAAGGCCGCGAGGTTTCCGTTTTTGGAAACAGCGGATTGGTTCACCGTCTCCCCGATCCCTTGGGGGATGGGCCCGGCATAGCCGGTGATGCCGGTATAATCGTGGATATCCGGCGGATCGATGGCCTCCTGATCCGAGGTGGCGGCGTGGTAAAGGAAATGGAGCTCCTCGCCCGTGACGGAGGTATCCTTAAAGTAGATGGCATCGGACTCGGGGCTGCAGTAAATACCGCAGTATTTCGGCAGGTAGACCAAACTGCCGGACAAGGTGAAGGGCAGCTTTTGGGTGTTTGCCTTTTCCGTTCCCAGCAGCCCCAGCTTGCTGACGATCAGCAAGGTGGTGTCGCCGTTGGTTCGGGCAAGAAAAGTATCCGGATAACGGACGGATCCGATCACGGTGGTGAAGTCCCAGGGGAAAGCGTACTGATGTTTGAGACTGACCGTCCCATCCTCGCTGACCTCATAGATGTTCAGCTGATCCTTGTCGTCTTTCAGAATAATGGACCCGTCGGCAAACATATAGCAGTATTCAGCATCGCTGAAAAGGCTGTGCTCCGTAAGGATCTGGCAGGTCATGGGATCGATGGTCAGGAAAAAGCCGTTTTCGGCGATGAAGATGACGCCGTTTACCAGCTGGATCCGGTTATGGAGGTTGGTGCGGACAAAGGTTCCCCCGGAGAGCCCGTAGCCGTTGGAGGCTACCTCTTCTGCCTTTCCGCTCACCCGGTAGAAATACCGCCCGTCCTCGTAGCGCAGAGCTACAAAGAAGGAGCCGTCATCCAGGCCGATGATCCGCAGGTCGAAAACGGATTCGGACAGGCCCTTGCCGGCGACGGAAGAGTGGAGAATGGCACCGGTTTCGGTGTCGATGACGGTATACCGGAGCTGCCGGTCACCGTTAAAGGTGTCGCTGTAGACAGCCAGAAAGGTTTTTCCGTCGGCGGAATATGCTCCGGAGATGGACCCGAGTGTCTCTCCCCGGTCAATAGCTTCCGAGGAAAGGGTTTTTCCGGTTTGCGTATCAAAAAACACCACCTGGGACACATCGATCAGGGCAACCTGCCGCTTGTCCCCGGTAAAATCCTCCGGCAACACGCGTTTGGACACAGTGCAGCTGTGCAGGACCCGGCCGGTGTGCAGGTCCAGAACAAACTGGCCGCCGCCGTAGGAAGTGTATAGTATGGCTTCCTGATCCTCCAGAAACGCCAGGGATGCGATGCTGTAATCATCCAGCCAGTTGCATTCCCACATGGGCTGCCGGGTTGCCAGATCGTAGCAAACGGTTTTGTCAGAGCCGGCCAACCCGATGGCATATTTCCCGTCATCGGAGATGGCCACATTGGTGAGGCCGGAAAGCTCCGTGATGGTTGCCTGGGCCCGGTACTTGGGCCACTCATATAAATAGAGGGCCTTTTCAAGGGCCACTTCGGCTTCCTGGTAGTAAGGCCGTTGGTTGCCGGGGGAGGGCAGAGCCTGCAGGGCGCTTTCCAGGGCACCCAAACGGTCCCCGTCCTCCAGCCGGTTTTGGCTGACCAGGGTGAGAATCTTGGATTCGTTCAGCAAAACCTGGTTAAGCTGGTTTTGAATCTGTCGGTTTTTGGAAAGCAGCATTCCCGTAAAACCCAGGGAAACCGCAATAATAATGGCCATCAAGCTGCCAATCAGCTTCCAGCGATAGATTTTCGCCCGCTGACGGATGGCATCCAGGGGTTTATGCACAATGGCGGCAACCAGCCGATGGAATTCTCCCCGCAGATTCCGCAGCACCTTCCATTTTTGGTCTGCAACGATATAGGCACAAAGAGGCTCCTTGCGGTCGATTACGGTGCCGTCCTGATCGTAGATATGGGTGATCTGGGGCGGAATGGACTCCTCGGGGGTCCCTGCAGCCAGCACCGTCAGAATATGATTGCGGTCGTGATTCCGCAGAAAATGCTGGATTTCCCGCTGAACCCACAGGGATTTCGGGGTGTCCGGCGTACAGACAACGATCAGATACTCGGAGTTGTCCAAAGCATCATAAATATTCTGGGTCAGATCGTTGCTCAGGGGCAGTTCCTCCCGGTCCCGGAAAACGATGCCCAGCCGTTTTTGCTCCGGGGAGCTGCGCAATTCTGCCGGCACCCGATACCGTTCGATTTTACGGTGAAGTTTTTTTGCAACGGCCATATCCAAAGGCAGATGCCGATAGCTAATGAATGCTATATATTTTCGATCCATGCACCTTCACACTCCCTGTGTTGATACTGTTATTATATCTGCGGGAAAATACACTGTCAATATAAACCGTGGGAGCAGCCCGGGGGAAGGACAGCGGAAAACGGCCCCGGGGACGGGTGTCTGTCCCTTACCCTGCAGTATATATAGAAAGGGGAGCTGCCTTACTTTTTGTGAGGCAGCTCCCTTGCAGTTTATGTCAGTTCCCGTATCGCCCGGCGCAGATAGTCGGCTACGACATTGCCGTCTTCCAAATAACCCATATGTTGAACCTCCTTAGTTTTCTTCCTGAGCTGTTTCTTTTTCGTGATGGATGAAGATCCGGTTATACAGGGCCGCGGCCAGTATTCCCGAAAGACCGAAACCGCACAGAAGCACTACGGGGGTCATCTCGGGCATGAAAATGATCAGGGCAAAGGGAACGCACAGCACTGCGCTGATCAGCAGGGTATCAATGGGGTGAAACAGGCAAAACAGCAGGGCGTTGCGCAGGGTCACCTTCACAGGATTATAGTACCGGGACTGAAGAATCAGTGCCCAGTTCAGATTCAGGAGCCACACAACCAACAGGGCAATCAGGAAGTACTTGAGAATCTGGGGCAGGGGAAACAGACCCTTGTGAAACAGCAGCAGATCCAGGCCCAGCAGCAGCCCGATGGGCAGGTAGATCAGCCACAGCAGGGTGGCTTGCTTAAAATTGCTTCGGAAGGCCTTCCAGAAGGTGCGAATCACGCCCTCCTCCAGCTCATCCCGGAGGATTTTCAGCAGCACATAGTGCATGGCGGTGACCGACGGGCCCAGGGTGAAAACCGGGAGACAGAACAGAAGCATCAATAGGTTCAGCCCCATCAGGTCGCTGGCTTTATTGGCATAGATCATGAATTTGCTGTCGGGACGAAGAAAATTCCACATAGTTGTTGTCGCCTTTCTGATCAGGATTCCACAGTCTGCCGGGTGGATCGGGGGGATTCACCGAAAATGCGCCGGTAGGCCTTGTAGAAGGAGTTGGTGTTGGTGTAGCCGATGGATTCGGAGATTTCCTGAATGGTCATGTTGGTGGTCAGAAGCAGTTTCCGGGCCTGGTTCATCCGCAGCTCCTCCACATAGGCCGAGAAGGTCTTGCCCACGCAGGCATACATCCGTTTCTGCAGGGTGGGGGCGGAAATATGGAAATGCTCCGTGACGGAGGTAATGCTCAGCTGCTGGTTGGTGTAGTTTTCGCCGATGTAGTCCAGAATCTCCCGCTCCAATGTCTGAGCCTGGTCCACACGGTCCTGGTTCAGGCGCTGGCAGATGGCCTTAAAGCACCGTGGGAAGTCCTCCCGGAACAGCTGCACAAACCGCTCGTTGTTAAAGGCGGGGATGGAAATATCACTGAGGTTCCGGTTTTCCAGTTCCAGCTGCAGCAGCATATAGCTCAGAGCCCGGTAGGCATATTTGGCAGTGACCCGGTCCCGGGCGGCCAGGAAGGAAGCGGTGCCGTTTTCCAGAATGGTGCAGGCGGTCTCGCTGTCGCCGGTTTGGAGGGCGTAGTAAATGGTCTGCAGCTGGTGCATATTTATGGAGCCGGTGAGGGTTCTGGCGATGGTGGGACTTTCCATCTGGAAGGTCATGGCGCTGTATTCGATCTGCTGGAAGGCTTCCGACAGCAGTGTGGGATCGTCATAAACCGCACCCAGCTGGTAGCTCAAAGAGATGGGGTACTGCTCTTCGTATTCATCGCACAGGTTCTGCAGCTCCGTTCTGGGGTCCTGCTCCGCCGTGACGGGGAACAGAACAATCACCGCATCGTGGTTGAAGGGCAGGCAGAACACCTGGTCAGAAAGCTGCTCGAAATACTGGGAAAGGGCTGCCAGAATGGCATCCGGCTCGATGGACTCGGATTGGGGAATGTACTGCACCAGTGCCAGCTGCCACAGGGCGGGGAAATCCGGGAAGGCCTCCGCGAAGAAGCGCCGTGCGTCCTCGGAATACAGGCCGCGGTACAGGGCACGTTCCAGAAGCTGCACCCGGCTGCGCTGGCGCTGGGTTTCGATGATCTGATGGGAGTCGGTGATCTTGGAGTCCAGCTGGTGGATGGCACTCACCAGGAAATCATTGGTGCTCATGGTAGCCCAGTCCTCACTCATGTGACCGGTGCTGATGAGGGCTTTGGTCAGGGCGTTGAAGGGCTTGCTGCCCAGGAAGGTAAACAGGATGATCCACAGGGCGAAGGCGGCAATCACAACGATGGAGAAAATGGTTACGATCCGGGTCAGGGGCTCCAGGTCCTTGGCGATGAAGCTGTCGGGAATCTGCAGTGTTACCGAAATGGGGAGGATGGTGTTGCTGGCAATGGATAGCTCCTTGTAGGGTTTGGTCAGGGGCTCCCGGTTGGAAGCCAGCAGCTCCCCGTTGTGGTAGAAGCACAGCCGGCAATACTCCTGCATATCTTCGCTGAAGAACAGGTCATAAAGATCCGACACGGAATAATGGACAAAAAGGTAGGTGCTGTTTGGCCGGGAAAGCTGGTAGGCCACGGTGATGGCGTCGTAGTTTTTCTGTATGGTGGAATAAAAGGCCGTAGAGGGGACAATGCGGTACTGGCCGGAGAGGGAGGTCCAGTAATCTTCCTCGCTGCATTGCAGGAAGTTATAGTATCTCAGGGGATCCAGGGTGTAGAAAAGCATATAGCGGTCCAGTACCGGTTCTCCGCCAATGACAATGCCCACATTGGAAAGGAATCCATAGGGGGCAAAATAGCTTACCAGGTATTTGCGTGTGGAAACCAGCTTGCTGTCGTCCAGTTCCGCACGGCTCTGAAAGCCCGAAAGGGAATTGCCGGAGCTGGTCAGTGTAGCCTCCACGTTCAGAACCGCCTCCAGGGAGGCATCCATCATGGCCATGTTGCTTTCCAGGGCGTACTGGTGGTGCTCCAGGACGATGGTCTGGTTCAGATTATTCACATAGACATAGCAGGGGATATAGAACAGGCCGCAAAGCAGCGCAAACAGAAGAAACAGTGCGCCGGTCCTGCGCAGATTCTTCCGGTATATGGGGTGTTGGTTGCTGCGGTTCATCAAAAAATGATCATCCTCTCTCCTTACAATAAAAGAGATTATATCATAGAACCCGGTTGAATGCAAATGCTGCTCCCTGCCGGGCGTGGGAATGGCAACCATAAAAAATAGCCCGGGAAGTTGGGAGTTACACAATTTAGAAATGGAATGGCCAATTTTTACAAAATAAAAGGAAAACGTGGGGTTTGGTTTGTGAAAAAAAGAAAAACATGAAAAATCGAAACTGGAGAATTTTACCGCTTGGATTTTTTGATTTTCATGGTATTTTTTCATACGGAGACTATCTTTTTGGAAGGATGCAATTGTACAATATGGACAACTAAGGCGGCCCGAAGCTGCCGAAAGAAAGGAAAGGAAAACCCATGAAAAAATTTATCGCGCTGATCCTCGCCCTCGTTATGATCTGCTCCCTGGTTCTGGCAGGTTGTGGCGAGACCAAGCCCACCCCCACCAATCCCCCTGCAACCCAGGGCGGCGACAAGCCCGCCGGCACCACTGCCCCTGCTACCACCGTTGATGACGGTCGTTCTCCCCTTGGCGAGCTGCCCATCGTGACCGACGGCTCCAAGCCCGTCCTCACCATCGGCGTGCAGCAGAAGCCTACCACCGAAAACTACGAAACCAACGCCCTCACTCTCTGGATCGAGGAGCAGACCGGCGTAGACCTGGAGTTCGTTTACTTCTCCTCTGACAACAACGAATGCGTCCAGCAGATTACCGCCAGAATTTCTGCCGGCGAAGCCCTGCCCGACATCATGTGGGACGTGGGATCCGGCTCCGACCGTGAGTCCTGGTACAGCTGGGGTCGTGAGGACTTTGTTCTGGACCTGATGCCCTACATTGAAGAGTACGGCTACTTCATCGACCAGGCCGTGGATGTTGTGCGCGAGAAACTGGGTCAGGGCGAAGTTGATAAGATCTGGGCCTATGGTACTGACCCCGTCACCGGCGAGTTCAACGCTCTGCCCAACTACACTGTTGCCGGTTACGACGCCACGAACAGTGCCATGATCAACCAGGCCTTCCTGGATGCTCTGGGAATGGAAATGCCCACCACCATCGAAGAGCTGTATGACTACCTGGTCGCCGTCCGGGACAAGGACCCCAACGGCAACGGCCAGAAGGACGAAATCCCCCTGGTATGGCGTGACGGCCAGTATCGTGCCGACACCATGGAGTTCATCCTGAACGCTTTCGTGTTCATCAACGACTCCTACCGCTTCAACGCCACCAATGGCCAGCTGTGGATGCCCTACGTCACTGACGAGTACCGTGAAGGCCTGAAGTGGCTGAACAAGATGTACGCAGAGAATCTGATTTTGCCCGCATCCTGGACCATGACCACCGATGCCGAAATGATGGCCATCGCCTGCCCCGCTGACGGCGTTTCCATTGCCGGCTTCATCGGCGGCCATCCCACTCTGATTCTGGATGGCGAGAGCAAAGCGATTTTCGACTACGTTGGCTTCGGTCCCCTGGAGGGTGCCACCGACAAGGGCGGCTATTCCTTCATGGACTCCAATACCTACGAGTATACTACCGGCATTTCCGCTGACTGCGAAGATCCCGTCCTGGCCTTCCGGGTGCTGGACTTCATGAACAGCCAGGAAGCTATCATTCGTATGCGTTTCGGTCTGCCTGGCGTCAACTGGGAATGGGCTGAAGAGGGCGCTTGGAATACGACCATCGATGCCCCCGCTCCCGTTAGATTGCTGGATGACAGTGCCTACACCAAGCAAAGCAATACCACCTGGCATACTTGTCAGGGTCAGATCCGTCCCCAGTACCTCTGGGCCAATGCCAGCAAGATTTACACCGAGGAAGAGGCTCGTGAAACCCCCAAGAACTGGACTACTGCTAAGATATCCGGTGTGATCAACAGCGAGTTCAGAGCAGGTCCCTTCCCCGAAGAAGTGATCTATACGTTGCTCTACAGTGCTGAAGAGAATGAAGTCGTTGTTGAGTACAAGCCTCTGGTCGAGGAAGTCATCGACGACTACCGCTCTCTGTTCATCTCCGGTGCCAAGGATCCCAACAATGACAAAGACTGGAATGACTATCTGTCCGCGTTGGAGAGCGAAGGCATGAGCAAGTGGATGGAAGCTGCTCAGTCTGCTTACGACCGCATGAACGGCAAGTAATTCTCCCCTCTATTTTAATCACTGCTTAAACAGACCCCCGGGGGCGGCGGATGCCGCCCCCTTATGGGGGGCTGTTTTCCTCAGAATCTGAGTTTCCGGGTTCTGAGGAAAATAGCCCCTGATATTTGGCAAAATGTGGAAGTCGGTCCGTCCTTTTTCGTAGGGATGCCTCTCCCGAGGCGTCCGAAACGACCCCTTTGGTCCAAAGGTACCGCCTGCCGACAAGCCCCCGTAAATTTACGATGGTTTTTCCAACCCATTTCCATCCATCGAAAAGCCACCCTTCCGGACGCCTCAGGAAGTCGGATCGTAGCCATGTCGTTCTGTGAGCCAAGGAGTTGTAGTTAACACTTTCCTAAGACCGCTTGGCCTCCGAC
>JAZSLC010000073.1:0-9823 GCA_045535175.1 Faecousia sp. | reverse complement strand
CACCAGTGCAAACACTGGTGCCTCCATTTATTTTCTCTCACCAAAGTGAGAGAAAATGCAAATCGAACCCACCACCCCCCACCAAACCAAGGCCCAGACCTTCCGGTCTGTCCTTTTTGGTTTGGTTCGGATGGTGGATTCGAACCCATAGCAGTGCAACATGCTAGTGGCATGTTGCTGCCACCAGTGCAAACACTGGTGGCTACATTTATTTTCTCTCACCAAAGTGAGAGAAAATGCAAATCGAATCCACCATCCCCCACCAAAAAGAAACGACAATTTTCGGCAGAAGATTGTCGTTTCTTTTTGTTCTTTTCACTCTTGTCTTTTCACTTTTCTCTCTTCTCTAAAATTGTCGTTTCCAGAGAAAAGATAAGAGAGAAAAGAGAAGAGAAAAGGTAGCGTTGCTCCGCAAAGCATTGAATTAAAGAACTAATTATGATATAAATATAATCACTCTTATTTTCTTGACACCTTTTATCTATTCCTCTATGATATACATACAAACCATACCCCCACACGATATGAGGATGCACTATGAAGAAAACTGATCTTGAAAAGCTCAAAGGCAGCTTCTACATTTATAGCAACGGCGAATATGTTATTCTTTCTGGTGAGAAGCTTTATATCCTTAAAATCGATGGTAGCCTTGTTGCTTGTAGAAAAGATTTGCGCCATGCAGGCAGAATTACCTTCTTGTCCGGCAACAGAATGCTTTTGTGTAGCAGCAAAGCGTTTTTCCACATGATCGATCTATGCAGTGGCATCGATATCTGGACCGCTCCATACGTTAAACATATCCTGAATGTTAATGATCTGGCTATATCACCGGACGAGTCCTTCGCATATACCTATGACGAGTACAAGGGCATAAACTTTATCAGTCGACTCTGCCTGACAACTCAGGAACATGAAGTGGATGCGCATAGTATGTATTATGATGTTGGGGGGACTTATGGAATTCTGTGTGACACAGATGGGGTTCCGTGCCTGCTCAAATCTCTCACAGAGACAATTGGCGGAAAAACTGTTCATCAAAACGGTGTCCGCATTCATGATTTTGATGGTATTGCACCCGGGGGCACCACTACTTGGAAAGCAAAATGGTCCTTTGATACTCGCTCTGCTATATCATTTTTGGGCAGTACCAGCCGTATTTTAACCAACGATCTGTATGTTTATGATCTGGGTACTGATACTTTAACACCCCTTTTAGAGCCGGAGGCCTACAACCAACTGCCGCATCAAAGGGTTTGCGCTTGCTGGCCCGATTCCACCGGGCGATACCTGTGTCTTAAGTATCAGACAGGAAATGTGATCGTCGACACACAAACCCGCAACATAGCCGCACAGTATGCCGCAGATTACACGCGGGGCTGTCTGATCGGTAACGAGTACTGGATTTGCGTTAACGATCGAGTCTGCCGCAAACCGTTCCCGGCCTACGAGGAAATTCCGCCTGTAAAGCATATGATCAATATGGACTGGTATTTTGCCGAGCACCCGGAGAAGTGGTAATTGAACACACAATATACATTTAGTTCAAAAGCATAAATCCTTATTGATACAATCAAATTAGAGGTGATTATATGGAGCACGCGCAATATGTAACTATCAAAAATGAAGCAGATGCTAAAATCTTTCAAGCTATCACCAACGGCCTTCATGATGGCTACATTACTCAGGTTTCATATATTAATACAGGCATCAGCGCGGTTGAAAATGGGTATACGTTTGATTATAACGGAAAATGCCTGGTGATTCATGTGTTTGTGACCAGCCTGCAAGGAGAGCCCACTTTTGAACTTGTTTTCCGAAATGTTTTGGAATGGCAGATAAAAGAGTATCATTTTTCTGACATGATTGGTTGCTCCATCGTTTTCCAAAAGAATGGATTGGTGCTATGGGCAGACGATGCATGCTCGATTGTTGAGGAGCTTAAGAAAGGCTGTTATGTGGTTGCGGAATCGATGCAGTACAGACAGATATAATTTCGGATATGCAGTAAGTTTAATACTATCAAAAATCACAGCGCACCTGGTGGTGTGCTGTGATTTTTGTTCGGGATGTTTTTTCTGAACAGTTTGTTGTTTAGATGATGAAGTCACCGAAGGTCAGCAGGAGGGGGGAATCTGTTACGGGGATATTCACCAGGTGGATATATTCCCCGTCTTCGCGGAGCATTTCTTCTGTGAGCTGGTAAATATCTCCGGTGCGGAGGTCGGCAAGACGGATCTCGCCGGGGAGATCTGACTTCTTGAATTTGAGAGAAACGGTGCTTTCGAAGGTTTCCTTCAGAATATTCTTGCTCATCCAATAAACCAGACCGTGGGAGCCGTTGGGCTTTGAGAATCCGTAGTGGCGGGTCTCGGCAAAGTCGTCGTCTACATCGATGACGCGAATGGAGGGCTCTATGGTAGGAATAACCGGGAGTTCGCACAATTCATATTCGTTACAGAATACGCTGGTCAAGGACTGGAGTGCCTTATAGGAAGGCTTCGGCGTGTATTCGCCGGTGGAATATCCGTTTTCGTCAAAGTCAGCACCGATCACCCCGAAATAACCGTAATCGAGATAGGAACTTACGTCTCCTGTTAAGCCACGCAGAGCCTCGATCATATCCATGCAGGAGAAGTAGGAGGTAAACTCTACTCCGCAGGCCAAGTCGATGATCAGGTGACGAAGGAGGAATTTAGCCTGTTTCAGGGGGGTCCAGGCGCCTTTCTTAAGCGCACCGTTTCCGTCACCGCGTGACTGGGTTCCGCTTTCGCCCTGAATGATTTTCAGGGACGGTTTATAGGTTTTACGTACCTTGTCGTATGTGTAAAAGGCGTCTTCGAAGGAATCATCAGAAACATGGTAACCGTGATAGGTAATTCCGTCCAGCACATCACAAACGCCGGTGGCGCAGAGCGCTTCCCGATATTCGGCGCTTTTTTTGTTTGCCAGAACGAAACCCAGTACTTCGCATTCGGGATCGGCTTCCTTGCAAGCCCTGGCGGTGGCAACGGTAAAATCACTGAGTTCCTGGGGATTTAAACCGTGCTTCCAGGAATAAGGACGATCCGGCTCGTTCCATACTTCGTAGTAGTGGATTCTGCCGTGGTAATGGGTCACCACAGCCTTTACGTAGTTTGTCCAGGCGGTGCGTTCTTCCTCTGTGGCAATGGGAGGGCATCCCACCGCGCCGAAATACTTTGCTGCAGCCGGTGTGTACAGCTGATTGCCGTAGCACAGACACAACCAGGGTTCGATCCCCATGTCGATCATATGATCAACGATCTCATCCAGCCAGGAGAAGTCGTAGACGCCTTTTTCTTTTTCTGTGCGCTGCCATCCGGATTGGAGTCTGGCCCACTTTACGCCGGATTCCCCTACGAAGTGATAGGCTTTGTTGGGATCGAATACATTGCGGTCCAGCTTTTCAAATCCCAAACCGATGCGGGAATGCCGGATCTCGGAGGATTTCTTGGGCTTGATTTCACCAATTCTTATTAACCGTTCCATGTGCGATGCTCCTTTTTCATGTAATGATCGGGATCTTTGAGCTGATTTCATTATAGGTGAAAGCGAAGGTTAATAAAATAGAATACTTGGTCCAAAAACATAGAAATTCTATTCATAATCAAAAAGAAACAGGCTGGGAGAGCCTGTTTCTTTCATAGCAAGATTCGATTTCTTTTTCTGTATTCAAAAGGTGTGATTCCCTGTTCTTTGCGAAGAACATAGATAAAGTAGCTGGAACAGTTAAAGCCGCATTGTTCCGCAATTTCCTGAACAGACAGATCTGTATTGGCCAGAAGACGGCAGGCTTCGGCAATCCGGATTTCCCGCAGATGCTTGGCCGGAGATACCTTCATGATTTCCCGGAAAAGCTTCTGGTAGAAATTGGTGCTGATGAACATTTGAGAAGCCAGTTGATCACAGGTAATGTGTTCTGGAAAATGCTTATTCATGTAATCAACAGTCTGGAAGATCCCGGGGGCATATCTTTGGTATTTCAAAGGAATGTTGTGGGTAATCTGGCCGGCATCCATGTATTCTGCAATGATCTGAAGCAGAATTCCTTCCAATCGCAGGGTATGGGTTTCTGAACCCGATTGGGCGTTGTATGCATTCGTCAACAGCTTCTTCACACGACCGGAATAAGGGGATGTCAGAAGGGTGGGCAGGCCCTTTAGCTTGGCGGAAAGCGATTCGTTGCGGCAGGAAAAGTGTATGGCCAAGCAATGATATATGCCTGTGGTGTTACGGGTCATCCCGGGTTTTGCCAGTAGAAGCTGGCCTTCCTTAATGGGATAATCCTGATCGTCGATATGAGAAATGCCACCATCGCATAGCTGATACTCTATTTCGAAGTTTGTAACATGACGCTGAGGGGTAGATGAATCTCCCACTTTTTGATATAAAAGCGTATTCATATTGTAAAAGACCAATTCTTCCATGATTCACACCTTGAAAATAGAATTTCTACATATTTGAACCGGATTGTTTCTTTTTCTTTCCGGATACGACTGCTAATATAATAATGTAAATACTATACCGCATTTGTCAAATAAAGTCAATTGACAGGGCGAGAAGGAGCGTACAATGAGAGTAATTGATGTGAAACCGTTTGTTGTGGACTGTTTTCGGACAAACTGGGTGTTTGTAAAAATCTATACTGACGAAGGACTTACCGGCGTTGGAGAAGCAACCCTTGAATATAAGGAAAAGGCCTTGCTCGGAGCAGTGGAGCACATTAAAGAGTATTTGGTGGGGAAAAACCCCCTGGAAATTGAAAAGCATTGGCACAGTATTTACCGCGATGCTTACTGGAGAGGCGGCCCTGTACTGATGAGCGCTCTTTCTGCTGTGGAGATGGCACTGTGGGATATCCTGGGCAAATTCCTGAATGTTCCCGTGTATCAGCTGCTGGGCGGAAAAGTGCATGATAAGGTGCGAATCTACGTCAATGGCTGGTTTGCGGGAGCAAAGGAACCGGAGGAATTTGGAGAAAAGGCAAGAATAGCTGTTCAAAGAGGCATCACCGCCATGAAGTGGGATCCCTTCGGCAAGAGTTACTTGAACATTTCTAATGGGGATTTGGATAAAGCCCTTCGCTGCGTGGCGGCCGTTCGAGAAGCGGTTGGGGATGGGGTAGATCTCCTCATTGAAGGCCACGGCCGTTTCAATGTTCCCACCGGAATTAAGATTGCAAGAGAACTGGAAGCATTCAAGCCGATGTTCTTTGAAGAGCCTGTTCCGCCGGATAACCTGGATGCGCTGAAGGCGGTTCGGGATAAATCGCCGGTTGCGATTTCTGCCGGAGAGCGTCTTTATACACGTTGGGATTACCGCAAGCTGTTTGATCTGATGCCTGCGGATTACATTCAGCCGGACATCTCCCATGCCGGCGGCATTATGGAGCTCAAGAAAATTGCAGCAGAGGCAGAATGCAGGTATATTCCCTTTGCGCCCCATAATCCTTCGGGGCCTGTGGCGAATGCGGCAACCTTGCAGCTGGCGGCTACCTGCCCGAACTTTGAGATTCTGGAAATCATGTACTCTGATGTGGTTTGGAGAAAGAATGTCACTGATGAGTGTCTGACCTATCAGGATGGATACATGACGATTCCCGATAAGCCCGGCCTTGGCATTGAAATCAACGAGGAAGAATGTCTGAAGCACCCTTATCAGCCCCATACACTCAGACATTACACCGGAGCCCTGACGGATATTCGTCCGGCAAAAACAGAATTCTATTTCTGAACAGACAGGTTTGGGTTAGAAGGAGAAAAATGATGAAAAAGTCTGTTTTTATTACCGGCGCAGTGGCAAATACCGGATTTGGCATTGCCGAAAGGTTTGCGAAAGAAGGTTATGCGGTTTTCGTTGCCAGCCGCAGGCAGGAGGGTGCCGATGAAGCGGCAAGAAAGATTGCCGGAAAATACGGCGTGTTTGCAAAAGGGTATAGAGCAGATCCGTCCATGTCCGAGGAGGCATTGAAGGGTGTCTTTGATGATATTCAGTCAGAGGGATATTTGCTGGACTGCATTGTGCTGAATGCGGCGAATCTTGGGATCAATCAGGAGTTTCTGACGGTATCTGTGGAAGATTTCTCGGACGTGATTTATACCAATGTGGTGTGGAACTTTATCATGGCCCGCCTGGCCGCAGTGCAGATGATGGAAAAACAAAGCGGAAGCATTGTGTTTATGAACTCCAACACGGCTTACCGCTGTATACCGGATCGGATTGCATACAGTGCCTCTAAGAGCGGCGCGCTGGGAATGATGCGTGCGTTGGCATTCGATCTTGGAAAATACAACATCAGGGTGAATGCGGTGCTTCCCGGCATGATCAAGACCGACCGCTGGGAGAATAATTGCAATAATATCCGCTCGGCCTTGTCGGCCTATACGCCCCTGCGGGACATTGCGACCTTTGAAGATATTGCCAATGCGGTCTACTATTTCGGCAGTGAGGAGTCAAGAAACACCACCGGTGCCGAACTTGTGGTGGATGGCGGCAATATGATTCAGCTGTATCCAATGATTCCGGAATAACTATGGGAAAGGGTCTGCTGTAAAGAACTTTGTATGGAGGAGACGAATGAAGATTACATGGTTGGGCCAGGCGGGTCTGATGTTTGAAACAGACGGGAAAGTGGTGATGGTCGATCCGTACCTGTCGGACAGTGTTGGTCGGGTGAATCCGAAGAATCATCGCCGTTTTCCGGCAGATCCCAGATTTTTAGAGATTCAGCCGGATATTATCATCTGTACGCATAACCATATGGACCATCTGGATCGGGAAACCCTGGATCATTACTTTACAGAAGGGGCAAAGATGCTTGTTTTTGGCCCGGATGGGAGCTGGCAGGAACTTCGGAACTATGGCGGTGGGTCCAACTACATACTGTTCAATGCGGGAACAGAGTGGACCGAAGGGAGTATTCGGCTTCATGCGGTTCATGCGGAGCATTCTGATCCGGGGGCAATCGGTGTGTTGCTGACAGCTGAAGGGAAAACCTATTACATCACCGGCGATACACTTTACAGTGAGCGTGTGTTTTGCAGCCTTCCGAATGAGGAGATTGAAGCGGTATTCCTTCCAATCAATGGAGTTGGCAACAATATGAATGCGGCGGACGCGGGCCGATTTGCAAAGCGCATTGGTTCAAAGTTTGCGGTTCCCATGCATTTTGGCCTCTTTGATGAACTGACTTCCGATGGATTTGAATATACTGGAAAAATTACGCCGAGACCTTTTGAGACGATCGTGTTGGCTTGAGATTGCCTTACGGTAATTCCTGCAAAATGGGCGTAATCGTTATAATTGCTGCCGGCTCTGAGGATCATCACGGAGCCGGCACTGTTATTTGAAACAACAATCTTCGGATCAGCAAACCGATGGCAGCACAAAGCGTTCTCGGTGGCGGATCGCGCATGATTTGGGTGGTCAGAACGATCCTTGTATGATATAGTAAAACAAAAAACCTTGTCGCATTTCTTGTGTTTCAACCGTCTTATATACAGAAGGAGGTGATGGCCATGGACCGGTTGCTCATATACAGCTGGTATGAGCAGTACAAAAACGGAATCTTTCGCTATGCCCTTTCCATCACAAAAGACCCCTATCTGGCAGAAGATGTCCTGCACGATACCTTTGTAAAAGTCCTGTCCGGAGGTGTCCGATGTGCTTCCGGAAAAGAACAGGCGTGGCTTTATCGGATTGCAAGGAACCTCTGCTACGACCACCTGCGAAAGTCAAAGCGGGAACAAGCCTTTGCTGAAACACCTGCTCAAGCGGACAGACAACTGGAATACATAGAGCTGATTTCCGCCCTTTCTCCCATGGAGCAGGAAATCGTAACCCTGAAAATAGTGGGTGGCTTAACCCACAGAGAGATCGGTTCGGTTCTGGGGATCACTGCAAGCGCAGCTCAGAAGCGGTACGAACGTGCCATCAGCGCACTACGAAACAAGGAGGATTGAAATGGAACAGAAACTACACGATGCTGCATCCAAACTTCCTGAAACAAGCTTGGATTTTTCGGCAATTCAGCCGGCGCCCCGGGCAAAACCCGGCAGAGCATGGCGGGCAGTTGCTTCTCTCGCAGCCTGCGTTATCTTGCTGATTTCCGTTGGCTTTGTAACGGTTGAGGCCAAGGAATACAGCGATGCAATCAAGTTTTTCAATGAATACGGTCTGTCAACCGATGGGCTGAGCCGGGGTGAGATCAAGGAAATCTACAGAGATATCACCACCAAGTCCTTCACTTACGCAAAAACGGCGGAGGTCATTGCGGGCAGCATCTCTTCTGATAAAATCGGAGGATATGAAATCCTGCAGGAAAACCTTACGCCGGAAGATGTTTTGAATCTATGGAACTATAAGAATTACAGCGGAGGTTTCGTAGTGAGCGGTGATGATGGATCCACATGGCTGGGTGTTTCCTCAAACCGGCAAGGGGTTCACTATGAATATCGCGCTGAATACAAAGAGGATCCCAAGCTTGGTTTTGAAGTCCACGATCGAAGCATTGTGGAAAAATATGAGGACGGGGAGCTTTTATGGAGTGTGCCCATATCCTTATTCTGGGTCAATGGAATCACAACTGTATCTGACGGTGTGATTGCATACGGAGAAACGCCTACCTGGAGCAGCGCCCAACACTCCTATGCGTGGATGGCGAAAATCGATTCGGAAGGCAGCCTTCTTTGGACTTGTATGCTTAACAACGGCTTCAAAGATGAATACATTGCCGAAATTCTGGAAAACGAAGATGGCACCTATGCGGTGATCAGCCGCGGTGATTATAAGTTTTTCTGCTTGAGCCAGTATTCTTCCGGCGGAAAAGAAATCAGTTTTCAGAAAACGGAGGTGGGCAATTACGGAATCTGGAACGCTGCGCGGTTTGGAGATGGCTACATTGTCCAGCTTGGCAGCCACATGACGAACGAATACTCCAGAATCGTGAAGGTGGACCGGCAGGGGAATATTACCGAATCTTTCTCCTATGGCAGTGAGGATGCCTACTATTACATTACCGATATGATTGAGTACAATGGGAATATTTACTTGTCTGCCTATTCGGTGCCCAGGCTGGAAGACGAAGCCCAGAGTGCAGGGGGCAGATACGAAATCGCCGCAGTGCTGAATTATTTGTTTGATAATGACATCTGGAAGATTTCCAGCGAAGAGCTGACGCCGATGGTTCGGGATAACTACACCGCTATGCTCCTGGTATGCGATCCGAATGTCGGAACACCGCAGGAATTCTACTCAGTCAAGGGCTCTCTTGGTGGAAAGCTCTCCTTGGGCGATTCCGGAATGCTCCTGTGGGATGTGGAGAGCATCACTTCCACTTTCTTCTCACCGCAAACCAGCGCCTTTACAATCGCTGGAAGCAGTTTTGTGTTTCGGTACACCTTTGACTCCGCCGGAAAGCTTGTGAGCCAGGAAAAAACCGGAGAGATTACAAGTTTCTATCGATAAAAGACCATTTGTATGTATACCAACGGGTGCGGTCTGACCGCAATCCAAAAACCCGCCGGAGCCTCCGGCGTTTTTTTATGCGGCAGATTTGAGCGCCGGAGTGCAATTTTGATGTTTGGGCTTGCATCGCAGCCACACTCATGTTACACTGCCAATATGGAAATATGAGACAGGAGTGCCCGCGGGGATTGTGTCGGGTGCTTTCAGGATGCATTCCAAAAGATCAATAAAATGAAGGATCACACCCATGAACATTCAAACTGTAAAACAAGCATTTTTCAAATCCATACCTGTTTTGACGGGGTATGTGGTATTGGGCATCGGTTTTGGTATTCTCATG